>CALMVI010000074.1 GCA_937873095.1 uncultured Acetobacteraceae bacterium | reverse complement strand
GGGTGGGGTAGGGTCAAAGCGGTGGACGGGCGTCGCGCTTCGGGCTACATCGGACTAAGTTGGGCTAGGATGACGCAGATGGAAACGGTGAACATTCACGCGGCGAAAACACATCTGTCGCGGCTGGTCGACCAGGCGGCGGCCGGGGAGGAGATCGTGATTGCGCGAGCCGGGCGGCCGGTCGCCCGCCTGGTGCCACTGGCACCCGTCAAACCAAAGCGCGTGCTTGGCATCTTGGCGGGAAAGCTGAAGATCCCGGAGGATTTCGACATTCCTTTGCCGGACGATGCTCTAGCCCTTTTCGAAGGAAGCTGATGCATCTCCTGCTGGACACGAATTACCTGCTTCGGGCTGTCGGCCAGCCCGAGCGGCTGACCTTTGCCATCAGGGACGCTCTGGAAAACCTGGACAACGTGGTCCTGTTCAGCGCGGTCAGCATCTGGGAGATCGCCATCAAGACGGCCCTTCGCCGAGAGGATTTTGGCGCCAAGCCGGACGAGGTCGCCAGGGCCGCTCGGGATGCGGGGTTCGTCGCTTTGCCGGTCAGCATCGAGGACGCGGCGTATGTTGTCACCCTGCCTTCGCATCATCGCGACCCGTTCGACCGGTTGCTGCTGGCCCAGGCCTTGATCCGGCCAGCTCGCTTGCTGACCTCCGATGCCGTGCTGGCGCGCTACTCCGAACTCGTGTGGGTTCAATCTCTCTGAGATCGGCGTTTGCCGATTATTCACCATTGTCTTGTTATGCTACCGTGATAACTTTGCGGCACACCATGCAGCTTCCCCAAGACCTCCACATCGTCGTGTGCACGCCCTGCTTCGGCAGCCTGGTCACCCAGGGCTACATGCTGTCCACCATCAACCTGTTGCTGACCGGCAACCATTTCGGCTTCACCGTCACGGTGGACATGCTGGGCAACGACTCGCTGATCACCCGCAGCCGCAACACCCTGGTGGCCCAGTTCATGGACCGTGCGGACGCCACCCACCTGCTGTTCGTCGACGCCGATATCAGCTTTGCGCCCAAGCAGGTGCTGCGCATGGTCGCCTTCGACCAGGACGTCGTGGCCGGCATGTATCCGCTGAAGGTGCGGGACTGGTCTGCCGAGGCGGTCGGCCGCCTGCACGCGGGCGAGACGCCGCAGACCGCGCCGCTGCGCTACGTGGGCCTGCCCTGCGATGGTGCGGAGCGTGAGGACAGGAACGGCTTCGTCACCGCAACCTATGCCGGCACCGGCTTCCTGATGATCCGGCGCGCAGCACTGCTGCGCATGATGCAGGCCTATCCCGAGCTCGCCTTCGCCGCCGCTCACGACCGGGCCGCCCAGTCCCCCAGCCCGCACCGCTACGCGCTGTTCGATTGCATGATCGAGCCAGAGACTCGCCACTACCTCAGTGAGGACTACACCTTCTGCCGCCGCTGGCGCGACCTCGGCGGCCGCATCTGGCTCGACACCCAGGGCGCCCTGACCCACAGCGGCACCCACGATTTTGTGGGCAACCCATCGTTGCGCTATCCTACGCAGCAGATGCGGTCGGCACCGGCGGAAGCCGCATAATGTCCTGTCGTTCCTCGTGGGTATGGCTGAGCTTTCCCGAGTGTAGCCCGCGTCGCGACCTAGCGCGATGCGGGAGGGACAACACGCATGTTGACCGGTTTCGCAACTGGGCACAGACCATCCTCGGAGTTTAAGCGTTGCTGGCACCTCGTGTGGTGCTCCCGCATTGCCCAGGGGCAGTACGGGCTACGGCTGGCTGCACGTTGCCAGACGGCAGCCGCGTCGCGTCCAGGTCAGCCGCCGTGGGCTCGAAGCCAACTCACCATTGCGCTTACGACCTGATCCTCGATGCCGTAGTAGCCGTGGGGTGAGAGCGAGCCGCAGACGCTCCCTGATCGCTGCACGCCGCCGCTGACCATCAGCACACGCGCGCCTGGGGAGTCAGTCATGGCCGCGGCGATCCGGGACGCCATGGAGGGAGGTGCTACGGTGCAGGCATCGTCGCGGTTTGCGACCACCAGCGCGGGTACGCGCACATCCTGCGGAGAAGCATTGAACACCGTTTCCGTGCTCAAGCGCCCCGGCACCGACACGGCTTCAGTGAGGATCACGCCCGCGATCACGCCCGGTCGGGCGTGCGCTGCGCCGTTCACCGCCGCGATGGTGCCCTGGCTGGTTCCGATCAGGAACACCGGCCCGGCCGACTGAGCGTGGGCGTAGGCGGCCAGCTCGTCCACCACCCGGCCGTAAGCCGGCGAGCTGCGCATGCCACGCAGGTTCACGCCGTCGATCATGTCGGGGATCAGAACGGCATACCCTCTCGCCACCCAATCCGCCCGCGTCCGCACCAGGAAATTGTCGTCGTGACGCAAGTCGCCATCCCGCCGCACGCCCACGTCGCCCGTCCCGCCCGGCAGCATGATCAGGCTGGCGCGCGTGTTCGCCGGCGCCTGGTACAACACCCGCTGGTCCACTCCTCCGCGAAGCGGCAGGGTGACCACGCGCTCACCGGCAGTGGCCGTTTGCGTGTCGGCGCCTGCCTGGGCGGAAGACGGCGGTGCAGGCGCGAGCATGGCGCTGGCGATGACGGCGAACGGGAAGGGTTTGACCATGGTCGATAATCTTTGACGAAGGGTGGGCCGTCACAATCGGCGATGTGAACGAGTGTAGCCCGTGTGTGGACGGCCCTCTAGTTGCAAGGGGTTTGTGTGAGAAATCTGATCTGGCGCGAAAGCGGTCGTGTGTCCGGCCTGTT
>CALMVI010000073.1 GCA_937873095.1 uncultured Acetobacteraceae bacterium | reverse complement strand
CCCCCGCCCCCGCGCCTGCCTCCACCTCGGGCAAACCGGTGCGGATCGCCTATGTGGAGTGGTCGGACGCGGTGGTTTCCAGCACCATCCTGGCCGCCGTGCTGCAGGACATGGGGCATGAGGTGACGCTGATCCCGGTATCGGGTGCGGCGATGTGGCAGGCGGTGGCGTCCGGCGACGCGGACTGCATGCTGGCGGGCTGGCTGCCGACGACGCACGCCGCCTATTACGCCAGGCTCCGTGACCAGGTCGACCTGATCGGCCCGAACTTCACCGGCGCCCGGATCGGCTGGGCGACGCCCGACTACGCGCCTCTGATCTCGGTTGCCGACCTCGCGACCCGGGGCGATCTGGTGGACAACACGGTCATCGGCATCGATGCCGGCGCCGGCCTGATGCGCGCCTCCGAAAAGGCGATCGAGGCGTACGGGCTCGGCGCGATCACCCTCGTCGACGGCAGCGAAGCGACCATGGTCGGTGCGCTGCAGGAGGCGATCGGCCGCAACACACCGATCGTGGTCACGATCTGGACGCCGCACTGGATGTTCGCCACCCACAAGCTCAGGTTCCTCGCCGATCCGAAGGGGTGCTTCGGCAGCGCCGAGACGGTGAACACCGTCGCCCGCCGAGGCCTGAAGGCCGACATGCCAGACGTCTACGCCGTGCTCGGCCGGTTCAAGCTGACCCTCGATGACGAGCAGGCGCTGATGTTGCAGAACCAGGCGCACGGCGCCGACCCTGCCAGGACCGCGTCCGCCTGGGTGGCGGCGAACGCGGCGCTGGTCAAGGCGTGGCGCAGCTGATCGGGATTTCAGGCCAATGACCTTCGACGTGATCGTGGTAGGCGGCGGCGGCATGGGCAGTGCCGCGGCCTGGCAACTGGCCAGACGTGGCCAGCGCGTGCTGGTGCTTGAACGCTACGACATCCCGCACGCGCATGGCTCCTCGCACGGCATCAGCCGGATCATCCGCCTGCCCTATTACGAGGACCCGGCCTATGTGCCGCTGCTGCGCCGGGCGTACGAGCTGTGGCGGGACGCCGAGGCGGCGAGCGGCCGCGAACTGCTCGTCATCACAGGATCGATCGACGCGAGCGCGGAACGGGAGGCGCTGTTCCAGGGCGCGCTCGCCTCGGCAAGGCTGCACGACCTGCCGCACGAGGTGCTGACGGGGGAGGCGGTGAACGCGCGCTTCCCCGGCTATCGCCTGCCTGCCTCCCACCGCGCGGTGTTCCAGCCGGAGGGCGGCCTGGTCGCGAGCGAGCGCGCCGTGGTCGCCCACATCGAACTCGCCCAGGCGAGCGGCGCCGTGGTGCGCGCACGCGAGCCGGTGCTGGGCTGGCAGGCAGCCGGAAGCGGCGAAGGGGTTACGGTCACCACTGGAGGCGGCCGCTACCATGCGAGCCGTCTGGTGCTGACCGCAGGCGCCTGGATGGAGGATCTGGTTCCCCTGCTGGCCGGCCGCGCGGTGCCGGAGCGGCAGGTTCTGGCCTGGCTGCAGCCGCACCGGCCGGAGCTGTTCGGCCGCGACCGGTTCCCCGTGTTCAACCTCCAGGTCGAGGAAGGCCGCTATTACGGCTTCCCGATCTACGAGGTGCCGGGCTTCAAGTTCGGCCGCTACCATCATCAAGGGGAAACCGGGCACGCGGACACGCTGCTGCGCGAACCCGATGCGGCCGACGAGGCGCTGCTTCGCGCGTTCGGCGAGCGCTACTTCCCGGCAGGCTCGGGCCCGACCATGGCGCTGCGCGCCTGCATGTTCACCAACACGCCGGACGAGCACTTCATCCTCGACCACCATCCCGCCTACAGCCAGGTCGTTCTCGCCTCGCCGTGCAGCGGCCACGGATACAAGTTCTGCAGCGTGATCGGAGAGATACTGGCCGACCTCGCAACTAACGACGGCAAGACGCGGCACGACATCGGCTTCCTGCGGCTGAGCCGCGCCGGCCTGGCTCGGCAACTGGCCTGCAACGCCGCGTGACTTGAGGGCTGCCACGGTCCGGTTTGCGGCCGCGATGTTCTGTTCGAGTTCGGAACGATGGCGCCGGAAGCATTACAGGGCAGCCGGCGACTCGCTCGCCAGGCGTATCGTCCACCGCGCCCGTATAAGCTCCTGGCGAAAATTCGCTGGCTGGGGCGGGAGGATTCGAACCTCCGCATGGCGGAATCAAAATCCGCTGCCTTACCGCTTGGCGACGCCCCAACTGTTCGCCGTCATTAGGTGTGCGTCGGCGTCCCGTAAAGTGGGCGTGAGGGGCTTGGCCAGAGGGGGCCGCCCCAGCACCACCAGCCGGGGCGGGCGAGCGCTGCGGCGGACGAGGCCGCCTCTGTCGCGGTCGAGAACAGGCCGAAACAGGTGGCGCCGGACCCGCTCATGCGCGCGAGGTGGCAGCCCCTCACCCGGCCAAGCGCCGAGAGCACGTCGTCGAGCACCGGGCACAGGGCGATCGCCGGCGGTTCGAGGTCGTTGGCCTGGCAGGCAAGGTCGCGCGCCATGCCGGCGGCGTCGGCCCAGCCGGCGGGCAGGCTCAGGCCGGAGGAGAACGCGCCGGAGCGGGCGCGGAACACCGATTGCGTGGACAGGGCGACGCCTGGATTGACCAGGACGATGCCGCATTCAGGCAGGTCCGGAGCGGGCGAGAGGATGTCGCCGACGCCGGTCATGCGGCGCGGCACCGGGTCGAGGCAGACGGGAACGTCGGCGCCGAGGCCGGCCGCGATGGCGTGCAGGTCGGCGGGCGACGCTGGCAGGCGCCACAGCGCCGCAAGCAGGCGCAAGCTCGCCGCGGCGTCGGACGACCCGCCGCCGATGCCGGACGCGACCGGCAGGTGCTTGTGCAGGGTCAACGCCGCCGCCGGCTCGATCCCGTGGCGCGCTGCCAGCGCCCGCCCCGCGCGCAGCACCAAGTTGTCGGGTTCCCTGGCCAGCCCGCCCGCGAACGGACCCTCGACCGTGAGCGACAGGGCGGCATCTGGCCGCGCGGTCAGCCGGTCATGGACGCCGGCGAACACCACCAGGCTGTCGAGCGTGTGATAGCCGTCGGCCCGCCGGCCGGTCACGTGAAGCGCCAGGTTTATCTTGGCGGGCGCGACCTCGGTCTGCACGCTGGGCTGAGGCGATGCGCCTTCAGGCCTTCTGCCGGGCCAGCATGCCGCTGCAGACCACGTCGATGACGGTCACGCCTGCCAGCGACACCAGGGCGAGGGCCGCGCTGGCGCGCCGGGGGCCGCCCAGCCCGAGCGCCACGGTGGCGATGTCGAGCGCGTCGCCTCCCACCCGGCCGTACACCCAGGTGGTCGGGTCGCGGGACCGAAGGATGCCGATGCCGGTGCCGATCTCCCGCAGCCCGTAGCTGCGCACCAGCGATTCGTGGCCGCGCAGGCCGAGCAGGCGCGTCAGCACACGCGGCAGCAGCAGTTCGACCGACCCCAGGGCTATGGAAAACCAGCCGAGCGCCTGGGCGAGTTGGACCGGCGAGACCCCGGTGGCACGCTGCGGCTTGAAATCGACGATCGTTCCTGGCATCGGCCTCTCCCAGTCTCTGCCGCAAGCTAACGGCCGGCTGCCCGGAGCGTTGCCGACAAGCGTTGCCGATGCCTATCGCGTGGCGCTCTTCAACCGGCCTTCGATGCGCGCCTGTTCGTCGGGGTCGGGCTTGAGGACGAGGGCGCGCCGCCACTGCTCCTCGGCCTCCAGGTGCCGGCCGGCCGACCAGTAGGCGTCGCCGAGATGGCCGGTGATGCTCGCGTCCTCGGGCTCGAGTTCGGCTGCGTGTTCCAGCAGCCGCAGCGCCTCGCGCGTGTCGCCCAGCCGCAGCTTGACCCAGCCCAGGCTGTCGACGATGGCGCCGTCGTTCGGGCGGGCGTGCAGGGCGCGCTGGATCATGTCCTCGGCCTGCGCCAGGTCCTGGTTGCGGTCGGCCATGGAGTAGCCGAGGAAGTTGAGCGCCGAAGGCTGGTCCGGCGACAATTCCAGCGCCCGGTTCATGTCGGCCTGCGCGCGCGGCCACTGGTGAAGCCGCTCCAGCGCCGCCCCGCGCGCGTAGAACAGCGTCCAATCCGAAGCGGCCGGGCGGGGCAGCAGCGCGATCGCCCGGTCGTAGGCGGAGACCGCGTCCGCAAAGCGGCCCTCGCCGGACAGCGTGTCGCCAAGTTGCGCCAGCGGCTCCGGCCGGTCCGGGAAGGCGTCGGCCAGCCTGGTCAGCAGGTCGGCCGCCTTCTGCGCCCGGTTGTCGCGGGCATACAGGGCGGCCAGGCGAAGCTGGATCACGGGCGACAACGGCTCGCTGGCAGGAACGTGCTCCAGCTCGGCGGCGGCCACGTTCCACTGGTGCCGGTTGCTGGCGATCTCGGAGGCCAGCAGGCGCGCCTCGGCCATGTCCGGCACCAGCGTGAGCGCCACCTTGACCAGAAGCTCGCCCGCGTCGTGCTCGGTGTCGCCGGTGGTGGCGGCTGCAACTTCGACCAGCACCTGGGCAAGCGCGTAGAGGGGCACCGGCGCGCGCGGGTGGCCGAGTTCGGCCAGCAGCGCAGGCTGCGCGATGGCGAGTTCCGGCGCGGCGTGCACGGCGCTGGCCAGCGTTGCGCGTGCTGCCTGCAGGTCGCCGCTGCGCGCCTGCCAGCTCGCCAGGATCTGGGCGAATTGCAGGCTGGACTGGGTTTGGGCGTGAGCCAGGTCGGCGTACAGGCGCTGGGCCAGACCGTCGCGGTGCGCGGCATCGGCGATCAGGGCGGCGTGCAGCAGGGCGATGGTGCCGAGCCGGTTGTTGGTCAGCGCCGGCTGCAGGGTGTCCATTGCGCGGTCGGACTGCCCCTGGGCCTGCTGCGCCCAGGCGACCAGAAGGGGACGCAGGGCGTCCGACAGGGGCTGGTGCGGCAGTTCGGCAAAGCCCAGCTCGGCCCGCGGCCAGTCGCCGTCATGCGCGGCCTTGGCGGCCAGCAGGAGCTGGGCGAGCGGGTTGGCGGGAAGGTCGCGCGCCAGCTCAGGTGCTGCCGGCGAGCCGGCGAGCAGGGACAGCACGAACGCGTCCTCGCGCAGTTCCTGGCTGGACGGATCGCCGGCCAGCGCGGCCTGCATCCGCTCGGCGGCAAGCGGCAGGTCGCCCTGATGCGCCGCGAACTGCGACACGAGGTAGTCGGCCGGACGGGCAGCGTGGGCGGCGGTGGCAAGCGATGCTGCCGCCGCGACGATCGCGAGTTTGTTCATCGAATAAGCCTAGAGCAATGCCACGCAGACTGAAACCGTCGGCGTAGCCGAATCCCTTGCGCGGCAGGCGCCGGACTCCCGGCCCGACATCCGCCGCGGCAATAGCCGGGCTGCCAGGCCTACATCCCGCCCGGATAGGCGGGTCCGCCACCGCCTTCCGGCGCCGACCAGTCGATGTTCTGCGTCGGGTCCTTGATGTCGCACGTCTTGCAGTGCACGCAGTTCTGCGCGTTGATCTGCAGGCGGGGATGACCCTCCTCAACGCCCACCGCCTCGTACACGCCGGCCGGGCAGTAGCGGCTTTCCGGGCTGCGGTACTCCTCCCAGTTCACGCCCAGCCAGCGTCCGGGGTCGCGCAGCCTGAGGTGGACCGGCTGGTTCTCCTCGTGGTTGGTGTTGCTGATGAAGACCGAGGACAGGCGGTCGAAGGTCAGCTTGCCGTCCGGCTTGGGATATTCGATCTTCTTCGCCACCGACGCCTTCTGCAGCCCCTCGTGGTCGGAATGCTTGTGGTGGAACGTCCAGGGTGCGCGGCCGCGCAGCACGAACGTGTCCAGGCCCGAATAGGCCATGAAGCCGTACAGTCCGAATTTGGCGAAGGCCGGGCGCAGGTTGCGGCCGTGCTTCAGCTCGGGATACAGCCAGCTCGACTTCACCTTGGCGGTGTAGGCGGTCAGCTCGGCCGTGCGGTCGGCCGACAGCGCCTCGGCCGCGGCCTCGGCCGCCAGCATGCCGGATTTCATCGCGCAATGCGTGCCCTTGATCTTGGGCAGGTTCAAGAACCCCGCCGAATCGCCGACCAGCGCCCCGCCCGGGAACGTCAGCTTCGGGATGGACTGGAACCCGCCTTCCGACAGAGCGCGCGCGCCGTAGCTGATGCGTCGGCCGCCTTCGAAATGGCGGCGCATGTGCGGGTGCGTCTTTAGGCGCTGCATCTCGTCGAACGGCGACAGCCAGGGGTTGGGATAATCCAGGCCCACGACGTAGCCGAACGAGACCAGGCCGTCGCCGAAATGATACAGCCAGGAACCGGCATAGGTGTTGCGGTCGGCGGGCCAGCCGACGGTGTGCATGATGAAGCCCGGCTTGTGGTTCGCGCGCGGGATCTCCCACAGCTCCTTGATGCCCAGGCCGTAGGTCTGCGGGTCCACCCCGCGACGCAGGTCGAAGCGCTGCATCAGCTGCTTGGACAGCGAGCCGCGGCAGCCCTCGCCGAACAGCGTGTAGGCGGCCCGCAACTCCATGCCGGACGCGTAGTTCGGACCGTGCTCGCCCTCGCGGGTCACGCCCATGTCGCCGGTGGCGACCCCCACCACCCGCTCCCCCTCGATCAGCAGCTCCGCAGCCGAGAAGCCGGGGTAGATCTCCACCCCCAGCGCCTCGGCCTGGCGGCCGAGCCAGCGGGTGACGTCGCCCAGGCTGACGATGTAGTTGCCGTGATTGTTCATCTGCGGCGGCAGCACGGGCGACTTCCACGCGGTGCGCTTGGTGAGGAACACGAACTGGTCCTCGCTCGCCTCGGTGTGGATAGGGGCGTCCAGCTCGCGCCAGTTGGGCAGCAGCTCCTCCAGCGCTCTCGGCTCGATGACCGCGCCGGACAGGATGTGGGCGCCCACCTCGCCCGCCTTTTCGACCACGCAGACGGCGGCGTCAGGGGCCAGCTGCTTGAGCCGGATCGCTGCCGACAGGCCGGCCGGGCCTGCCCCAACGACGACTACGTCGAACTCCATCGCCTCGCGGTCGCTCATCTCGTTCGTCCTCGGTCGGTTCGTGTTCTGGTTGACGTATAAGGCAACCAGCTTCCGCGATTGAAGGGCTGGTATCGCCGCTTCGCAGCCTTCCTAGCTGGGATTGCCCACGGTTTGCGCAAACCCGGGCCGCCGGTAAAACATGGCATGGACATGCTCGCCGCGTTGCGGCTGCAGATGGAGTGGGGCGCCGACGAGGCGCTTGACGACCAGCCGGTCGACCGGCTCGCCCCGGCCTCGCGCGCCGCCGCACCGCGCACCGCCGCGCCGGCAGAGCCGGCGAGGCCGGCGGGACCGGTCGCGCGGGCGCAGGCGGCAGCCGAGGGCGCGAACACGCTGGAGTCGCTCTATCGCACGCTGGCCGGCTATCGCGAATGCGCCCTGTCGGCCACCGCGACCAGGCTGGCCGTGGCCGACGGCAACCCGCGCGCCGGCCTGGTCCTCGTGGGCGAGGTGCCGGGCGCCGAGGAGGATCTCGAGGGCCGACCGTTCGCCGGGCCCGCGGGCGTGCTTCTCGACCGGATGCTCGCCTCGATCGGGCTGACCCGCCAGGACCTCCTGCTCGTCAACATGGTGCCCTGGCGGCCTCCTGGAGGGCGCGCGCCGTCCGAGGCGGAGGTGCAGATCTGCACGCCCTTCCTGTGGCGCCATCTCACGCTGCTGCGCCCGCACACCATCGTGGCCCTGGGCGCGCTGCCCGCACGCGCCTTGGCCAACCGGAACGAGACGATCAGGCGGCTTCGCGGGCGGTGGCAGGCGGTGTCGGTTCCTGGCCTTCCCGCGCCGATACCCGCACTGGCCACGTTCAATCCAGCCTATATTCTCCGCACGCCCGCAGCCAAGAAAGAGGCCTGGGCAGACTTTGTTGCACTGCGACGGCACCTGGATGCAGGCATGAAGGCAAATGGCGCGCCAGTCTGACCGTGTATACTCAGACGTTGCATTCCCATGTCTTTCTGCGCTGCGTCTGATACGCGGGTAGATTGCCACAATCCTGCCTTGATTGGCCGGCCGGCACGTCTAGGGTTGCGCCCGGGTCGAAAATACTGTCTACGGCCGCGCCATGCGAGGGATCGGTCTTTCCACCTCCCGCCTTTCGGCCGCTCGTGCCGTGCTGGCGGGCGCCGCGTTCCTGGCCGGCACCGCCATGCGGCCTGCCCAGGGGGCGAGCGGAGCCGCCGCGTCCGACGAGCTGGCCATGGCCGTGCCGCGGGTCCACCTGCCGGCGGGACTGGGCGGCGTCGGTCTGCCCCAGCCGCTGCCGCCCAGCGAGGCCGCGCGCATCCGCCGCATCTTCGCCCTGCAGCGGCGCGGCGCGATCCCGGAGGCGGTGGCCGAGACGGCGCAGCTGACCGACACGAGCCTGCTCGGCCACGTCCTGGCCGACCGGCTGCTCGGCCACCCGGCGCGGGCCACCGCGCGCGCTCTGTCCGACTGGCTCGGGCGATACGCCGACCTTCCCGATTCCTGCGCCGTCTACGCGCTGCTCCTCAAGCGCTTGCCGCCAGGCATGCGCGCGCCGGCCGCACCCTCCTCCGCCTTGCTGGCCGCGGCGCGTGGCGGGGCGCCGGACCCACTCTCCTCGGGCGCCGCGTCGGCGCGCGATGCGCTGGTGCACGGGCGCGATGCCGCGGCCCTGCGCCTGGGGCGCGCGGCCTTCACCAGAAGCCGCGGCCGGGATGGCGAGGCGGCTTACGTCGCCGGGCTGGCGGCCTGGCGCAGGGGCGCTTACGCCGCCGGCGCCACCCTGTTCGAGGGCGCTTCGGCGGCCGGGGGCGCCGGGGCCGGCCTGCGCGGCGCCGCGGCACTCTGGGCCGCACGCGCCCATCTGCGCGCCGGCGACGCCAGCGGCTGGCACGACTGGATGGTGCGTGCGGCGGGCGAACCGCACACCCTGCACGGCATGATCGCCCGCACGGTCCTCGGCGCGGGCGTCGTGGCGCCGCCGCCCAGCCCCACCCTGGCGGAGGCGGACGCCGATGCGGTCGCCGCGACACCTCAGGGACATCGCGCGTTCGCGCTGCTGCAGGTCGGCGAGACATCCCGTGCGGAGGCCGAGCTGCGGCGCCTGTGGCCGGTGGCACAGGCCGACCAGCCGCTCTCGCGCGCGCTGTTCCTGGTCGCCGGGGCGGCGGGCCTGGACGGCCTGGTCGCAGACCTGGCCGGCGTGGTGGACGCGACCGAGGCGGACCTGCCGGTGCCGGCCCTGCGGCCGCGCGGCGGGTTCAGGCTGGACCGCGCGCTCGTCTATGCGGTGGCGCATGTGGAGTCCAACTTCGACCCGGCCGCGGTGTCTGGCGCCGGCGCGCACGGGCTGATGCAGCTGATGCCCGACACCGCAAGCGCGCTCGGCCACGCCGTGTCGGCCAGCACGCTGCAGGATTCCGGCCAGAACCTTCGGCTCGGCCAGGCCTACCTCGCCTATCTGGCGCAGCAGGCAGGCGTCGGCGACGACCTGCTGCGTGTGCTGGCAAGCTACAACGCCGGGCCGAACGCGCTGCAGCGATGGGCCGTGCCCGCCGACACCGATCCGCTGATGTTCCTGGAGATCATGCCGGTCGAGGAAACCCGCCACTTCGTCTCGCGCACGCTGACCAATCTGTGGGGCTATGCTGCGCGGTTCGGCCTGCGGGCGCCCAGCCTGGACGCGATCGCGGCCGGCGTGTGGCCGGCCTTCACGCCGGAACTGGGAGCGGTGCCGCAATCGCGTTTCCAGCAGGCGGTGGTCAGGCTACACTGAAGCGATGAGCCGCATCGACGAGAGCATCCCGTTCAAGCCGGTCCAGATCGCCGTGCTGACCGTGTCGGACACCCGCCAGGCGAGCAGCGACACGTCCGGCGACACGCTGGCCGCCCGCATCGAGGCCGCAGGACATCGGGTGGCCGACCGGACGATCGAGCGTGACGATGCCGGCGCGATCGAGGCGCATCTGCGGCGCTGGATCGCCGCCCCCGCCATCGACGTCGTGATCACGACGGGCGGCACCGGGCTGACCGGACGGGACGTGACGCCCGAGGCGTTCGACCGGGTGATCGAGAAGCGGATCGACGGGTTCGGCGAGCTGTTCCGCATGCTGAGCTACCAGAAGATCGGCACCTCCACGATCCAGTCGCGCGCCCTGGCGGGGCTGGCCGGCGGGACCTACCTGTTCGCCCTGCCCGGCAGCACGGGCGCGGTGCGCGACGCCTGGGACGACATCCTGGTCTGGCAGCTCGACGTGCGCCACCAGCCCTGCAACTTCGTCGAGCTGATGCCCAGGCTGCGGGAGCGCTGACGCGTCCGGCGACGATCCGGCGTGACGAAACCACGCCCGGCCCTGCCGGTTCTCTCGCCGGAGGTGGCGCATGGCACAGCAGGTTGCGGTCGATCGGTCGGCCCTGTTCGGAGAGGATGATGCGCAGGGTGTGATCACGCTCGCCCCGGATCTCGCCTATCGCCGGCTCGGCATCGTCAACGTGGTGCTCGCGGGCAGCCCAGGTGCAGAGTGGGTGCTGATCGACGCGGGCTTGCCCGGCACGCAGCGCCTCATCGAGCACGCCGTGGAAAGCAGGTTCGGCCCCGGCGCCAGGCCCAGCGCCATCGTTCTGACGCATGGGCATTTCGACCATGTGGGCATGCTGGAGACGCTGGCGGGGCAGTGGGAGGTGCCGGTCTACGCGCATGCCCACGAACTGCCCTACCTGAACGGCACGTCGTCCTATCCGCCGCCCGATCCGCATGTGGGCGGCGGGCTGATGTCGCGCCTGTCGCCGCTGTTTCCGCGCAGCCCGGTGAACGTCAAGCGTTGGCTGCACGCCTTGCCGGAAGACGGGAGCGTGCCGTTCATGCCCGGATGGCGCTGGATCCACACGCCTGGCCATTCGGCAGGCCACGTGTCGTTCTGGCGGCAGGCCGATCGCGGGCTGATCGCGGGCGACGCCTTCATCACCACGGCGCAGGAATCGGCCTATGCCGCCGCGACCCAGGCACCCGAGCTGCACGGACCGCCGATGTATTTCACCGCGGATTGGGAGGCGTCCCGCGCGTCGGTCGAGGCGCTGGCAAGGCTGCAGCCCGAGTATGCCGTCACCGGACATGGCCATGCGATGCATGGGGCGCCGATGCGCACGGCGCTGGAGCGGCTGGCGCGCGAGTTCGCCTCGGTCGCCGTGCCGTCGGACGGAGCCTACGTGCTGCATCCGGCGCGGGCGGCCGACGGCTCGGCCTACCAGTAAAGGAGCGGCGGGATGAGCATGCCTTCATGGCGGCTCCGGGATGTCGATTCCTGAACTTCTATCTGCCCGCCGGCTTCGAGCTGATGGTCGCGGGGCTTGGTGTTCCAGCGCTCCGGAACGAGCCACCGACCAGGGCCGACTTCGGTCTTCCGCCACGTTGGCTGGTCGAGAAACTCGGCGCCGACTACGGCCAGATACCCGTTCATGGAACGCCGTTCGCAGACCCGCCGCAGCGCTAAAACATTGGACGGCCCCTTTGATCGGCGCGAAGGCATCTCCATTCGCCTCCCATGTCAGGACGGCGCGGCCTATCGGAGCAATGGCATTCTTTGGTCGATCTTGGCTGACGGTCCAAGCACGGATGGTAGCTAGCCCGCATTCTTCTCCGGACCGGACCGGCGGCTTTCGGCCACATCTCCCGTCTTGTCCCCCCCCCACAGGAGCGCGCCTTATAAAAGCCGACCTGTCCGATGGCAGCGTCCTAGCGCCGCCTTGAGACGCTCAGGACCCTGACCGCCCGACTCTTGGGCTATGGACACGGTGAGTCACCTCCGCGCGCCGTGCTTCTGCTTCGCGTGCCGCGTCGATCATCGCGCGCCCGGAGCTGTCGACATGGTTGCGCATCGCCCGCTCAGCGCGTGCGCCGTCGCCCGCCAGGATGGCAGCCGCGATCTCCTCATGCTCGGACGCGGAGACGCGCGCGTAGGCGGGGTCCATCAAGGTGTGGAACTGCCAGCGATACAGCGGCAGCGTCAACTGGCCTGCCTGTTCGCTCAGCCGCGCGTTGCCGGCCAGTGCGTAGATGAGTTTATGGAACGCGCGGTTATGCGCGATGTAGGCCGGGCCGTCCTCCAGGATAGCCCGCATGCCGACGACCATGGCCGCCAGCTCCGGATCCCGGCCGGCGGCCCCGGTGCGCTCGGCGGCCAGCCGGGCCGCCAGGCCTTCGAGCACCTCGCGTATGTCGAAGATTTCGCGCAAATCGGCGCTGTCGAACACGCGCACCGCCGCCCCGCGATGCGGCACGATCTCGACGAGGCCTTCCCCGGTCAGCCGGCGGATCGCCTCGCGCACCGGTCCGTTGCTGACCCCCAGCATGCTGGTGAGGTCGGCCACCACGAGGCGCTGGCCGGGGGCGAGCCGGCCCTCGCGTATCGCGTCCCGCAAGGCGTCGATGGTGTAGCCGACCACCGTCTCCGCCGGTTCGGCCTCCGGCACAGCACGTGGCTGCGGCCGCGATGTCACGCGGCTTGCGTGGCCGCTTCCGGGGCCACTTCCAGGGCCGTCTGCAGCCGGCAAGCGGTGTCCCACACCCAGGGCCGCGCCTGCCGGTCGGCGGCCTGCCAGGCCGTGATGTCGCCAGCGTGCTTCAAGGTCAGTCCGATGTCGTCGAGGCCTTCCAGGAGCGCGGTCCGGCGCAGTTCGTGAATAGCAAAGCCGTGCTCCGTTCCGCCCGGGCTGACGACGCACCGCCTGTGCAGGTCGACGGTGAAGGGCTCGGGCCGGTCCTGCGCCTCGGCAGCCATCTGCAGCACGGCGGCTTCCGGCAGGCGGACCGGCAGCAAGCCGTTCTGGAAGCAGTTGCTGAAGAAGATGTCGCCGAAGCTCTCGGCGATGATGCAGCGCAGGCCGAGGGCCGCCAGCGCCGTGACCGCCCCCTCGCGCGACGAGCCGCAGCCGAAATTTGGACCGGCCAGCAGGATCGGCGCGCCCCTGAACTTCGCCTGGTTGAGCACGAAGTCCGGGTCTTCGGTGCCATCCGGCCGGTAGCGCAGCGCCTCGAGCGCGTAGTCACCGAGCTTGGCGGGATCGCCCTGGGTCAGGCGCTCGATGCGGATGATCACGTCGGTGTCGATGTTGGCCTGCATCAGCGGCGCGGCCGGGCCGGTCAGCAGGGTGAAGGGTTGCATGGGCTGGATCCTGCTAGATCTTGCGAACGTCGGCGATGGTGCCGGTGACGGCGGCGGCCACTGCCATGGCGGGGCTGGCGAGGTGGGTGCGCGCGCCCGGCCCCTGCCGGCCCACGAAGTTGCGGTTGGAGGTGGAGACGGCGCGGGCACCCGGGGGCACCTGCTCGCCGTTGGCGGCCACGCACATGCTGCAACCGGGTTCGCGCCACTGGAACCCGGCGTCGCGGAACACGCGATCCAGCCCCTCTTGCTCGGCCTGGCGCTGCACGCCGACGGAGCCCGGAACCACCCAGGCGGTGACACCTTCGGCCACATGGCGGTTGCGGGCCAAGGCGGCCGCGTCCCGCAGGTCGGTGATCCGGGAGTTCGCACAGGAGCCGATGAACACCACGTCGACCCGGGCGCCGGCGAGCTTGCGGCCGGGCTCCAGCCCCATGTAGTCGAGCGCCGCCCGCCGCGTCTGGCGCACCGCCGGATCGGCAGACGCGTCGGGATCAGGCACCAGGCCATCGACCGGCATGGTGTGTTCGGGGCTGGTGCCCCAGGTGATCGTGGGTGCCACGTCCGAGACGTCGATCGCCACGTCGCGGTCGAAGACGGCCTCGTCGTCGCCGGCCAGGCTGCGCCAGTCGGCCACCGCGGCGTCGAACTGGGCGGATGTCGGCGCGAACGGGCGGCCCTGGACGTAGGCGAAGGTGGTGTCGTCCGGCGCCACCATGCCGGACTTGGCGCCCAGCTCGACGGACAGGTTGCAGATGGTCAGGCGTCCCTCGATGCCCATCGCGCGCACCGCGGCACCGGCGTACTCGATGGCGTGCTCCACGCCGGCCGCCGCGCCGAGCTGGCCGATGACGTGCAGGATCAGGTCCTTCGGCGCCACGCCCTGGCCCGGCGTGCCCTCCAGCCGGATGCGCATGCGGCGGGGCTTGCGCTGGCGCAGGGTCTGCGTGGCCAGCGCGTGGGCGCTTTCGGACTGGCCGACGCCGAAGGCCAGCGCACCCAGCGCGCCGTTGGTGCAGGTGTGGCTGTCGCCGCAGATCAGCGTCATGCCCGGCAGCGTCAGGCCCAGCTCCGGGCCCATGACGTGGACGATGCCCTGGCCGTCCTGACCAAGGTCGAACAGGCGTATGCCGGCCTCCCCGGCCAGCATCTTCAGCCCTGCCCACAGGCGCGCGCCTGGCGGGAACGTCTGGCCCGTGCGCCCCGGCGCGCTGGACATCGCGTGGTCGGGCGTGGCGAAAACCAGTTCCGGGTTGCGCACGCGCAACCCCTTCCTGCGGAGTTCCAGCAGGGCCGGCGGGCCGGACAGGTCGTGCAGCAAATGTCTGTCGATGTGCAGCAGGGCCCAGCCTTCACCCAGGTCGCGGATGACGTGGCGGTCCCATAGCTTGTCGAACAGGGTGGCGGGCGCACTCATTGCGCGGCTGCCTGATCTTGCGAAACGGGGGCTTGCGCGTGCGGCGTCTGCTGGTCGTAGCTGCGCCGCAACGCGTCCCACTCGTCTGCGCCGAAGCGGCGGAACGTTTGCAGCACGCTTACACCAGGTGGCGCGTCGGCGGCGCGGCGCGTGGCCATCAGGGTGCGCAGCGCTTCGTCGAGCACGGGGATCACCTCGCGCAGGCAGACGCCGGGAAAGATCGCGATGCGGTAGCCCATCGCCTGGGCCGCTTCCATGTCCACAGGGGGCGTCTTGCCGCCGGGGACCACGTTGAGCAGGCATGGCCCCTGCACGCGCCGTGGCACCGCCGCCATCTCCTCCAGCGAGCGCGTGGCCTCCACGAAGGCCACATCCGCGCCGGCTTCCAGCGCCGCGTTGGCGCGCGCGACCGCCTCGTCCAGCCCCGCCGTGGCGCAGGCATCCGTGCGCGCGATCAGCACGAAGTCTGGGTCGTGGCGGGCCGCAACGGCGGCCCTGATCTTGGATACGAACGCCTCGCGACTGACCACCTCCTTGCCGTCCAGGTGGCCGCAGCGCTTGGGGGCGACCTGGTCCTCGATGTGTATGGCAGCCACGCCGCGGGCCTCGAACTCACGCACCGTGCGCGTCACGTTCAGCTCGTTGCCGTAGCCGGTATCGGCGTCCGAGATCAGCGGGACAGACACGGCGCGCGCCAGGGTGGCGGCATTGTCCACCATCTCGGTCAGCGTCAGCAGGCCGTAATCGGGGTAGCCGCGCGCGGCCGCGGTGCCCGCACCTGTCATGTACACCGCTGGAAAAGCCGGCCTGCTCGATCAGGCGTGCGGTGATGCCGTCATACGCGCCCGGCGCCATGCAGATGTCTGGAAGCTGCAAAAGCGCGCGCAGAGCCGTCGCCTTACCGTTCCCCATATATCCTCCGCTGATTTTGCTTGCGCGGATGCTAATATGATATTTTATTAAAGTCTACCTCCCGGCGTCGTCGCCGGAGGCAACGACGGCCAGACCGGAAAACCGGCGGCAAGGGAGGGGCGGGTTGATACCGGTTGAAAGCACTCAGGGACGGCCGCGCGGCCTACTGTTCGGCGGTTGCATCGCATTGAGCTGTGCCGCGCCCTGCGGCACCGCCTGCGCCTACGACACAAATCTGGGCGGCTGGCAGGTCAACATCGACACCACGCTGTCCTCGAGCGTGGATGTCCGCACGTCGGATCGTGATTACAACCTCATCGGCATCGCCAATGGCGGCAAGGTCGGCACGTCCAACGCAGACAACGGCGATCTCAACTTCGCGCCGGGCACGCCGGTGGCCGCCACACAGCGCATCACCACCGAAGTCCAGGTCAAGCGCGACGATTACGGTTTCTTCGCGCGCGCCACCGGCTTCTACGATCCTATCGCCGACAGCGAACGCACCGACTTCCAGCCGTTCAGCCGTGCCGCAGAGCGCGACATCGGCGCCGACCTGCGCCTGCTGGACGCTTACGCCTTCGCGCGTCCTTCGGTTCTCGGCCACGCGTTCGACGTGCGCGTGGGCGCGCAGGCGCTGAACTGGGGCGAGAGCACGTTCATCCAGTTCGGCATCAACTCGATCAACCCGCTGGACGCGACCGCCCTGCGCACGCCCGGTTCGGAACTGCGGCAGGGATTCCTGCCGATACCCGTGGTGGATGTGCGGACGGATATCGGCGGCGGCGTGTCGCTGGAGGGCTTTTGGCAGTTCGCCTGGACACGCTCGAAGCTGGAGCCGGACGGCTCGTTCTTTTCCACCAACGACACCATCTCGGATAGCGGCACCTACGGCAATCTCTCCTACGTGTTCCCGGACAACGCCCGCAGCGTCTATGGCGTGGACCAGGCGATCGGCAGCGTGTTCGGCGGCAGCCTGCCACGCAGCCTGGACCGTCATCCGACTACCCTGGACGAGTTCGGTTTCGCGTTGCGCAAGACGTTTGCCAGCCTCGGCGACACGGAACTCGGGCTCTACTTCGAGAACTATCATAGCCGCACGCCCTTCGGCTCGTTCCGGACCGGCTCGCCGAACGCCTCCGGCTACGGGGTCGGGCTGCTGGGCGACCTGCCCACCCGATCACGCTGGCGCTGCCGGGCTCGCCGCCCGGCTATGCCAAGACGACCTATACCTCCACCGCGTCGTTTTTCGCCGACTACCCGAAAGACATCCACCTGATCGGGGTGAGCTGGAACTTCATCGCACCGGCCGGGGTGGCCATTCAGGGCGAACTGTCCAGCAGGATCAACCAGCCGATCCAGTTCGCCGCATCCGACACGGCGCTGCTGGTCAACTACCCCGCCATCAACCGGACGAAGGCGCTCTCAGCCACAGTGGCGGCGGCAGCGGCGCAGATCAAGGCGGACCCTGTGGCCCAGGCGCTCGGCCTGCCTGGTTTCGACCAGATCCTCGACGGCTGGAAGCGCTATCCCGTTATCCAGGCGCAGACTACGGCCACCAAGCTGCTCGCCGCCATACCCAGCGTCAGTATCAGCAGCGTGGCGCTGGTGGGTGAGATCGGGTTCGACTACGTGGCCGGCTTTCCCCGCGAACGTGGCGAGCTCGAAGCGCCCTACACGACCGATGTCGACTCGGCTTTTGCACCGATAGGCACGGTGGACGGCCAGCCACTCACCAGACGCTACGAGGCGACACAGTTTTCCGGCGCCTACACCGTGGCGGTCATCGTCGACATGCCAAATCTTCTGCCTTACGCGATCGACATGAAGCCGACGCTCTCGTTGCAGCACGACTTCGTCGGCACGTCCCCTGTCGGCGTCAACGTGTTCCAGGAGAACACCGCGGCGGCCAGCGTCGGCGTCACCTTCAACTACCTGCAGGCATGGAGTTTCGGCGTGCAATACACCAACCACTTCCCCGTCTTCGACGCGGGCAAGTACTACGGCCTCATCGACCGGGATCTCGTCTCTGCGGTGCTGAGCTATGAGTTCTGAGCCATGAGTTCTAAAACCGGCGGCCGCCGGGCGGCCCAAGCAAGCATACCGCTTGTCATCGCGCGCGCGGGCACCAGCCGAGGCCTGTTCCTGCACGCGCGCGACTTGCCGCCTGCGGGCGGAGCGCGGGACCGCGTGCTCGCCCGCCTGATGGGTTCCCCCGACGCGCTGCAGATCGACGGGCTGGGCGGCGCCCGGCCGATCACCTCGAAGGTGGCCATCGTCGCGCCATCGCAGCGTGACGATGCCGATGTGGACTACACCTTCGCCCAGGTGGACATCGCCGGCAGTGGGGTCGGCTACGACGGCAATTGCGGCAACATCTCGGCCGGTGTGGGTCCATTCGCCATCGACGAGGGCCTGGTGCCGGCGCAGGAGGGCGTCACCCGCGTGCGCATCTACAACACCAACACCGCCAAGGTGCTGGTGGCCAGCGTGCCCGTGCAGGACGGCCGCGCGATGGTGGAGGGCGACTACGAAGTGCCTGGCGTGCCGGGAACGGGCGCCGAGATCGGCATGAACTGGGCGGCCACCGTGGGGGCGAAGACCGGCCGCCTGCTGCCGACCGGCAATCCCACGGACATGATCGCGCTGGCCGATGGCAGGCGGATGCCGGCGAGCCTGATCGATGCCGCCAACCCGTGCGTGTGGGTGCGCGGCGCTGATTTCGGCCTGAACGGCACGGAGTCTGCCCGCCAGGTCAATGCTGACAAGACGCTGCTCGAAGCGGTGCGTGACGCACGCGCGGCCGCTGCCGTGCTGTTCGGCTTTGCGGACGACCGCACCGTTGCCGACGCACGCTCGCCGGGGCTGCCGATGCTTGGGCTGGTATCGCAACCCACGGACTACCGGACGATCAACGGCGCGGACGTTCGGGCGGCCGACATGGACGTTCGCGTGCACCTGATCTTCCTGGGGTCCTTGCACGAATCCATCGCCGGAACCGGTTCCATCTGTTTGGCGGCCGCTTCTCGTGTCCAGGGATCCACCGTCTCCGGTCTGACCAGGCAGACGGGGAAGGATGTGATCAGGATCGGGCACCCGTCCGGCGTCACGCCGGCGCAGGTCCGCGCGCGCGCCGTCTCCGAGCCGCCCTACGTGCATTTTGAGGAATTGGGTTTCAGTCGCACCGCGCGCAGGTTGATGGAGGGCAAGGCTTTCTTCCCAGTCGACCTTGCCGGCGAGTTGTCTGCTGTTTTAGGGGGTTGAGGTTGCCAGTCTGCTCGCCACGAAATGAGTGGTGCACCCGACACCCCCCGGTGCTGAGCGAGGGGGGTATGTTCGACCAACCTGCACCATCGGGATGCTATCGCCAGGTGGTCCGAGGCCGGAGTGCCACCCTCTGCGGCGACGGCAATCCGGTGCCAGTGATCGATTCCGAGAAGCCCAACTTCAAAAGGCGGCTGGGTTTGTGTAAGCTGGGCATCCCATTCGACAGCTTATCCTCGCGACAACAACAGACCCTGTCCTAGGCCGACGCTACTCGAGCAGGTCCGTCCAGGGTCGAGCCCTTCGCCAGACCCGCATCGGTTGTGTGTCCGCTGCGCCGAGCCAGCTTCTCCGAAGCGGAACTTCCGCTAACGGCCAACTCGCCTGCCCGAGCCCGGAGCACTGCCGTCGCGCGCAACATTGCCCGAGCTTGTGGGTGCCTATAAGCTAGTTGGGCAGATCGGCGTTGGCGGCATGGGCAGCGTGCATCGCGCCGAACGTGTCGAAGGCGGCTTCGCGCAGACCGTCGCGCGGAATGGTAGTCGGAGTTGCCATCCGCGGCTGCACAACTTTGAGCACAGGCAGCATCATTCATGAGCCGCTCCCGCTCAATAACACGTCGGCAATCATATCGCGCACCCATTTCAGTTTTCCGCCCATCAGCACATCGATCTGGGACGCACCGATGGTCATTCTGGTCTGCCCGCGATGATCCGGGGTGCTGTCGGCCGCGATCTGTCCCCTAACGGCATAGAACCGTTCATCTGAGGCGGCAGCGAGGACGGCGAGGGCATCGTGCGGATTGCAACCATCGATGCCTTCGGCAGTCCGGTAGTAGTCAATGTATTTCATATGCGACTCGGCGACCAGCCGGCTGAGCGGTGTAATGCGGGTGCTTCCGTATTCCTGGAGTGCCGCACGCGTCAGCTGCACCTTGCGGCAGATATCAAGTGGTACGATGGTCGTTGGGATGTTTAGCGCCAGGGTCTCGCGCAATGCGTCGGGATCGCAATGCGCGTTGAACTCTGCCGATGGCGTGATGTTTCCTACATCGAAGAACGCGCCCGACATGAGCACGATCCGCTGAACCGCGGCACGCCCGTACCAAGACACCAACCTGGGAATGTTTGTCGCCGGCCCTAAACCAATCACGACAACCGAGCTTACCGCCGGCGGTGGCGCATCGGCCAGGGTGGCCCAAGGCTGTGCCGCCAGCGCGCCGAGCAGGCCGGGATCCAACCTGCCGGTGGCGCCGCCCAGGCCATCCTCACCATGCACATGCCGTGCGTCGCGCGTGAACCCGTCCTGCGCGCACGCGGCACCAGCCAGGATCGTCCAGCACGCTGTGCGGCCGAGCAGCTCGCGGAAGATGAGTGCGTTTCGGGTGGCAACTTCTACGGGCACGTTGCCGAACACGGTGGAAAGGGTAACCGCGGTTCCGAACAGCCGGCTGGCTAGCAGAAGCGCCAGACCGTCATCCACACCCATGTCAGTATCGATATGGTAATGCAATCTGGTATCTTCCGTCCGCTTAGCCGGCGGCCAGGCCGTTCGGCAATGCCGCCAGTTCGGCCCGATACGGCAGGGATAGCTGGGCGCCATGGCGCATCACGCATAAACTAGCCGCTGCGATGCCGAGCTGCGCGGCCGCGTCGAGCGGCATGTCTTCGCACAGGCCGGCGACCATGCCGCCGATGAAGCAATCACCGGCCGCCGTGGTGTCCTTGGCCGCAACATCACGCGCGGGTAGCAGGCGCTCGCCAGCATCGTCCGACAGGAACACGCCTTTGGCGCCTAATGTGATCAACACGTGCCTTACTCCTCGGCTGCGCAGCGCGCGGCTTGCCTGGCTTGCGGAAACAGCGTCGTGCACGCGTATGCCTGTCAGCGCTTCGGCTTCCGTCTCGTTGGGGACCAGATAGTCTATCGACTGCCACAATTCGGCGGGCAGGGCGGCGGCCGGTGCAGGGTTGAGCACGACACGCGCGCCGGATCGGCCGGCCAGGTGTGCCGCTCGGACCACTGCATCCATCGGCACCTCCAGCTGAAGCACTACGTATGCAGCGTGGCCGATGAGGTCCGCCGCAGCATCGACGTCTGCCGCGCAGAGCGAAAGATTGGCGCCTGGAGCCAGGACGATCCGGTTTTCGCCTTCGTCGTCAACCATAATCACGGCGACCCCGGTTGCGTGTTCGGGAGAGATGCCGACATGCGTCACATCCACGCCGTCCTGGCGGAGCGCTGCGCCGAGCTGCGCGCCGAAGCTGTCGTTGCCCACCTTGCCTACCATGGCCACGTTCGCGCCTAGTCTGGCGCTGGCCACCGCCTGGTTGGCGCCCTTGCCGCCTTCGGCCTGGCTGAAGCTGCGGCCGAACATCGTCTCGCCAGCGTGTGGCATGCGCTCCGACCGCATGACCAGGTCCATGTTCAGGCTGCCTACGACGCAAGCAGTCCTTTTTTGAAAAAAAGGACCAAAAAACTTTTGTTCCATGTGTCCGTGACAGCCCTATAAAGGTTTTTGCTTCTTTTCTCAAAAGGGCTTTAGAACTTATAGGCGATCTCCAAGCCGGCCGTCAGCGGCAGGTTCGTGGCGACACGGGTCACCGATGGCGTCACCCAACTGAACGACGTGGTGTTGATGCTGAGTTCGGCATGCTTGTTCGTCAGGTTATCGACGAAGAGGAAGCCGGACCAGTGCGGCCCCACGACCCCCGCGCGCATGCCGACGATGTCGTAGGGTTGGAGATGCTGATAGGCATAAGAGATGTCGGTTGAAGGTCCGACATAGGAATTGGAGACGCGGCCGATGAATTCGTAATCGTCTGTCATGGCGCGCCGATAGGTGAGCGACGTGCTTTCGGTGTATTTCGGGATGTTCAGGATGGGCGTGCCCTTGACCAGGGCGGGGTCGGCCGCGGTCAGCGTGTCGTTCACGCTGGTGAGGACGGCATGGGTGTAGGCGCCGCTGGCGGTGAGCGCCAACTCGGGCGTAAGCTGTACTGAAATCTCCAGTTCCGGCCCGTAGGATTGCGCAGTGCCGGCGTTCTGCGTCAGAGGATAGCCGCAGCTCTGGTTGATGAGCTGCTGAACATTGTTCCATTCTATGTAATAGACGTCTGCGTTCAATGTCAGCCTGCTGCCGAACAGGCGCGCCTTTTCGCCGACTTCGTAGTTCCAGCTCGTATCCGGCCCATAAACCTCGTTGGTCACGGTGCAACCGATCGACGTGGGAATGGGCAGGTTGACGCCGCCCGGCCGGAAGCCTTTCGCGATTTCCGTGTACACCGTCAGGTTCGGATTAGGCTGATAAGCGATGTTGAACTTCGGCGTGATGCCGCTGGCCGATGTCCGATAGCTTGCCGTAGTGGGTATGGCATTGCCCGAAGTTGTGCCGATGCCGCTTTCAGATTCATACACATGGGTGTTGTAGTCGAAGTAACGGAGCCCTGCGGTGAATTTCACCGTGTCCAGCAGCTTGTAGGACGCTTCGCCGAACAAGGCGTATTGATCGACGTGATACGGGTTGTTTGCGTCGTAGATGGTGCCTTGCGGGTTGGCGGCCGCTCCGCCGACCGAAAGGTCGGCATAGCCCGGCGCGTTGTTGGTGTCGCGGTAGATGGATTCCAGCCGACTGTAGAAACCGCCAACCAGCCAGGTTAGCCTCTGGTTGCTCGGCGAGGCGATACGGATTTCCTGACTGAACTGGTCGGAAATGTCTTCTTCCGTGAACACGGACGGCGTGTATCCGGCGGGCTGCAAGCCAAACGAGTTCAGCAGGTTGAAGATCGATTCGGAAATGTCCTGTGACTGCCGCTCGTCGCGTTGCCAATAGGATGTGGACGAGGTGAGCGTTCCGAAGCCCAGATCGTAGTTCGCCGTGCCGCTGAACAGCTTAAAACTATCGGAAAACGGCTCGGAGGTGTCGAAAGGCTGGTAGTGGGCAAGGGAGCTTGCGCCCGGCGGCATGTCGAACTCGTTGTAGCCGCCCATGCCGATGCGCTGGTACATGAAGTTCAGCGTCACCGAAAGGTCCTCAGTCGGCTTGGCGAGCAGGCTGGCACGCGCGGATTGCTGCAACTCCCAGTTCACGTTGGGGATCGTGCGCGAGGGTTCGGCCGTCACGTTTCCCCGGTTGCAGGCGAGGAACGGGGCGCAGGACGGGCTTGGGTTCGTGGGAAACGGGAACGGCGTATCGATGATCCGGTCGATCCAGCCGCTCACGTATTTCTCTTCGCCGACGATACGCAAAGCCAGCTTGTCATTGACGAGCGGGATGTTGACCATCGCCTTGCCAGTCGGGTTCACCCCGCCACCTGCCGTGCCCGACAGGGTTGTGTCGATCTGCCCGGAATACCGTATCAGGTCCGGCGGGTTGGTCAGCAGCTTGATCGTGCCGCCCATCGAACCCGAGCCATACAGCGTGCCCTGTGGCCCGCGCAGAACCTCAACCCGGTTGAGGTCGAACAGGTCCGGATCGATGACCACCTTGCCGTTCAACGACGCCGCGGGCGGGGTCAGTGGCGTCTCGTCGAGGTAGAAGCCGACGGTGGGCGACGATCCACCGGACGACGACATCCCGCGCATTTCGAGCTCGGTCTGTCCTGGGCCGGAGCTTCGCAGGGATATGCCCGGTACAGTCTCGGCAACCTGCGTCACGGTGGTAATGCCGGCTTGCTGCATCTGGCGGCCGGACAGAGCCGTGATGCTGAGCGGCGTGTTCTGCACCGTGGAGGCGCGCTTCTCTGCAGTAACCACGACTTCCTCTATGGCGGTCGTGGCCGGCGCCTTCGCAAGGCTAGCCTGGCTGCGGGGCGCCACGGTGGCCGGTGCTGCAGCAGACGATGCGTCGGCGGCGGGCTGCGCGTGTGACAGTCCGACAAGCGACGTCGCACCGAGCAGTGCCGCACTGACAACTCGTCGTTTCGAAACGTTCGCTGTGATCATGTCGGCTTCTCCGTTCGATCGGCGCAGGCGGCGTGACGCATGATTTGGCGGCGCATCGTAAAGGCCCGTGAAGTCCGATGCAGGCATGGAAATCTGCTGCCCCCGAGCACTGCGGCAGCGTGCCCGGTCAGCGCGTGAACGTTCGGATCCGAAGTGCCGAACGCAAGACACGCGCTTGTGCAACGCGGCGGCTGCATCGCGAACTCTGTCGACTGATCGAGCGGATGACGTCTTCTATTCATCACGGCATTCATGTGCCGCATCGTGATGGACCCGGTTCGGCGATGTCAAGAATGAACTGGTTCATTCAGACGCAGAAGTCGCATTTTTCTTTGGGATTGGTGGAGCGCCTCGCGCCTCCGCGTGAAAATGCTGTAAAATTTGGCAGATCGGCGAAAAACAGATGCCGAGTTAAGCAGCATTGGGTCGGTGGGGCCAGAAACAGCGCCGTATTCGACTTAACGAACCGTTTCAGATTTCTCTTGCAGGCGCGCTTGCTTGCATGCTCTGATGCAGTGCCGCGCGCTGCAACTCGTCGCACTGCCCGGCACAAGCGCAGGTTGTCTTGGCGGACGCCGCGGCCGGATCGAGCGAGGTTGGTCGTGTCGCTGCAATGGCGAAGGAATGTGTGTTGGCAAGCTCCGAAAACCTCATTCTCAACACGGACAACTACAAACACTGCCACTACGCGCTTTATCCAGAGGGCACCGAGTTCGTGTCCAGCTACGTAGAGTCCCGCGGCGGGCTTTATCCTGTCACGATGTTTGTGGGTCTTCAGGCATTCTTGCGTGAATACTTGATGAACCCGATCACGCTCGAACAGATCGACGAGGCGGAGTTCCACTGCCGCGAGATCGGCATGCCGTTCCGCAAGGAGAACTGGCTGGGCGTGCTGAACGATCACGGCGGCTTTCTTCCCGTCGAAATCGAAGCGGTGGCGGAAGGCACCGTGATCCCCGCGCGCAATGTTCTTGTGCAGGTGATCAACACCGATCCAAGATACTACTGGGTGACCAGCTTTTTCGAAACGGCGCTGTTGCGCGCGGTCTGGTATCCCACCACGATCGGCACGATCAGCTGGATGGCCAAGGCGGTGATCAAGCACGCGCTGGAGCAGACGTCCGACAATCCCGGCATCGTGCGCCACATGTTGCACGATTACGGCGCGCGTGGCGTCAGCTCGCGCGAATCCGCCGCATTGGGCGGGCTGGCCCATCTCGTCAATTTCAACCAGAGCGACACGGTGCCCGGCGTGACCGCTTCCAAGCGCTATTACAACCATGTGGCGCCGGCCTTGTCGGGGCCAAACTCGGAACACGCCTCTTTCACCGCCTGGGGTATCGAGGGCGAGGCGGCGGCGATGCGGAACATGATCGAACGCTACCGTGGCTACGGCCTTGTCATCCTGCTCACTGATTCGTACGACCATGAAAACGCAGTCCGCAACATCATCGGTGGCGAGCTGAAGGAGCTTATACAGTCTGGGCCGGGGCTGATCGGCGTACGACCGGATTCAGGCGATCCCGTCGCGGTGACCGCCGATACGACCGAGTGGCTGATGGAAAGTTTTGGCTACGCCGTCAACAAGAAGGGCTATAAGATATTGCCCGACTACATCCGCGTGGTGCAGGGGGACGGCATCACGCTGGAGAGCCTGCGCGACATCTATATCGAGCTTGCGCGGCGGGGGCTGGCGGCAGACAACGCAGTTTTCGGCATGGGCGGCGGCCTGCTGCAGCATTGCAACCGCGACACGATGAACTTTGCGCAGAAGACCAGCGCCGTCCGGATCAACGGGCGCTGGGTCGATGTGTTCAAGAAGCCCTCCGGCGCTGCGTTCAAGGCGTCCAAGCGGGGACGGTTGGGGTTGCAGTTCGTCGATGGCGACTTCCGCACCGTCGCGCGCGACGCGATCCCACCGGCCGAAAACCTGCTGCAGCCGGTGTTCCGCGACGGCAAGCTGCTGAAGCTCTGGAACTTTTCCGAATTGATCGAACGCAGCGAGCGGCCGGTACCCGAAAGCTACACCGCCTCGTTCCTGGCACCGATGGCGGCGGCACACGCCGCAGCCGCAGAATAGCTTGCTGCCAGGGCCACTAGGCCACAGGCACCGACATAACCGAGGATGCGAATGTCCGATTACGATCCGCAGGCTACCAATGCGCGGCGTTTCCCGCGCGTGATCACCATGGACGAGATCTCGGCCCTGCCGCGGCTGCCGTTCAACACGGGGATCGGCACGTCGATCTTCCTGTCGCAGGAGCGCGACGATGCGCGGCATTTCCGCCAGGGAGTATGCTGGCAGGAGCCCGATCACCTTCCGTACAACTGGAAGCAGGCGGATTTCGACGAAACCCATTACTGCCTGAAGGGCAAGATCAGGCTGCGGGTCAAGGATGCGAGCGGCCGCGAAGTGATCCTCGAGGCCGGCGTGGGCGAGCATATCTATCTGCCCGGCGGCTACGAGTACACGCTGGAGGCGACAGGAATTGCCACCGAGTTTTTCTGGACCAGCGGCCCGTCGCCGCGCTTCGGCCTGGCCGAGTTGCCGGAGTTCAGTGCCGCGTTGTCCAAGCTGAGGGGAGTCAACCGTGGTTGACGCGATCGACAACCGGATGGACCCGATCCACGGCATGAAGGGCGCGAAACGCTGGGCCTACATCACGCGGCAGAAAACGATACGCGTGGCGACGGTGAACGATGATGGCAGCCTTTATCTCTCGCCGCTCTGGTTCGTGGTGCACGACAAGCGCATCTTCCTGCCGCTCGATGCCGGCAGCAGGCATGCCAGCAACAGCCAGGCCGGCCGGCCGCTGGCAGCCGTCATCGACAGCGGTGACGAATACGCCACCGTCCATGGCATACGCTTCACCGGTTCGCTGAAGCCCATGGAAGACGCGGCCTTCTTCGACACGGCACTGGAGATGATCTTCCAGAAGTATTTCTACGAGGGCCACCCGTATGCGGAAGCCTATTTTCAGTTCGGGCAGGCGGCCAAGCGCAGCATCGTCGAGCTCGTCACCCAGAAAGCGGTGGGCTGGGACATGCGCGAGACATCCCTGCCGACAGTGCCGGAAGCACGCGTGCTGCCGGCTTTCGTGACGGACAGGCTGATCGGTGGCTGAGATGCGCTGCTTCCAGATACCCGAAATGCGATCTCGTGCGGGGATAACATGAGCGGCGCGAAAATACTCTTCGTGGGCGAGTCCTGGGTCAAGCACACGACCCATATCAAGGGTTTCGACCAGTTCACCTCCGTCGAGTATGAGGAGGGCGCCGGGGTGTTCCTGGGTTGTCTCGAACGCGACGGGTTTCAGACAGAGTATGTGCGGGCGCACGAAATCTCGCAGCGTTTTCCAGCCATAGCCGCCGATCTCGCTGCCTACGACGCCGTGGTGCTGAGCGACATAGGGTCGAACTCGTTCCTGCTGACCGACGAGACTTTTCTGCGGTCCGAAATCGGCGTGAACCGATTGCAGCTGGTGGCCGATTTCGTGGCGGCAGGCGGCGGCCTCGTGATGGTCGGCGGCTACATGTCGTTCACCGGCATCGACGCGCGTGCGCGCTATGGCATGAGCCCGCTGGCCGCCGTGCTCCCGGTCGAGCTCCTGCCCTATGACGACCGAATCGAGGCGCCGCAGGGCCTCTCACCCGAGCTGGTGGCCAGGCAGCACCCCGCCATCGGCGACACGCCGCCCGACTGGCCAGTCCTGCTCGGTTACAACAGAACGACCGCCAAGCCGGGCAGTACCGTCATCGCAACGGTCGGCGGCGATCCGCTGCTGGCGGTGGGCGCTCATGGGCAGGGCCGTGTCGCCGTCTTCACCTCGGATCTGGCACCGCATTGGGCACCGCCGGTGTTCCTGAAATGGGACGGCTACCCAGTTCTATGGACGGCGCTGCTGGGCTGGGCGTGCCGGCAGGAAGCGGCGTAGCTGACCGTGAAAATTGTTGCCTGCAACAGCAACTTCAAGCTGGCACAAGCAGTAGCCGGCGAGTTGGGATTGCCGCTCTGCAACGTTGTCGTGCGGCGGTTCAGCGACATGGAGGTGTTCGTCGAAATCTTGGAGAACGTTCGCGGCGAGGATGTCTTCGTTATCCAGAGCACGTGCGCGCCGACCAACGACAACATCATGGAGCTGCTGATCATGCTCGACGCACTGCGCCGCGGCTCCGCGCGGCGCGTCACCGCGGTGATGCCGTATTTCGGCTACGCGCGTCAGGACCGCAAATCGGGGCCGCGCACGCCGATCAGCGCCAAGCTCGTCGCCAACCTCCTCGTGCAAGCTGGCGCCAACCGTATCCTCACCATCGATCTGCACGCCATGCAGATACAAGGCTTCTTCGACATTCCGGTCGATAACCTTTATGCGGCACCGCTGTTCATGCGCGACATCCGCGCGCGCCATCCCGGCCAGCAGGTTATGGTGGTCTCGCCCGATGTGGGCGGCGTGGTGCGCGCCCGCCAGCTGGCCGAACGCCTGAACACGGACATCGCGGTGATCGACAAGCGGCGCGAGCGTGCGGGGGTGTCGGAAGTCATGAACGTCGTCGGCGACGTGGCAGGCCGCTACTGCATCCTTGTCGACGACATCGCCGATAGCGGCGGCTCGCTCTGCAACGCCGCGAAAGCGGTGATGGAGAGGGGTGCCGACGGGGTCGAGGCGTATGTGACGCACGGCGTGCTGACGGGCGGTGCGGTGGACCGCGTGGCGACCTCTCCGCTCAGCACGCTGACACTGACCGACAGCATCGCCGCGACCGACCGCGTAGAGGCGGCGATGAACATACGACAGATCACCACGGCGAATTTGCTGTCGCGCGCCATGCGTGCCGTGTCGGACGAAAGCTCGGTATCGTCACTGTTCCACTGAGGAACGGCGCACGGCGAACGTTGAAGGATACCATGATCAAGATCGGCTACAAGGCGTCCGCCGAACAGTTCGACCCCAGAACGCTGCTGGAGTTCGGCGTGCTGGCCGAGAATCTGGGGTTTCGGTCCTGCTTCGTCAGCGACCATTTCCAGCCCTGGCGCCACACGGACGGCCACGCCCCGTTCGCGTTCTCGTGGATGGCGGCGTTGGGCGAACGCACGCGCGCCATGCAGCTCGGCACGAGCGTGGTCACGCCGACATTCCGCTATCACCCCTCCGTCGTGGCCCATGCGATAGCAACCTTGGCCGTGCTGTATCCGGACCGCCTGCTGCTGGGCGTGGGCACCGGCGAGTCGCTCAACGAGGTGCCGTCCACCGGCATCACATGGCCGGGCTTCAAGGAACGCGAGGGCCGCCTGCGCGAAGCCGTGCAGTTAATGCGCCGCTTGTGGACCGAGGAGCGGGTGACGCATCACGGACCGTACTACAAGACCGAGAATGCCACGCTGTACGATCGCCCGCCATCGCCCGTGCCGATCTATCTGGGCGCGGCCGGGCCCAAGGCCGCCTTCATGGCCGGCGAGCTGGGCGACGGCTTCATCTGCACCAGCGGCAAGGCGCCGGCTCTTTATGCCGACACGCTCGTCCCCAACGTACAGGCCGGCCGCAAGCAGTCGGGCCGCGAGGGGGGATATGACATGATGATGGAGATCAAGCTTTCCTTCGATACCGACCGGCAGGCGGCGCTGGAAAACACCCGCCCCTGGGCCGCGTTGTCGCTGTCGCCCGAGGAGAAAACGGGCGTCGAGGACCCGATGGAGATGGAGCGGCTGGCCGACGCGCTGCCGCTGGAACGCTGCGCCAGCCGCTGGATCGTCTCTACCGACGCCGACGAGGTGGTCGAGCGGGTCAGGCCGTATGTCGATCTGGGCTTTCGGCATCTGGTGTTTCACGCGCCGGGGCCGGACCAGGGGCGCTTCCTGCGACTGTTCGCCGAAGCGGTGGCGCCGCGTCTTCAGGCCGCTTTCTGACCCGCATGCCCCTGGTCGCCCAGCCACTGTTTGTAATACCGCTGCCGCTGCCCCTGGTACGCCCTGGCGACGATCTGGGCGCGCTGGTCGCGTCCGCGCTCGGCGGCATCGAGCTGGCGGCGCAGGACGTGGTCGTCGTCGCGCAGAAGATCGTCTCCAAGGCGGAGGGCCGCTACGTCCGCCTGTCCGATGTGCAGTGCACGGAAGAGGCGCGCGCCTTGGCCGCGCGGCTGGACCGCGACCCGGCGATGGTCACCCTGGTGTTGCAGGAATCGGCCCATGTGGTGCGGGCCGAGCCGCAGGCGCTGATCGTGCAGCATCGGCTGGGCTACGTCATGGCCAATGCCGGCATCGACCAGTCCAACCTGGACCCGATGGCCGAGGACGGGCCGGCGGTGCTTCTGCTGCCTGAGGACCCGGACGCATCGGCAGCACGCCTGCAGGAGCGTCTCGGCACGCTGCTGGGGATGCGCCTGCCGGTCATCGTCAGCGACAGCTTCGGCCGGCCCTGGCGACGCGGCAGCGTGGGCGTGGCGCTGGGCGTCAGCGGCCTGCCCGCCGTGCTCGATCTGCGCGGCGCCGCAGACCTGTTCGGCCGCGCCCTGCAGATCACGATCGCGGGCTTTGCCGACCAGATCGCCAGCCTGGCCTGCCTACTGATGGGTGAGGGGGCAGAGGGCATTCCGGCGGTGCTGGTGCAGGGCCTGTCCTGGTCCGCGCCGGCGGGCACGGGCGCCGACCTGCTGCGCCCGGTGCAGGAGGATTTGTTCCGATGACCGGCGGGCGGCGCGGCACCGTTCTGGCGCTGTCGGGCGGTGTGGGCGGCGCCAAGCTGGCGCTGGGCCTGGTGCACGCCTTGGCGGCCGAGGGTGCGCCGGCCGCCGACCTGCTGGTGCTGGCCAATACCGGCGACGATTTCGAGCATCTCGGCCTGCACATCTCGCCCGATATCGACACGCTGCTCTACGCGCTCTCGGGCCGCGACGATGCGCAGCGCGGCTGGGGCAGGGCGGACGAGACCTGGCATTTCATGGCGGCGTTGCGCGAGCTGGGCGGGCAGGACTGGTTCCAGCTCGGCGACCGCGACCTGGCGCTGCATGTGGAACGCACCCGACGCCTGCGCGCCGGCGAAACCCTGTCGGAGGTGACCGGCGCGGTCTCGGCAAAATTCGGCATCGACGCGCGCGTGCTGGCGATGACGGACGATCCGGTGCGCACCCGCGTGGAATGCGCGCAGGGCTGGATGGGCTTCCAGGAGTGGTTCGTCGGCGCCCGATGCGAGCCCGTTGTGCGCTCGCTCGACTTCGCGGGCGCCCAGGCAGCCCGCCCTAACCCGCACGCCATGGAAGCCTTGGCCGATCCCGGGCTGCGCGCGGTGATCATCTGCCCGTCCAACCCGCTGCTGAGCATCGGCCCCATCCTGGCCATGCCGGCCCTGCGTGAAGCACTCGCCGCCTGCCGGGCGCCTGTCGTCGCCGTCTCGCCGATCATCGCCGGCCAGGCCGTACGTGGGCCAACGGTGAAGCTGATGGGCGAGCTGGGCTTGCCTGCCACCGCCGCCGGCGTGGCGCAGGGCTATGCCGGCCTGATCGGCGGCTACGTGCTGGACGAGGCGGACGCGCATGCGGCAGCAGCGCTGCCCCATCTAGCGACGGTGGCTCTGCCCACGCTGATGACCACGCTGCAGGACCGGATACACGTCGCCGGCGCCGCCCTGGCGCTGGCCGACCGCATGGCCGTGGGACGGGTGGAAGCATGACCGCGCCAGGCATCTGGGCTGCCGTTCCCGTCAAGAGCCTGGACCGTGCCAAGCAGCGGCTGTCGCCCGCGCTGTCGGCCGGCCAGCGACGCCTGCTTGTGCTGGCCATGCTGAACGACGTATTGGACGCGCTGGCCGAGACGCCGATGCTGCGCGGCGTCATGGTCGTCAGTCCGGACCCCGAGGTGCTATCCGCCGCGACGGATGCCGGGACGGTCTGCGTCCCCCAGACCGGCGACATCGGCTTTGCGGCCTCGGCCGACGAGGCGGCGCGCCTGGCGTCCCGGCTCTATCGCGCCGACGGCATCATGGTGGTGCCGGCCGACGTGCCGGCTGCTACGGCGGAGGATTTTACCGCCATTCTCGCAGCCCATGCCGGACCGGGCTGCACCATCGTGCCGTCCTGGGACGGCGCTGGCAGCAACTGCGTGGTGCTGTCGCCGCCGGCTGCGATGGGCTTCCTGTTCGGCCCCGACAGCTTCCGCAGGCACATCGAGGCCGCATCCCGCGCCGGCATGGTGACGAGGGTGGTTCACCGCCCGCTCCTGTCGCGCGATATCGACACCCCGGCCGACCTCGCCCGCCTTGCCGGCGAACCCTGCGGCGCGCACGTGCGCCACCTGCTGTCTTGGCTGGCAGCACCGATGCCTGCGCCCATGCCCCTGGCGCGCACCCTGTCATGACGCCGGATACGCTTCTTAACCGCGCGAGGCGCGGCATCGCGGTCGCTCCGAACGAGGCGACGGCGCTGGCCGACTGTCACGATCTGCCCGCCATGATGCAGGTGGCCGCGGCACTGCGCGACCGGGGCTTCGGCCCGCACGTCACCTACTCGCCGAAAATCTTCATCCCCCTGACCAAACTGTGTCGCGACGTCTGCCACTATTGCACCTTTGCCACCCCGCCGCGGCCAGGCCAGGCGGCCTACCTGACCCCTGACGAGGTGCTTGGCATCGCACGGGCCGGCAAGGCAGCCGGCTGCCTCGAGGCGCTGTTCACCCTGGGCGACAAGCCGGAACTGCGGTGGGAGCAGGCGCGGACCGAGCTGGCCGCCCTCGGCCATGTCACCACGATCGCCTACCTGGCCGCTATGGCCGAGCTGGTGGCCCGGGAAACCGGGCTGCTGCCGCACCTCAACCCGGGAGTCATGACCCAGGCCGACATCGTCGCCCTGCGCCCGCACGCGGCCTCCATGGGGATCATGCTCGAGGCGACCGCCCCCCGTCTGGCCGAGCGCGGCGGACCGCATTTCGGCAGCCCCGACAAGGCGCCCGCGATGCGCCTGGCCTGCATTGCGGATGCAGGCCAGGCGCGCGTATCGTTCACCAGCGGCATCCTGATCGGCCTGGGGGAGACCCGCGCGGAGCGGATCGCCGCGTTGCTCGAGCTGCGCGCGCTGCACGAGCGCCATGGCCACCTGCAGGAAATCATCGTCCAGAACTTTATGCCCAAGCCCGGCACCCGGATGGCCGCGCACGCGGCACCGTCTTGCGACGACCATTTGTGGACCATCGCCGTCGCACGCATCCTGTTCGGCCCGGCAATGTCCATACAGGCGCCGCCGAACCTCGCATCGGGCGCGCTGGAACGCTACGTGGCGGCCGGGCTCAACGACTGGGGCGGCGTATCGCCGGTGACGCCGGACCACGTGAACCCCGAGGCGCCCTGGCCGCACATCGCCGAACTGCGCGCCGCGACGGCCCGCGCCGGCAAGACCCTGGTCGCGCGGCTGACGATCTATCCCGCCTACGCCAGCGACGCGCAGCGTTGGGCGGCGCCGGCAATGCGCCGGCTGATCCTGCGCGCCAGCGATGCGGCGGGGCTGGCGCGCGAGGACGACTGGCGACCCGGTGCGGACGTGCTGCCGCCGGCTGTCCTTGCGGCGGGCCGGCCCTCCGGGCAGGAGCTCGGCAGCATCGTCGATCGCGCGCAGCAGGGCGCCGATCTGGACGAGGCCGACATCGTCCGCCTGTTTTCCGCGCGCGGCCACGCGTTCACGGAAATCTGCCAGGCTGCCGATGCGCTGCGTGCGGAGGTTTGCGGCGACATGGTCAGCTACGTCGTGACCCGCAACATCAACTACACCAACGTCTGCACCTATACCTGCCGCTTCTGCGCGTTCTCGAAGGGCGACACACACCAGGATCTGCGCGGGCTGCCCTACGATCTCGACCGCGCCGAGTTCACCCGCCGTGTCGCGGAAGCATGGGACAGGGGCGCCACCGAGATCTGCCTGCAGGGCGGCATCCATCCCGGCTACGACGGCAACACCTATCTGCAGATCGTGCGTGCCGCGCGCGAGGCTGCGCCGGATATCCACATCCACGCTTTCTCGCCGCTCGAAATCATCCATGGCGCGCGAACGCTGGGGCTGTCTCTGGAGAATTATCTCGGCCGCCTGAGGCAGGCAGGCCTGTCCACCTTACCCGGGACCGCGGCGGAGATACTGGACGACAACATTCGCGAGACGCTTTGCAAGGACAAGCTCTCGACGGCAGAGTGGTTCGACGTAATGCAGGCCGCACACGCCGTCGGCCTGCGTAGCACAGCGACTATCATGTTCGGCCACATCGAAGCGCCCGTGAACTGGGCGCGCCATTTGATGCGCGTGCGCTCCCACCAGCTTCGGTTCGGGGGCTTCACCGAATTCGTGCCACTGCCCTTCGTGGCGCAGGAGGCACCGATCTACCGTGCCGGCCAGGCGCGCATGGGGCCGACCTGGCGCGAGGCGATGCTGATGCACGCGGTGGCCCGCCTAGTGCTGCACAACGCCGTCCCGAACATCCAGACCTCTTGGGTGAAGATGGGGCCGCTCGGCGCTGCCGCGGCACTGCAGGCCGGCGCCAACGATCTGGGCGGCACGCTGATGGATGAGAGCATCACCCGTGCCGCCGGCGCGGTACATGGACAGGAGATGCCGCCTGTGCGCATGGAGGCGATCATCCGGCAGGCAGGCCGCACGCCGCGGCAACGCACGACACTGTACGGTTCGCCCGATGCCGAGCGCATCGAAAGATCGTTTTCAGCCGGCAGGTTGGCCGAGAAGGTCAACACAAGGCTGCAACGCAAAGGCGAGCCGAAGCGCCTTGACTGGGCGCTCGCGTGAGCGTCGCCCGGATCGGGCGATCTTTGAGCATGGAAAGGAAGACAAGATGAGCAATAACAGGAAATTCTACATCGATGGCGCCTGGGTTGATCCGGCCGAGCCCCATCTGATCGAAGTCGTCGATCCCTCGACCGAGGAGGTGTTCACCCAGATCGCCGCCGGCACCGCGGCCGACGTGGACCGCGCAGTCGCCGCCGCCAAGCGTGCGTTCGCCCGCTTTTCGGTCATCAAGGTTGCCGACCGGCGCGAGCTCCTCGCCAATATCAGCCGCGAATACGCCAAGCGCTACGCCGACATCGCCGACGCCGTCTCGCTGGAAATGGGTGCGCCGCTCGCCTTCGCGCATGCGGCGCAAACCTGGATCGGCGGCGCCCATATCGACGAGATGGTCAGGCTGCTCGGCGAATACCGCTTCGAGTGGATGCGCGGCACCACGCGCATCGTCAAGGAAGCGGTCGGCGTCGTCGGCATGATCACGCCGTGGAACTGGCCGCTGAACCAGATCGCCTGCAAGGTGGCCCCGGCTATTGCGGCTGGCTGCACGATGGTGCTGAAGCCCAGCGAGATGTCGCCGGTCAACGCGATCATCTTCGCCGAAGTGATGCACGCGGCCGGCGTGCCGGCCGGCGTCTTCAACCTGGTCAACGGAGAGGGCCATATCGTGGGCGCGGCGATGTCGTCGCACCCCGATATCGACATGATGTCGTTCACCGGCTCCACCCGGGCCGGCATTCTGGTGGCCGAGGCGGCAGCCAAAACGGTCAAGCGCGTGCACCAGGAGCTGGGCGGCAAGTCGGCGAACATTCTGCTGGAGGATGCCGATTTCTCGACAGCGGTGTCCAAGGGCGTGGCGCAGTGCTTCGGCAATAGCGGCCAGACCTGCAACGCGCCGACGCGCATGCTGGTGCCAGCCGCACGTCATGCCGAAGTGCTGGAGCTGGCCCGGACGGCGGCTGCGGGCTTCGTCGTGGGCGACCCGCGCAGCGCCAACAGCAATCTTGGGCCGGTCGTCAGCAAGACCCAGTTCGACCGCATCCAGTCGCTGATCCAGTCTGCCCTGGACGAGGGCGCGGAACTGGTCACCGGCGGCCCGGGCCTGCCCGACGGCTTGTCCAAGGGCTACTACGTCAAGCCGACAGTGTTCGGCGGTGTGACGCCGCAGATGCGCATCGGGCGCGAGGAGGTGTTCGGCCCCGTTCTGGCCGTGATGCCTTACGGAAGCGAGGCGGAAGCGATCGAGACGGCGAACGACAGCGAGTTCGGCCTGGCGGCGTATGTCCAGTCGGAAAATCTTGAGCGGGCCAGGGAAGTGGCGATGCAGATGCGCGCTGGGACAGTCTATATCAACTATCCCGATTTCGACATCGGTGCGCCGTTCGGCGGCTACAAGAAATCCGGCAACGGGCGGGAATGGGCGGAATTCGGTCTCGATGATTTCCTGGAGGTCAAGGGGATTGCTGGGTATGCGTGAAAGAAAGTAGTTCTTTTTCGAGAAAAAGAACCAAAAAGCTTTTGTTTGTTCAGGTGCGTGGTGGGGCCGGCGTAGGCCTCATCGATAAAAGTTTTTTGCTGCTTTTTTTCAAAAAAGCAGACTTCCTTTCTCTCCCCAGGCCCTCAATGATCCTCCAAAAGACCGCAGTAAAGCGCGCGACGATCCGTGACGTGGCGCGCGAAGCGGGCGTGTCGGTCGGCACCGTCAGCGCCGTGATCAACAATTCCGCCAACGTCACCGAGAAAAACCGGCAACGCGTGCTGCAGTGCATTGCGGCCCTGGAATACGAGCCGAACACGGCGGCGCGCAGCCTCAAGCGGCAGCTCAGCTCCTCCATCGGCCTAATCGTGCCGGACTTGCAGAATCCGTTCTTCGCGTCCGTAGCAGGCGGTGTCCAGGCCTATGCCCAACTGCACGACGTGCTGATGGTGCTCGGCACGACCGGCTCGGACATGCGTTGGGAAGAGTATTATGCACAAAGCCTGCGCACCCGGCGGCTGGACGGCATGGTCCTGTTGTCGGGATCGGGCAAGCCCACGGCGGGGTTGATCAAGCTGGTCGATTCCGGCTCTGTCGTTTTCGTCGATGAATGCGTGCCTGGGCTGGACGCTCCGTTCATCAGCGCCGCAAACCGCAAAGGGGCGAGGCAGGTCGCGCAGGAACTGCTAAAGGCAGGCCATCGCGACATCGCCATCGTGGCCGGCCCATTATGGCTGTGGACGAGCCAGCAACGACTGGCCGGCTACCGGGAGGCGCTTGCCAGCATAGGCCGAGACCCCGACACCGTGCCCGTGTTCAGCGGCGACTACACCGAGGAGTCGGGGTATCGCGAGACACGGTCGATCCTGGAGGACGCACGCACCACGGTGACGGCGATCATCTATGGCAACGACCTGATGGCGGTGGGGGGCAGCCGACTGCTCGAGGAAGCCGGGCGCCGTGTTCCCGAAGATATCTCCATCGTCGGTTTCGATGACATATTGGTCTCGACATTTATGTCGCCATCGCTGACCACGGTCGCCCAGCCTGGCTACGAGATGGGTAGGGCAGCGTCGCAGTTGCTGCTCCATAAGCTCGGCCTGGCCAATGAGCCGGAGACGACACGCTTTCCGACCGAGATCAAGATACGCAAATCCGTCGCGGCACCTCGCCCGCGGTAGTCGCGTGGGCGCCGGATTTCAAAGGATTATTGCTGTGGGCAAGTTGCACGTCTTCGACATGGATGGAACCTTGCTAGATGGATCGGCCTGCGTCCACATCTCGCAACATATGGGCGTCCTGGACCGTGTGAACATCATCGAGGAGGCTTGGGGTAGGGGTGAGGTCGGGCACGTCGAATTCTACGAACTCTGCCTGCCTCTATGGAGCGGGATCGCCGAAGTGGACGTCGAAGCCGTTTTCGAGAACGCTCCCTGGATCGACAACATTCCTCAAGTCTTTGCAGACATTGCAGACAGGGGCGAGTACAGCGCAGTGATCACGCTGTCGCCGATGTTCTTTGCAGAACGCCTGCGGCGATGGGGTGTGACCACGGCGCACGGGGCTGTCGTTACGGGTGGCGTGCAACCTGATCCGGCGTCGGTGCTGACGCCGAAGTCGAAAGTCGAAATCACGCATGCGCTGGCTGCGAACTACGGCTTGCAGATGTCGGATTGCATATGTTACGGCGACTCGGCCTCTGATATTCCACTGTTCAGGACCCTCCGCAACTCTGTCGCGATCAATGCATCGAAGCAAATCATGGAGCTGACCGCGGCACATTATACCGGGCGTAACCTCTGGGACGCCTACATGCTTGGCCGTGCCTTGGCCGCGTAACTGTTCTGTCGCCGATGTGAACTCACCCACATCTGAGAGATTTCAATCATGGACACGTTAAAGGTGCTTCACCATGACACATGAGTTGGAGAATGCGTCAGAAGCGTTTCACGAGATGATGCGCAGAACGATGGAGTCGTTCACCGCCGCGTGGGCGCGCGGCGACATCGACGGGCTGATGGGGCTGTTCGGTGACAACCCGATATATCGAACGTCGTCCGGAGCAGCCTTTGAAGGCAGTGTTGCGCTGCGCGAAGGTCTTTCGAAAATGTGCCTTTCTCCCCAGGGCGACACCCCCTCACCTGCCGCCCCGACCAGAATGCACTTTTTCGACCGGTCATGTCTGACCTACTGGACATTGAAACTGGCGAATGGCGACACGCAGTCCGTCGTGGACGGGGTAGACGTGATCACGTTCGACAACCAGGCAAGATTGATCGTCAAAGATGCCTACCGCAAGCTCGCGTAAGCCCCATGGACAGAGCTACTCGAGGAAATTACTATGGACGGTCAAGAAAACTCTTGTAGTTCTTTCGTTGGCCTTCATGAGATGATGACTTAAAAGCATCTGAGTCTGCCGATGGTTTGCTCGACGCGCTCCCTTCTTTCACAGTGTCCGTCGGAAGAAGTCAGGTCGATGCTCGGTAGCAAGCGTGCTTGATCGCCGGAGTGACACCCGCGCTTGGCAGTCTGAGCTTTCAGTTTGGGGCATAGCCTTAAGCAAAAAGCTAAGCTCATAGTGGGAAATGTCCCTCGCTGGACCGGTTAGCGCCAGTATTCAGCAGCTTACAAATCCTCCGCTAGCACCCAACCCGATGCCATTCGACAAGGGGCCTGTGCTTCCGAGTGCCTGGAGGCGGATGCGAGCGGTCCGTATCACCGCGTCGCAATGAGCCATCGCCTCGTCCCGGACGCCGTAGTCTATCGGTGGATGCTGGAAGCGGGACATAGGATCCAGCGGCGCGACCGGCGCAACCGACTCCTCAAGCAGGTCTTCAGAACGGGCCCGGCCCCGTCCGCGCCCCGGGAACCGAACCGACCGCCGCGGCGGGTCGTCGCGGCGCGCACGGGGCAATCTCCGCGAGGGGGTCCGGTAGCAACGGAACCGAAACTGCATGTCAGATCTCGTCGTCTGCGATTGCGGGATTGCGGAGCGGTCGAAGCTCCCCGCGAGCGATTTGGTCGGGCAGGATGAAGGCGTATCGGCCGAGCATGTTGATGTGGTCGAACCCGAGTGGCGACAATCGGGCCACATCCTCCGCGCGCACGTCGAAGCCCTCGGCACGGAACTGGTTCAGCGCGGCATCCATACAGATTGTGTTCCACAGCACGATTACGTTCACCACCAAGCCCAGTGAGCCAAGTTGGTCTTCCTGACCTTCGCGGTATCGCTGCCGCAGTTCGCCCCGCTTGCCATGGAACACGACGCGGGCAAGCAGATGGCGGCCCTCGCCGCCGCCACCTGCCGGCGCTGCAGCAGCTTTTCGTGCAGGTGCTGCGCCTGTGCCAGGCGGCCGGCCTGGTCAAGCTGGGCCACTTGGCCGTGGACGGCACCAAGCTCAAAGCGAACGCCAGCAAGCACAAGGCGAATGAGCTACAAGCATATGACGAGCCAGGAGCCGAGGCTTGCCGCCGAGGTCGCGTCCTGGCTGGACCAGGCCGAGGCGGCCGACGCCGCCGAGGACGCCCAGCACGGTGCGGACCGCCGCGGCGACGAGACGCCGGCCTGGATGGCCGACAAGCAGCGCCGGCTCGAGCGTATCCGCGCGGCCAAGGCCCAGCTCGAAGCCGAAGCCAAGGCCGGCCGCTCTGACACTTTGGGCAGCGCCGATCCAGACGGACCCGGCCCCTCCTCGGGCATGCAGGAGCGCGGCGCCCGCCGCGACCGGCCGGCCGACACACCGCCGGACAAGGCCCAGCGCAACTTCACCGACCCCGACAGCCGCATCATGCCGAGCCAGGGCGGGTTCATCGCCGGCTACAACGGCCAGATCGCGGTCGATGCCGCGCACCAGATCATCGTCGCCCAGCAACTGGGGACCAACCCCGCGGACTTCGCCGCCCTGATCCCGCTGGTCGATCAGGCCCGTAAGAACCTTGGCCGCACGCTGCGCGAGGTTTCGGGCGACACCGGGTTCGCCACCGAAGCCAACCTGGAGGCCATGGCCGAGCGCCGGGTCAGGGCCTACCTGTCGCCAGGCCGCATCCGGCACGGGGAAACCGACCCGACCGCCGGGCGCCTGCTCAAGCGCCGACTTGCGGATGCAGGCGATGGCCAAGACGATCCGCAGGGCCGGGCGGCGAAGTCGATACCGGCTCCGCAAGCAGGTCGTGGAGCCCGTGTTCGGGCACATCAAGCAGGCCAGAGGCTTCCGACAGTTCCTCCTCCGCGGGCTCAACAAGGTCAGAGGCCAGTGGGCGATGGTCTGCACCGTCCACAACCTCCTCAAGCTGCATAGGGCAACAGCGTGAGGACGACAGGCTCACCCGCCCCTCGTCGCAAGATAGCCAACATCAGGCCCGCTACAGGGCATTGTCGGACAGGCTCCTAGAGCAGATCGCGTTCAGCTGGAATCACCTGGACGCGTGAACCTGCTCGCCGAGACGACGAGGTGGGCCATGACGGTGAGCCGATGCGAACCGGTCATGGTCCAGGCGGAGTGGCGTAGCCTACGCTGGCGACCCACGGCCCGCAGCCATACGGCTACCAGGGAATTGGTTGTCCGGCGTTGTCCAGGAACACGCCGCTCTGGGTTGCCGTGTCCATCGTGGTGAGCAGCCGGTGCGCGGCCTCTTCGGGCCGGATGCCCTGGTCCGGGCCGGTGAACGGGGCGGACAGGCCGGTGCGCACCGTGCCGGGATGCAGCGCCAGAAGCAGGGCGTCCGGACGGCGCCGGGCGACCTCGACCGCTGCGGTCCGCCACACCTGGTTGAGTGCCGCTTTCGACGCACGGTAGGAGTACCAGCCGCCGAGCCGATTGTCGCCGATGCTGCCGACGCGGGCGGTCAGGGTCGCAAAGACCGAACGACCCTGCCGTGGCAGAAGCTCGACGAAGTGCTTCATCAGCAGCGCCGGACCGATGACGTTGACCGCGAAGGCGCGCGCCATGATGCCGGGATCAAGCTCGGCCAGCCGCTTCTCGGGATGCCGGCCGTCGATGACGAGCGCCCCGGTGGCGTCGATGATGCGGCCAAACGGGGCGAGGTGGCGGAGTGCCGCTGCGGCGGCGGCAATGCTTGCCTCGTCGGCAAGGTCCACGCGCGGGTTCGTCGAACGCGCCAGGCTGACGCCCTGTCCCGACGGCAGCGCGCCGAGCAGAGCCCGACCGATGCCGCCGGTGCCGCCCACAACCAGTGTCCGCAGGCCTCCTCCCGCCGCCGATTGCGGGTCAGAAATCGCTACAACGACCTTTCACTTCCCAATCGCCATAGCGGGTGGGCTCCGGTCCCTTCGGGCCGCCGATCTCCCTGGGCATCGGGCGGGTGGCAGCCGAGGGTGCCTCGGCCGATGAGGCGGCAGCCGGAACTGGCATTGGCGATGAGGCGGCAGCTGGGGCTGGCATTGGCGATGATGCGGCAGCTGGAGCTGCCTTGGCCGGTGATGCGCCAACCCGGCTGAGGTTGGTTTTGCCGGGTGCGTTCGCGTTATCTTCCATGGCGGGCATCTCGTGCTGCGTGGGCGGATGCGCAACCCGGCTGCGAGGCCCAAGAGAGCGTCGCATCGTGCAGGTTGAGGCGCCGCTGATGCGTAACGGCTCGTTCGGAACGCCGGGCGTGCCGGGCTGCGCCGGCTACGCAGCGACGCTTTCGCCCTCGAGGCGCTTCGCCAGCACGGCACCGACAGAGCTTTCGCAAACCGGTTTCGAGAACAGGTAGCCCTGCATCTCATCGACGTCGGCCGCCAGCAGAAACTGATGGTGCGCCTCCGTCTCGACGCCCTCGGCAGTGACCTGCAGCCCCATGGCGTGCCCGAGCTGGACGACGGCCTTGACGATCGCGACAGCCTCCGCGCTCTCGCCCAGACGCCTGACGAAGGACTGGTCTATCTTGATACGGTCGACAGCCAGGTCCTGAAGGTATTGCAGCGACGAGAAGCCGGTGCCGAAATCGTCCAGCGCGATCTTCAGCCCGGCCCGTCTGAGGGCGATCAGCCGGCCGGTGGCGACGGCGAGATCGTTCATCAGCGTCGTCTCAGTGACCTCGAGCTCCACACGCGACGCCGCAACCGATGACGAGGCCAGAATCGCCAGCGTACTCTCCACGAAGCCGGCGTCTTGCAGCTGCACCGGCGATATGTTGACGGCGACGTTCAGCTCCGGCCAGCGCTCGGCAAAGCCTATGGCTTCGCGAAGGACCCAGGTACCGAGCGGAATGATCAGCCCGGTTTCCTCGGCCATTGCGACCACCACGTTGGGCGCGATGGGTCCCTGGCGAGGATGGCGCCAACGGAGCAGCGCTTCGACGCTCGTTATGGTGCCGTGCCGGTTCAGCTTCGGCTGATAGTGCAGCGACAATCCCTGTCCGGAACTGAGCGCCGTCCTGAGATCGGCTTCCAGTTCTGCCCGTTCGGTCGCCGCCCGGTCGAGGTCGGCACTGAAGAAGCGGTATCCGTTACGGCCGGCTGCCTTGGCCGCGTACAGCGCAAGGTCGGCCTGCCGCATCAGTTCGTCCGGCTCTGCCTGATCGCAAGCCTGTGCGACGCCGATGCTGGCGCTGACAAAGGCCGCACCCTGGCTGAGGAAGAATGGCGCCTTGGCGACCCGCACGATGTTTTCGCACAGGGCGTCCAGGTCGACGCGGCCCTGTTTGGAGGTCACCAGGACCGCGAACTCATCGCCGCCGAACCGCGCAACCGTCACCTCCGGACCAACCAGACCCAGGACCCTACTGCTGAAGCCGCGCAACAGCTCGTCCCCTGCGTGATGGCCCATGTTGTCGTTGATCTGCTTGAAACGGTCGAGATCGATGAACAGCACGGCGCACCAGGCGCCGGCCTGCCGCGTCGCCTTGAGACTGCGCTGGAACAGCGTCCGGTTCGCCAGGGTCGTTAGCGGGTCGTGGGTGGCGTGGTGTTCCACCGCCGACTTCGCCTGTTTGAGGCGGCGTGCAGCCCGGCGCTTTTCACCGAGCGCGTTGTTTGCCGGTACGGCCGACAGGAACAACGAAATGATATAGGGCTGCACCATGTCCTGCTTCAACGACGCCCCGTTCAAGGACAGCAGCGCCAGGGGCCCGAAGCCGTGCGCCGTCATGGCAGAGGACAGGATGGCCGTCAGAAGAACCGAAGCGAGCACCCAATGCGGGCCCGCCCGGAACGCCGTCAGGACGAGGGCGGGGTAGATGAGCACGAACATCGGAGAGTGCGCGTTGGTGAACGACACCGCGGTCAGGCCCGCCGTTCCCAGCAGCAGCCCCCATCGTTCGAAAGGGCGTGCGTCGCACAAATCCTCGGTGCCGCCGCTTTTGACGGCGAGGAGGATGGCCGGCGTGGCCAGCAGGAATCCCAGCCCGTCGCAAAACGACCATTGCAGCCAGTCCGGCAGAGAGACGGGCTTGCCGCAGAGGTAATATACCGATTCCCCAACCGCAGCCTCGAGTGCGGCGGCTGCAAACGACATCAACGCGAAGCTTGCGAGCCGTCTGAAGCGGGAAAGGTCGGTCAGCGCGCCGCAGTATGAACGCGTGAGCCGCGCGCATACCAGGCTGACGGCGACGTTGAGCGCGGAGAATCCGATGCTGTTCGTGAGGGTGTAGGAGGTGAGCGTGTTGAGGGCGATGTTGGCGATGAAGCACAGCAGCGCAGCCAGAACGCAGTGGCGCGGCGGGAGGACGAGAAACGCCACGACCAGGGCGGCGTTCGCCGGCCAGAACGACGAGTATCCGTCCTGGTCGATGCAGGCCAGCCTGGTGATCAGGGCGAGCAGGGTGAACGTTGCGACCATGACGAGAGCCATCACGGTATCCCTGCGCCATGCCACGGAAAGGATGGCATGCCATCGCTGGCCACGCATGCTTGCCCCCTTCGCCGTTCTACACGAGCGACTATACAGCGCGACCGTGTAGGAAACGTTAGCGCGTGCGAGCCGCGCCGCCTAGCAGGCTGATGGAAGCCAGGGCGCTGCCCGTCCTACCAGCCGACACGAGCAGTAGAATCGCGCTTATGGGGCTCTGCCCCTGGACCCCGCTGGGTTTGAACCCCAGGCCCCCCCCTCTATTTCAGGGAGCCCTGGTAGGCGTCGTCCTGGGTGTAGGTGACGGTGAAGGCGCTAAACTGGAAGTTGGCCGGGAACATGGTCTTCGGGATGGCCAGCGATTTGACCACGCCCTTCATGGTGGTGGAAAACACGATGGCGACCGACCTGCAGCATTGCGGCAGCGCCGACCGGATGGCGATTTCCGACACGCCGGCCAGGTTCTTCTCGATGTGCACGCTGTCGAACAGGCCTTGGACGTTCGCACCGTTGATGGTGATCGCCAGTACGGGCGAGGCGCCCGACGGCGTGCCGCGCCCGCCGCTATACGTGGCCTGGCGCTTGGGGTCGGGGATGGCTGTATCGGCGGGGTAATCGCGGTCTAGGGTGACCGAAACCGGCACCGTGGCACCTTGCGGCGGGTCGCCGGTCGAACTCGTCACGGTGCCGGTCCAGCTATAGGTGACCGGGGCCGCGTGGCCCTTGGCCGGCAGCAATGCCGCCATCGCAATGCCAGTCAGGCAGCCAGAAAACCGCATTCGACACTCCCCGGCAGCATGAGAAAACGTGAACGGGCCGGACAGGCGGCCCGTGCTAGAGCATGTTCCGCTCACTCGCGTTCACTCCACAGGCTCTAGTCCTCTGTTTTACGAGCATCTTCACCCGGTAAGACGGTTCCGTCCGACCAGGATCTGCTCTAGACGGGCCGGCACTGCCCGACCTGCATCCTCACGGTTCAGTGATGAGGCATTTTCGGCTGTTACGCAACCGTATTGTTAGCTGTGCCGTAGGAGGCTCGGGGTCGGGCGGATTTCGCCGGCGGCGCTGAGCGCCGGGCTGAGTGTGGAGGGCGTGGTCTTGGTCGTTCAGAAGCAGCGGGCCGTTCTGGCGGCTTGCGCCATCGCGCTGTCGGGTTCCCTTGCAGCCGGCGCTTGTGCGTCCGGGGCAGCCTGGCCGGGCTGGGGTGGCCCCCTGGGCGGCAACCAGCGTCAGGCGGTGTCCGAGACGGCGATCAGCCCCGCCACCGCGGGACGGCTGCACACCAAGTGGAGCGTGGTGTTGAACGGCAACATCACCGCCACGCCCACGATCGAGGGCGGGCGCCTGTACGTGACCGACGATTGGGGTGGCCTGTATTGCCTGGATGCGGCGACCGGCAAGCAGGTCTGGATGCACTGGATGTCCGACTACACCGGCTATAACGGCTCGGCGTCGCGCAGCAGCCCGGCGATTGCGGGCGCGCTGATCATCGTGACCGACCGCCGCACCGGCCACGTGCTCGGCATCGACCGGGCAACCGGCGCCCTGGCCTGGCAGACGCTGGTCGAGACGAACCCTTACGTCACCCTGACCGCCAGCCCGGTCGTCCACGGCGGTTCCGTCTATGTCGGCACCTCGTCCAACGAGGAGTACATCGTCTCGGTGCAGGCGGGCTACGTCCCGAGTTTCCGCGGCAGCGTGGTGTCGCTGGACACGGCGACCGGCAAGGTCAACTGGCAGACGTACATGGTGCCGGCCGGCTACACGGGCGGCGCGGTGTGGGGCAGCGGGTTCGCCGTCTCCGCCAGCCGGGACACGCTGTATGCGGCGACCGGGAACAACTACACGTTGCCGCAATCGGTCACCACCTGCATCGACGCCGCCGCGACGCCCGCGGCGCGGGATGCCTGTCTGGACCGCAAGGATTACGTCGACTCGGTGGTGGCGCTGAACATGAAGACGGGGGCGGTCAGGTGGGGCCGCCGGCTGCAGGGCCTGGACACGTTCAACCTCAACTGCAGAAGCAGTTCGCCCGCCCAGCCCTGTCCCAAGCCCACCGGGCCCGACTACGATTTCGCGTCCGCGCCGAACCTGCTGACCGTCTCGGCGCAGGGCGGCGCCATGGAACTGGTCGGGGCTGGGCAGAAGAGCGGCATCTACTGGGCGTTGAACCCGGACACCGGCGCGATCGCCTGGCACGCAAAGCCTGCGCCTGGCGGCACGCGCGGCGGCATCATGTGGGGGTCGGCGGTCGACGCGACGCAGGTCTACGTCGCCGAGAACGACGCGAACGGCACGCCCTACACGCTGGTGCCGTCGGGCGTCACCGCCACCGGCGGGTCCTGGGCGGCGCTGGACGTGGCGACGGGGGCGGTCCGCTGGCAGACGGCGGCGCTCGGCACGGCGCCTGGCTCGAACAGTCCGGCGGGCGCCGAGGGCACGATGAGCGTCGCCAACGGGGTGGTGTTCGGCGGGTCCACGGGCGGGTACATGGTGGCGATGGACGCGGCCAGCGGCAGCGTGGTGTGGAGTTTCCAGAGCGGCGCCGGCGTGACCTGCGGCCCCGCCATCGTCGACGGGGTGGTCTACTGGGGCTCCGGCGACCCCTACGGCACGCCGGGCAAGACGCTGTACGCGTTCACCACCGCGCCCTGACCGTTCCGCGCGCCCGGAGTCGAGCGGTCTGCCCGGTGACGCTCGGGCCGATCCGGCCTATGCAACGCGCATGAGCCGTATTGCGCAAAGGTTTGACCGTCTGCGGGCCGAGGGGCGTGGGGCGCTGATCCCCTTCCTCGAAGCCTACGACCCCGATCCCGCCACCAGCATGGCGATTCTGCACGGCATGCCGGGCGCGGGGGCCGACCTGATCGAGATCGGCATGCCGTTCACCGACCCGATGGCCGACGGCCCGACCATCCAGGCGGCAGGCCGCAGGGGCTTGCTGGCCGGCGCGTCGCTGAGCCGCGTTCTGGGGATGGTGCAGGAGTTCCGCGCCGAGGACGCCGAGACGCCGATCGTGCTGATGGGCTACCTGAACCCGATCCTGGCCTACGATCCGGCGCGGTTCTGCCTGGATGCGGCGAGCGCCGGGGTGGACGGCCTGATCGTGGTGGACCTGCCGACCGAGGAGGCGGGCCTGCTGTCGGGCCACGCCGCCGAGCACGGGATCGATTTCGTCCGCCTGGTGGCGCCGACCACCGACGACGCAAGGCTGCCGACCGTGCTGCGGGGCTGCAGCGGCTTCGTCTATTACGTCAGCATCACCGGGGTGACCGGGACGCGGACGGCGTCGGTGGACGAGCTGGCCCTGGCGATCCCGCGCATCAGGGCGGTGACCGACCTGCCGGTCGCCATCGGCTTTGGGGTGCGCTCCCCCGCGCAGGCCGCGGCCGCCGTGCGCGCGGGCGACGCGGCCGTGGTTGCGTCCGCGCTGATCGACACGCTGGCCGCGTCGCTGGACGCGCAGGGTCGCGCGGGTCCGGACACGGTGCGCCGCGTGCTGGACCAGGTGCGCGGGCTGGCCGAGGCGGTACGGGCCGTTCGAAGGCCAGCGCCGACCAAGGTATCTGACGGCATTGGCGATGAACGTTTCTGTTTGGACGGTCCTGTACTGGAGAGTTGAATGGACATGAAAGAGGCGATTGCTAAGGCCAAGACATACGTGCTTGACGTCTATGCTGACGAAGGCGTAACGAATCTTGGGCTGGAAGAGGTCGAACGCGAGCCCTCTACCGGCGGCTGGGCAATCACTCTGGCCTTCTCTCGCCCATGGAACACACCTAGAACGCGAGCACAAGAGGTTCTCGAGAGTCTTGGCGGTGTTTCGTCGCTGAAGCGATCGTATAAGGTAGTGACCGTCGCAGATGACGGCAGCGTTCTCTCGATGAAGCGCCGGGCGAGCGCAGATGTCGTGGAATGATGGGCGCTGTCATCGTTGATACGAACCTGACTATCTTGTTGATTGTCGGCTCGGCATCTCGCGATTACATTCGCATGCATAGAAGGCTTCAGAAATACACAGAGGACGATTTCGATGTGCTTGGAGAGCTGCTGAGCCAGTTCGACGACATCATCACTGTCCCACATGTACTGTCCGAAACATCGAACCTTATAAGACAGGTGGTCGGGCAGGCACATCGTCTCATACTGGCGCGATTCCAAGTTTTCGTGGAAACCGTCGTGGAACTGCCGATAGCAAGCCTGATCGCCTGCCAAAGACTGGAGTTTCGCCAACTTGGGCTGGCAGACTCGGTCTTGCTGCATGTTTGCAGTTTGGATTTAGCTGGGACGCGGCCGACACTTGTGACTGTTGACAGTGTACTTGCGGATACTGCATCGTCGTTGGGTTTCAGCGTTGTCGATTATAAGCGCGAGTATATGAGCGGCGACGCAGATTGAGCAGGCTGCGACTGGCGACCGCCAGATAACGGTTGGAGTTTGTCCATGAGTTGGCTGACCGAGTACGTTCGCCCCAGGATACGCACGCTTCTGGGCCATCGGCCTGACGTGCCGGACAATCTGTGGTCGCAATGCCCTGCGTGCCAGCAGATGATCTTCACCAAGGAGCTGGAGCGCAGCCAGAGGGTTTGCGAGCATTGCGGGCACCACATGCGCGGGACGGCGCTGGAGCGGCTGGACTGGACGTTCGACGAGGATAGTTTCACCCGCATCGAGCTGCCGCGCGCGCCGGCCGACCCGCTGGGGTTCCGCGACCAGAAGCGCTACGCCGAGCGGCTGCGGGAGGCGCGCGCGAAGACCGGGCTGGAGGACGCGCTGGTGGTGGCGCACGGCACGATCGGCGGGCAGCGCGCGGTCGTGGCCGCGATGGAGTTCGGGTTCATGGGCGGGTCGATGGGTGCGGCGGTGGGCGAAGGCCTGGTCGCGTCCGCCCGCCTGGCCGTGCTGCAGCGCGCGCCGCTGGTGGTGTTCACCGCGTCGGGCGGGGCGCGCATGCAGGAGGGCGCGGTCAGCCTGATGCAGATGCCGCGGACCACCATCGCGGCGATGCTGCTGCGGGAGGCGCGACTGCCCTTCGTCGTGGTGCTGACCGATCCCACGACCGGCGGCGTCACCGCGAGCTTTGCCATGCTGGGCGACATCCAGATCGCCGAGCCGGGGGCGCTGATCGGGTTTGCCGGCGCGCGCGTCATCGAGCAGACCGTGCACGAGACGCTGCCGGAGGGTTTCCAGCGCGCGGAGTACCTGCACGCGCATGGCATCGTCGACATGGTGGTGCGGCGGAGCGAGATGCGGGAGACGCTGGCCCGGCTACTGGGCCTGCTACAGCCATACGACGGAGAGGCGGCGGCTGAAAACCCGGGCCAGCCAGCCAAGGCGCCGCCGGAACCCGCATCTTCGCCAGCGTAGAGCGTGTTGGGTTCAACTTGAACCGAACATGCTGTACCTTTGCATTGAGCGAGCATGTTGGTCGGTTCAGGTGACTCCGCCTGAACCGACCATGCTCTAGGCTGCATCGCCGGAGATTACGATGCCCGTCACAGGCAGAAGGCGTTTCGACCCGATATCGCTTCTCGCTGAAATTCTGCTGATCGCGGGTGGTGTGTTCGCCATCATAAGCTTCGCAACACGTAAATCCCTCGATCATCATCTTTGTTCGGCGATCGGGTTTGCTTATGCCGGCGCGCTGCTCCTGATAGGGTCGGATAGCATGGTGGAGCGACTGGTCGGGACTTCCAACAAGCACGCCTATTCGATGCGAAGCTTGCGTATTTTCGGGGTTCTCTGTCTTTCGGGAGGCTTGTTGGCGCTTTCCGACACTGTTCTGAGCTGGGGTCACTCTCCTCGTTGAGCAGCGACATGCCCCGCCCGGCGCCGGACGCTTCGCCCGGCCGGGCCGATGCGATCATTGCGCGGCTGCACACGCTGTATCCCAAGCTGATCGACCTCAGCCTGGACCGCGTGCTGCGGCTGCTGCACCAGCTCGGCGACCCGCAGTTGCGTCTGCCGCCGGTGATCCACGTGGCGGGCACCAACGGCAAGGGCAGCACCTGCGCGTTCCTGCGCGCCATCGGCGAGGCGGCGGGGTGGCGCGTGCACGTCACCATCTCCCCTCACCTGGTGCATCTGCGCGAGCGGTTCCGCATCGCCGGCGACCTGGTCTCCGACGAGGCGCTGACCGACGTGCTGGCCGAGATCGAGCAGGTGAACGCCGGCCAGCCGATCACGGTGTTCGAGGCACTTGCGGCGGCGGGCTACCTGCTGTTCGCCCGCACACCGGCCGATCTCTGCGTGGTCGAGGTGGGGCTGGGCGGGCGCTACGACGCCACCAACGTGGTGCCCCGGCCGGCTGCCTGCGCGATCACCGCGATCTCGCTGGACCACCAGGAGTTCCTGGGCGACCGGCTGGACCGGATCGCATGGGAGAAGGCAGGGATCATCAAGCCGGGCCGCCCCGTGGCGACGGGCGCGCAGGTGCCCGAGGTCGCCGCCGTGCTGCGGGCCAGCGCCGCCGAGACGGGGGCGCCGCTGTGGGAGCGCGGCCGCGACTGGGACGTGTCGGCGCAAGACGGCCGGCTCGGTTTTCGGGACCGGCACGGAGCGCTCGACCTGCCGCTGCCCGGACTGGCCGGGGCGCACCAGGTGGACAACGCAGGGGTGGCGATCGCGGCCCTGCGCGCGTCCGGCCTGGCCGTGCCGGACGGCGCGTGGGCGGGCGTTGCCGCGGCAGAATGGCCGGCCAGGCTGCAGCGCCTGCACGGGCGGCTGGCCGGGTTGCTGCCGGAGGGGACCGAGCTTTACCTCGATGGCGGGCACAACCCCGGCGCGGGCGTGGCGCTGTCGGCGCATCTGCGGCGCTGGGCCGACCGGCCGGTCCACCTGGTGGTCGGCATGAAGCAGTCCAAGGATGCCGCCGAGTTCCTGCGGCCGATGCTTCCGCAGGCAGCATCGGTCTGGGCGGTGCAGGAGCCCGGCCAGCATCTGGCCCTGCCGGTCGAGGCGATCGTCCAGGCGTCCGGCGGCGTGGCACGGCCCGGGCCGGACGTCGCCGGTGCGCTGGCGCAGGTTTCGGCGAGCGGCGGGCCGCCCTCCCGAGTGCTGATCTGCGGCAGCCTGTACCTGGCCGGCGAGGTGTTGAAGGCCGACGCGTCAGGGCTCCAGGCCGGCGCAGGATGACATTGTGTCACAGGCCAGCAAAACCGGGGTCACCCGGCCCCGCTTATGTGCGCGCTGCAAAATGCAGCTTGGAGCGCCGCCGATGAAGTTCTGGATCGTTTGCGCCACCGCGGCGCTCAGCCTGCTTGCCATGGCGCCGATCTGATCCGGCAGGCAGGGACCACAACAGGGCGCCCTGTCACCGACGCGCCGGTGGTGTTCATCACCGGCGGCAGCTCGGGCATAGGACGGTGCACGGCGGCTATGTTTGCCAGCAAGGGATGGCGGGTCGGGCTGATCGCCCGCGGCCATGCAGGTCTGTCCGATGCCGCCGGAGAGCTCAGGGCCCGGGGCGCATCGGTCTGCACGGCCAGCGCAGACGTCGCGTGTTCCCACGAGCTGGGCGGCGCGGCCCAACTGCTTGCGGCCGAGCTCGGGGCGCCGGACGTGTGGGTGAACTGCGCCGGCAACGGGGTGTATGGCAGGTTCGCCGAGGTGCCGTGCCGGGAGTTCGACCGCGTGACCGCCGTCACCTATGGCGGCACGGTCAATGGCTGCCGGGCGGCGATGGCGCTGATGGAGCCGAGGCGTCGGGGCACGATCGTCAACGTGTGCTCGGCCTCCGCCTTTCACGGGCTGCCGCTGATGACGTCCTATGCCGGGGCCAAGGCGGCGGTAAGGTGCTTCGGCCAGGCGCTGCGTGCCGAGCTGCGCATCGCGCGCAGCCCCATCAGGATCAGCACGGTTTATCCGCCCGCCGTGAACACGCCGTTCTTCTCCCACGCGGTGTCGCATATGGGCTGGCCGGCCCGCCCGGCGCCACCGGTCTACCAGCCGGAGGTGATTGCGGCGGCGATCTACCTGGCCGCGGTGCGCGGCACGCCGGAGATGCTGGTTAGCTTCACGGTGGTGGCGTTCTCGCTGGTCAACCGGGTGGCGCCGGGGCTGATCGCCTACACGATGACCAGGCTGGGGTTCGACGGGCAGCTTACGCGGGACAGCATCGCGGCCGAGCTGGAAGCGCCGACCCTGTTCTCTCCGTCCGCCGTCTCCTCGCCGGTGCATGGGCCGTTCGGACGCAGGGCGCGCGGGGTCAGCGTTCAGCTCTGGCTGGCAAGGCTGTGGCCCGCACGCCCGTCAGCGCCTCGGTAGCCGACCAGAGCCTTGCCGCCAGTGCCGGGTCCAGTGCGAGCGGGTTCGGGGCCACGGGCCCTTGGCGCTTGACGTAGGCGCCGGTGACGGCGGCGAAATCGTCCGACAGCGCCACGTGCAGAGGGGTGCGGGCGCCCTGCTCCTCGGTCAGCAGGAAAGGCGCCATCAGGCGCCAGGCGAGCCCGATCGGTCCGCGGGCGCGCACCAGCCCGGTCGCGACGGCGCCTGGGTGGACGGTGTTGGCGACGATGCCCTTGCCCTGCAGACGCTGCGCCCAGCCTTTGGTGGCGATCAGCAGGGCAAGCTTGGACTGCGCGTAGGCGTGCACGAAGCGCCAGCGCCGCCTGCTTTCGAGGTCGTCCACGTGGAGACGAGCGCGGTCGGACGTGTCGCTGCCGATGCTGACGATGCGCGCGCCGGCCCGCATCGCCGGCAGCAGCCCGTGCACGAGCACGAACGGCGCCAGGTGGTTGAGCGCGATGACCTGCTCGTGACCCTCGGCGGTCTGGCGTCGCCTGGCGCTGAACATGCCGGCGTTGTTGACCAGCACGTCAACGGCGGGGTGGCGGCCGGTGATGCGTTCGGCCAGGCCACGGGCCTCGGCGAGCAGCGTGAGGTCGGCAAGTTCGACCTGCAGGCTGCAGCCGGGCACGCGGTGGCCGATCCACTCGGCTGCAGCCGACAGGCGCCGTTCGTTGCGGCCGGCCAGGACGACGTGGTGGCCGGCGCCGGCCAGCCCCTCGGCAATCCAGCGCCCGATGCCGCCGCTGGCTCCCGTGACGACGCTGACGGGACGGGACCGCGCGGTCTGGCTGATCGGTGGCTTAAGGAGGCCAGGGGCGTCATGCGCTAGCGTGCTTCGCACGTCACCCCTGGACCCCGCTGGGGTTTGAAACCCCAGACCCCCACCGTTCAAGAGGTTGGATTTCAAAGGCTTGCCTTTGATGGGGTCCAGGGGCAAAGCCCTTGGCCTTTCTCAGCAGGCCGCTAAGCCAGGGCCACGATCCCGGCGCGACGGCGCAAGGCAGCGAGCTGGGCGCCGACGGCGCTTTGCAGCTGTTCCAGCAGCAGGTCGGCCTGTTCGAGGTCCAGTTCGGAGATGACCGTCTGTTCGTCCATGTCGTGGATGAGGACGACGCGATCGAGAAGGGTGCAGGCGCGGAATGTGCTCATGCGGCGAGTCTATGCAAAAATGCTTTCGTTTCATTAAAAACGTGGCGATTTCGTGAGTTTTCGCTGTTCGGCGTTGCAGCCCCGCATCGAAAGGCCACGATCCCTTGCCCAGACGTACAACGTGCGCATCTGAGTTCCCGTGACGACCGTAAGACGTGTTGGAGATTTTCCGAGGCCGCCCGCAACCGAGAGGGTGGCGGACGCGGTTCGGATCGTGCTCGGCGGCCAGCCCGTGGCGGAGGCCGTCGGCGGCACGGTCTGGCGCGTGCTGGAGACGACGCATCCGCCCACCTACTACCTGCCCGCGTCGGCGTTCCGCCCCGGCGTGCTGACGCCCAGCCCGCGCACCAGCTTCTGCGAGTGGAAAGGGGTTGCCCGCTACCTCACGCTCGAGGCCGGCTCCCGTCGGGAGGCGGATGCCGCCTGGACCTATCCCGATCCCGTGGCCGCCTACGCCATGCTGAAAGACCATGTCGCCGTCTATGCGGGCCGCATGGATGCGTGTTTCGTGGGCGACGAGCAGGTGTTGCCGCAGCCGGGCGGCTTCTACGGCGGCTGGGTGACCTCGGCCTTCGAGGGGCCGTTCAAGGGCGCGCCCGGCACCGAATACTGGTAGGCTCAGCGCTGCGGCGCCGGATACGCGGCGACGCCGGCCCGCCCTTGCGAGTCGACAGCGCGCACGCCGAAGATCCAGTCGTCCTTCGAATAGGGCAGGGTCACCCCGGTCGCCTGGCCGGCATCGGTGGTGTCGGTCCACAGCGCATCCGTGGTGCGGCGCCTGGCGACCTCGTAGCGTGCGGCGCCGGCGACCGGCGTCCAGCCGAGCGTGGTGTCGTTGGTCAGCTCCTTCGTCGACACCCAGGCGCGGGCGGGCCGGCCAGGGCCCTGGGCCAGGGCTGCGAGCACCGCGACGTTGTATCGGGTGACCTGGGCCAGGTAGGCGAAATCCATGAAGCGTTCGAGGTCGCCATACTGGACCCCGCCCTCAACCCGCACGTCCTGGTGCTGGTGGGCGAAGGTCTCCACCGGCTCCACGAAGCGGATGGCGGGGAAGCCCGCTGCGGTGAAGGATTCCTGGTCGCCGCCGCGCAGGAATCGGTCGGCGCGATAGACCAGCCTGCCGTCCAGGCCAGGCACGTAGAGCCTGCCCACATCGTGCGCGAAGCGGGCCAGCTCGCGGGACGGCGAGTCGTTCTCGCTGCCGAGGCGGTTGATCCGGTGCGGGTCGGCGCCGGCGGGCAGCGCTTCGGAGAAGATGCGGACGAAGCCGGCGTCGGTCGGACCGCGGTCGCCCGCGGATGCGCCGATGATGTCGTTGTTCAGGTCGCCCTGCACGTCCGCGCCCGCCGCCCGCAGCGCCGCCGCGTGGTGGGCCGAGCCGAACAGCCCCTGCTCCTCGGCGTCGTAGGTTGCGAAGACGATGGTGGCATGCGGATGGGTGCCTGCCAGCACGCGGGCCGCCTCCAGCACGGCTGCGGTGCCCGACCCGTTGTCGTCGGCACCGGGGGCGTCGCGCGTGCCGTCCGCATCGTCGGTGTTGCGGGAATCATAGTGGCTGGACATGACGTACGTCCGCCCGCCCGGCTCGTCGCCGCGCAGGGTCGCGACCACGCTGGAGATTTTTACGTCACGCGGCACGCGCTTGCCGTCGGCGTGCTGGACGTATTCGTCCAGCGCCACGGTCATCCGGCCGCCTGTGCCGGCCGCGATGGCGCGGAACTGGCCGGCAATCCAGTCGCGCGCGGCGAACACGCCACGGCCGGCGGGCGAGGTTTCGGAGAAGGTGTTGCGGGTGCCGAAGGCTACCAGGCGTTCGTCGGTCGCGCGCAGGCGGTCGGGCGAGACCTGGGAGACGGCCTGCGCGATGGCCGGGTCGGGCTGGCGGGGCGTTTGGGCGCGTGCTGCGCCGTGCAGCAATGCCGCCGCGATGGCGCACGCCATGCCGGCGCGGCTTGCACGGCCGGCCGGTCCGTATCCATCGATGGCGGGCCCGGTCAGCCGGTCGGCAGCCCTGGCAATGGCCCCCGGCGCGATGAACGGCAGCGTCGTCAGGGCAATGAAGCCGGCGGCGCAGGCGCGCATCGGTCAGTAGCGGTACAGCTCGTGCTTGAACGGGCCGCTGACGCTTGGCAGGTCGAGGTATTCGGCCTGCTTGGTGGACAGCTTCGTCAGCTTGGCGCCGACCTTGGCCAGATGCAGGGCGGCCACCTTTTCGTCGAGGTGCTTGGGCAGGGTGTAGACGCGGCGCTCGTACTGGCCGGGCTTGGCCTGCCAGAGTTCGAGCTGGGCCAGGACCTGGTTGGTGAAGCTGGCCGACATGACGAAGCTCGGGTGGCCGGTGCCGTTGCCGAGGTTCACCAGGCGGCCTTCGGAGAGCACGATCAGGCGCTTGCCGTCGGGATAGACCACCTCGTCCACCTGCGGCTTGACGTTTTCCCACCGGTAATTGCGCAGGCTCTCGATCTGGATTTCGCTGTCGAAATGGCCGATGTTGCAGACGATGGCGCGGTGCTTCATCGCGCGCATGTGGTCGGCGGTGATGACGTCGATGTTGCCGGTGGCGGTGACGAAGATGTCGCCACGGGGGGCGGCGTCGTCCATCGTGTCGACCTCGTAGCCCTCCATCGCCGCCTGCAGCGCGCAGATCGGGTCGATCTCGGTCACGATCACCCGGCAGCCTGCGTTGCGCAGCGAGGCGGCGGATCCCTTGCCCACGTCGCCGAAGCCCGCGACGACGGCGATCTTGCCGGCCATCATCACGTCGGTGCCGCGGCGTATGCCGTCGACCAGGCTTTCGCGGCAGCCGTAGAGGTTGTCGAACTTGGATTTCGTCACGCTGTCGTTGACGTTGATCGCCGGCGTCAGCAGGCGGCCGGCCTTGGCCATTTCCCACAGGCGATGCACGCCGGTGGTGGTTTCCTCGGAGATGCCGCGCACGTCGGCCAGCAGATCGGGGTAGCTGTTGTGCATCAGCAGCGTGAGGTCGCCGCCGTCATCGAGGATCATGTTGGGCGTCCACCCACCCGGCCCATGCACGGTCTGCTCGATGCACCAGTTGAACTCCTCCTCGTTCATGCCTTTCCAGGCGAAGACGGGAACGCCGGCGGCGGCGACAGCGGCGGCCGCGTGGTCCTGGGTGGAAAAGATGTTGCAGGAGGACCAGCGCACGGTGGCGCCGAGTGCGGTCAGCGTCTCGATCAGCACGGCGGTCTGGATCGTCATGTGCAGGCAGCCGGCGATGCGCGCGCCGGCGAGCGGCCTGGACGCGCCGTATTCCGCGCGCAGCGCCATCAGGCCGGGCATCTCGTCCTCGGCCATGGAGATTTCCTTGCGGCCCCAATCGGCGAGCGAGACATCGCGTACCTTGTAGTCGGCCGTCACGTTGGTGTCTGGCATTCGGGGCTGCTCCTGCGCGTACGCCCTAAGAGCAAACGAGAGGGTCGTTTGCAAGGTTGATCGGGGTGGGACTGGTTCAGGCGCCTGCCGATTCGAAGAGGTTCAGCAAGGCCGGCAGCTCCCTGTTCAGCTTCTCCACCGAGGCCTCCTTGACGACGTCGTAGCCGCGGACGGCGTCATGCGCGCGCAGCAGTTTCTCGGCGGCGGCGAGGTTGTCCGGCCGCAGCGCGGCGAGCACCCTGTCGACCAGGGCCAGGTAATCGGCGACGAGGCGGCGCTCCATGCGTCGGTGCGCGCCGTAGCCGAACGGGTCGAGCGGCGTGCCGCGCAGCGGCCGCAGGCGGCGCAGCAGCTTGAAGCCATGCGTCATGGCGGCGCCGAAGCGGCGCTTGGCGGGACGATGCGTGCGCGCGTCGCGCCTGGACCACAGCGGCGGGGCGAGATTGTAGCCTATCGTGAAATCGCCCTCGAAATTCTCGCGCAGGCGCTGGGCGAAGCCGGGGTCGGTCATCAGCCGGGCAACCTCGTACTCGTCCTTGTAGGTCATCAGCTTGGCGGCGACGTGGGCGACGGCGCGGGCCAGACGGCCGTCATCGTCCGGCAGCCTGGCTTCGGCCTGTTCGACGCGGGCGACCAAGGCGCGATAGCGGGCGGCGTGGGCGTCCCCGCCCCAGGCGCGCAGGCGCGGCATCCGGTCTGCCAGCAGGTCGCCGAGCGTGTCGGGGATGTGGGCTTCCTCGTGGCCGCGCAGCCAGAGTCGGGCGAGGTCGGGGCGGGCCGCCGCTATGCGGCCGAGGCCGAAGGCGCGGCGGTTCATCGCGACCTCTGTGCCGTTCAGCTCGATGGCGCGGTCGATGCTGTCCGCGCGCAGCGGGACGAGGCCCTTCTGCCAGGCGTAGCCCACGAGGAAGAGGTTGGCGCCCACCGCGTTGCCCAGCATCACCTGGGCGATGCGGGTGGCGTCGATGTCCACCACCCGCTCCTGGTCGGCGCGGGGCATGACGCGGGCCAGCAGGGGGTCGAAGCTGAGGTCCAGGTCGGCGTGGTTGGCGAACATCGCGTTGGGCGAGACGAAGCGGTTGAGCAGGACCGCGCTGCGCCCATGGCCGAGCTTGGCGAGCGTCTCGGGGATCGCGACCACCATCGGGTCGGCGCCGATGACCAGGTCCACGTCGCCGTTCGGGATGCGGGGGGAGTGGCGTTCGGCGCCGTCGCCGAGGCGGAGGTGGCTGGTGACCGAGCCGTTGCGCTGCGCCAGGCCGGAATTGTCCAGCACGGTGAGCTTCAGGCCCTCGATATGGGCGGCCATGCCGAGCAGGGCGGCGATCGTGACCACGCCCTGGCCGCCGATGCCGGCGAGCAGGATGTTGTAGACCTCGCCGATGCGGGGCAGCGCCGGGGTGGGCAGGGACGCAATCAGCTGCTGCTCGCCGGCCAGCGGGTCGGCGGCGTCGGGGCCGGCTTCGGCGCGGGTGCGGACGTGGCCGCCGAGCACGGTGATGAAGCTTGGGCACAGGCCCTTGGCGCAGGAGAAATCCTTGTTGCAGACGGTCTGGTTGATGCGGCGCTTGCGGCCGAGAGGGGTTTCAAGCGGCTCGATGGCGATGCAGTTGGACTGCACGCCGCAATCGCCGCAGCCCTCGCAGACGTCCGGATGGATGAACAGGCGCTCCTGCGGGTCGGGAAGCTTGCCGCGCTTGCGCATGCGGCGGCGTTCGGTGGCGCAGGCCTGCTCGTAGATGATGGCGCTGACGCCTGCGTACTCGCGCAGCTCGCGCTGCACGGCGTCCAACTCGGCGCGGTCGTGGAACGAGACGATGGAGGGGTAGTCGGCACGGTCGTGGCGCGACACGTCGTCGGTCACCAGGGCAACGCGACGGCAGCCTTCGGCCACGAGCTGGTGGGCGACGTGCGGGCCGGTGATCTGGCCGGCAAAATCCTCGCCCTCGACGGTCTGGCCGCCGGTCATCGCGATCGCGCCGTTCAGCAGGATCTTGTAGGTGATGTTCACCTGCGCGGCGATGGCGGCGCGGACGGCGAGCAGGCCGGAGTGGAAATAGGTGCCGTCGCCCAGGTTCTGGAACATGTGCGGCGTGTCGGTGAACGGCGCCTGGCCGATCCATTGCGCGCCCTCCCCGCCCATGTGGGTGGCCGAAACGGTGTGGCGGTCGGGCATCGCGGCCGCCATGATGTGGCAGCCTATGCCTGCGCCGGCGATCGAACCGTCCGGCACGACGGTGGAGGTGTTGTGCGGGCAGCCGGCGCAGAAGCTCGGCGGGCGCAGCAGGTCCTTGACGCCGTAGCTGATGGTGGGGATGCCGGTCTGCAGCGGCTTTATCGTGTCGAAGCGGCGGCGGAGCGCGTCGTCCTCGATGCGGCCGCGCAACCGGTTGGCGATGACGTGCAGCAGCAGGTCGGGGTCGAGCTCGCCCACCTCGCGCAGCAGGGGGCGCGCGTGCTCGTCGAGCTTGCCGGTCAGCACGGGGCGGCGGTCGGCTGGCTGGTTGTAGAGGATCGTCGAGATCTGATCCTCGATGATCGGGTGCTTCTCCTCGACGACGAAGATCTCGTCGCAGGTTTCGGCGAACGCGCGCAATCGTTCGGGCTCCAGCGGCCAGACCAGGGCGACCTTGTAGACGGCGATGCCGAGGGCGGTGCAGCGGTCCTCGTCCAGGCCCAGGCCGCGCAGGGCCTCGATGACGTCGAGATAGGCCTTGCCGGTGCTGACGATGCCGAGGCGGTTGCGGCGCGCGCGGCCCCAGGCTGCGCGGTCGAGCCGGTTGGCGCGCACCCAGGCCTGGGCGGCAGGGTGGCGCTGCTCGAAATGGCGCGCCTCGACTTCCAGGGCGGAGAGCTTCTGAGCGGTCAGGTTGAGCCCGCCCGGCGGCAGCGCGAAATCGGTGGGGATGGCGTGGACCGCGAGGTCCTGGTCGGCGGGTATGGAGGCGCCGCCTTCCACCGTGTCGGTCAGCGCCTTCATGCCGACCCAGCAGCCGCTGTAGCGGGACATCGCCCAGGCGGCGAGACCGTAGCTGACCAGTTCCTCCACCGTGCTGGGGTTGAGCACCGGCATGCCGAAATGGATCAGGGCGAGGTCGCTCTGATGCGCGAGCGTGGAGGAGCGCGCGCCGTGATCGTCGCCGCAGAGCGCGATGGCGCCGCCGAGCGCCGGCACCCCGAAATAGCTCGCATGCTTCAGCACGTCGGCCGAGCGGTCGACGCCGGGGCCTTTGCCGTACCAGAGGCCGAACACGCCCTGGTGCTTCGGGCGCGGCAGCAGGCCCACCTGCTGCGATCCCCAGACCGCGGTAGCCGCGAGGTCCTCGTTGATGCCGGGCTGGAAGGTGATGTCGTGGGCGTCGAGGTGCTTGCGGGCGGCCCACAGGGCGATGTCGTAGCCGCCGAGCGGCGAGCCGCGGTAGCCGGAGATGAAGCCCGCGGTGTCGAGGCCGACGGCACGGTCGCGCCGGCGCTGCAGCAGGGGCAGCCGGACCAGCGCCTGGATGCCGGTGAGGAAGACGCGGCCGTCGAAGCGGGCGTATTTGTCGTCGAGCGCCACGCTGTGCCGGGCGGGGCTGGAGGTGGCCTCCTGCAGGATCTCGCGGGAGTCTCGTTCGGCGTCCATGGGCGTCGTCCTTCCCGGCAGGCGCGGTCGTCCGCAGCTCCGGCCGGTCAGAGCTATAGGCCGCGGCGGCTTCGCACAACGCGGGCGGCGAAATTAGACGCGGCAGAACAGCCCGGCCGGGCGATGCGCAATCTTCGGTCTGGCGCGGGCGTCGGGCCGCAAGACTATGCCAGCTACATCTTCATGTCGGCGGGCATCGCGTCGGCGGGCCTGGCCAGGGGCAGCGGCGTTTCGGCGAGCGCAGGGTCGGGCGCCTGCTCGCCCGGCGAGGCGGCGCGCAGCCAGCCGTTGCCGTCGATCAGGACGGAACCGGCGCCTGGGGCGGCGACGGCGTAGGCCTGGGCGAGGCTCGCATCCTCGGCGTGGCAGCGCACGGCGCCGTGCAGGACCGTGGCGTCGGCGATCTGGACGCGCAGGATGCTGCCGCGCAGGGCGGAGAGCCGGGTCTGTCCCGACGGACAGGATAGCGGGAAGTCGGGGGCGGAGAGCTGGGTCGCCCAGCGTCCTTCCGGGCCGAGGGTGAGGCCGGCGTTGCGGGCGCGGACGAAGTCGATCAGCGCCCAGCGGTCGTCGTCGGACAGGGTGGGGAAGCCGGGCATGACCAGGCCGCCGCGAGGACCTTCAATGCCGTGGGTCAGCCACCAGAACAATTCGCCGTCGCTGTGCATCCAGAGGTGGGGTGCGGTGAGGTCGGCGGGCGGCACGGCCAGCGTGTGGGCGAGAGGGCCGTCTCCGTGGCCGTTGGGCCCGTGGCACGCGGCGCAGCGTGTGGGGTAGAGGGCCGCGCCCTGCACGATAAAGCCGGTGCCGAAGCCGGTGGGCGAGACGAAGAACTGGGTGGGCAGCGCGGGGACGAGCAGCGGGGAGAGATGCGGTGCCGCGGCAGCGCCAGCCGAGCAGGCGGCGAGTGCCGCGATGAGGGCGGGCCAGCGGCGCCGCCTGCCGAACAGGACGGCGCCGGCGAGCACGGCCAGGCTGAGGGCAAGGACGATGCCCGCCTGGATGACCTCGCGCGCGATGTCGGGGTCTTCCCGGGCGGCGTCCAGGCTGGGGACCCAGGGGAACGGCCAGAGCTTCTGGATGTGCATCGCCGGCTCGAGTTCGGTGAGCACGCCCGCCGCCGAGAGCACGGCCAAGCCAAGCATCAGTTCCAGCGCGATCGCGGACCGCAATTGGCGGTTGGTGGCGCCGCTGGCCAGTCCGGGGGTCAGGGCGAAGCGGTTGCGGGCCGCGAGCGCCAGCATGGCGGCAAACAGGAGGATCTTGACGCCGGCCATCCAGCCATAGGCGGTGCCGACCAGGCCCGGCAGGCTGACGACCAGCTGGGAAAACTGGATGGCGGCGGTGCCCAGGAGCAGCAGGACGCAGGCGATGCCGACCCTGGAGAAGCGGGTGGCGGCCTGGTGGGCAATGTTCGCGGGTGCTGCTGCGAGCACGATCAGGAGGGCGGGCAGGCTGCCGAGCCAGAGTCCGGCCGCCAGCAGGTGGATGATGGCGGAGCCGAGCAGCAGGGGTGAGCCGCCCATGGCCAGCGCGTGGCTGTGGCCGGCCTGCAGGAGGAGTGCTGCACAGGCGGCCAGGCAGGCGGCGCCGAGCAGACGCCTGGCCAGCAGCAAGAAGGCGCAGGCGAGGAGGACGAGGCGGGCTGCGACCAGGCGACCGAACAGCGTGGCGGTCAGGACGGACCAGAGCGCGCCCGGCTCGAGCGAGCCCGCCATGTCTTGCGTCTGCATCGCGAGCCACAGCAGGGCGCCGGCCAAGGCAGCGGCGAGGGCCGCAAGACCGAGCTGCCGCAGCCGATGTTCGAGGGCGGCCGGCAGGGCGGGCGGGCGCAGCAGGCGGGCGTAGGCGAGGCTGCCCGCAGCGCCGACCAGGCCGGCGACGGAGGCGGCGCGCGCCAGCGCCAGCGGCGGGCCGCCCTGGATGTCGAAGGGCGGGATCACGGCGCGACGGTGAAGCGGTAGCGGCCCTCGGTGCGGTGGGTGTCCACCGACACGGCGTGCCAGGTGACCGTGTAGGCGCCGGGCGTGAGCCTGGCCACCGGCACCAGCAGGTGCTTGGGGTCGGCAGGGTCGGTGTGTAGCGCGCCTGCGTTGACGACGACGTCGCCTGGTCCGGTGACGGCGACCTTGCTGAACCGGGGCTCGATGGCCTCGCTGAAGCCGAGCTGCAGTTCGGCGGGTGCTGCGTGCACGGTGCCGCCGACCGGGGGGATCGCCTTTTCCAGCATGGCGTGGGCGGCGGCCAGGGTCGGCAGGACGAGGCTGGCCAGAAGGACGTTGGCGAGAAGAATCGGAAGCGACGGGATGTTCATGGCTGGTCTTTCATCTTGGTGGGTGGTGGGTCACCAGTCGGCGATGGGTTCGCCCAGGCTGTGCGGCAGCAGGTCGTCGAGGAAAAGATGGAACTGGGCGACCACGCCGACATTGGTGCCGGACGCCTTGTTGGCTGGAACCAGGGCTTCGAGGCCGAACTGGTAGGCGCGGTTGATCCAGATGACACCCGGTGCCACCACCAGCTGGGTGCCCTGGTTGCTGGGCGCGGTGGCCGGCGACGACCAGGCGACCTCGACCAGCGGGACCAGGTGCCTGAAGAAATCCGGCAGGTGCAGCTCGCCGATTTGCGCGTTGCGGTAGGGAAGGCTGTACTGGACCGAGAAGCCGCCCGACCAGCGGTTGCTGTAGCCGTTGTTGAACTGGGACACGGCCAGCCCGGCGCCGAGCGGGGCGGGCTGCGGCGCCGGGGGGTAGAGCTGCTTGAGCTCGCGGTCGGCGACGACGAGGCTGAATTCGCCGGTGACGGCGAACGGGCGGAGGGCTTCGATGGGCAGGTCGCCCAGGCCCTTGCCGACATACACGGTCGGCGCGGTCGAACCGTACTCGTCGGCGCCGGTGTGGGCGGTGCCGGTGCGGCCGAACTCGCGGATCACGCCGAGCGAGACGATGAGCTCGTGCGGCGGGCTGATGAACGCCTGGTACTTGCCGGTGACCACGACGTCGTTCCAGCCGGTGCGGGTCTTGTCGTGCTCGGTGTGCTGGATGACGAAGCCGTCGTTGATGGCGAAGCCGAGATCCTGGGTGACGCGCTTGTCGTATTCCAGCCCCAGGTCGACTTCCTGGACCGGGCCGGGACCGCCATCGGCGCCGGAGCGCTGCCAGGTGGCTTCGGGGAGGGTGGCTTCGTCGGCGACGCCTGGGTCGTCGATGGTCAGGGTGACGGGAAAGACGCGGGCGCCGGCGATGGCGTGGGCCGCGGCGTCTGCCGTGCCGGCGAGCACCGCCAGGGCGGTGGCGGCTTGAAGTCGCAATTGCATGGTCGTTCCTGGGCTGAGAGGGCGGCAGGCCGGCTCAGGTCAGGGTCGGAGGACCTCGCGGGTGGGCGGCGGCGAAGTAGCTGGGCGGCGGGTCGCCGGCGATGTCCGCACGGAGTTCCGGGGCGGAGGCGATCGCGGCGGGGGGCGGCAGTTTCGGACCGGGGGGGACCACGAGCGCCGAGGCCAGGCCGGCGCAGAGCGGGCACTGCACGCAGTCCATCGCCGGATGCGGCGGCTTGGAGCCGGAGGGCTGGGGCGCCTGGGCGCCGCAGATGTGGATGGCCGGCACGCCCGGCGCCGGCGCGGATGCCGGAACCGCCTGACCCAGGGCGAGCTGGCACAGGATGGCCAGCAGGGCGGTCAGCAGGGTGAGCGGATGGCGGCCGGTCGTCACGCCTGACCGACTAGCACGCCTCGGGCCGCATATGAAGCGGCGCCGGACGTATCGGACGGCTACCAGACGTAGCAGCGAGGGGCGTGGACGCCGCCATACGGACCGATGCCGCCCGGGCGGCAGGCGCATGCGCCCAGGGAGGAGGCGAAGGCGAGAAGGATAATTGCGGTGAATGCTCGACGCATGTGGGGAAGCTCCGGAGAGTGCGCGGATCAGTTGGCGGGATGGTGTGTTCGAATTGGGTCCGCCCGGGTGTCGGAATGCAACGGCGCCGGTGGACGCCGGTTGAACCGTGGTGGATGGCGGGTTAGAGCAGCCTGCTTGCGGGCGGACGCCCGATTGCGTTGGCGCTTGCCGGATCAACGGCTTGAGCCGGATGAGCGGGCGAAGCGAAGGCATGTCCGGTCAGGCGCGACGCCGTTTGAAAGGCTTGCCGATGTGGAAGATGCACGGCGCGGTGCTGTGTTGCGTGCTGCTGGCCGGGCGGGCGGAGGCGCACGCCATCATCATCGACAGCACGCCCGAGCCTTACGGCCACGTGCCGTCGGGAGCGCTGGCGGTGACGCTGCGCTACAACAGCAGGATCGATGCCGGACGGTCCAAGCTGCTGCTGGTCCATGGCGACGTTGCCGACCGCGTGCCGGTCGGTGAGGCGTCCACGCCCGACGTGCTGGCGGCGAGCGTGCAGGTCTCCGCAGGCGCGTATGAGCTTCGCTGGCAGGTGCTCGCCACCGACGGGCACGTGACGCGCGGGCGGGTGCCGTTCACCGTGGGCGGTGAGGCGTCGAAGCAGTAGTGGACCGCCTTGTCGACCTGATCGGCTATCTCGGCATCCTGCTGCACGGGCTGGTGATCGTCAGCCAGTCGATGGCGCTTGGGGGCATGCTGTTCCTGGTCTGCCTGGCGCGGCCGTTTGCCGATGCGGTAGGGCCTGTGGTGCTGCGCCGCACGGCGGCCATCGCGGCCTGGAGTGCGGTGGCGCTGGTGGCCGTGGAGGCCGTCAACGTGGCGCTGCAGATTGCGGTGCTGGCGACGACGGTTGACCTGCCGGTCGGCAACGTGCTGCAGGCCAATTTCGCGGTCGCCGGGATCGTGAAGACCGCCGCGGCGGCGGTGCTGGCGCTGCTGCTGTGGCGGGG
>CALMVI010000072.1 GCA_937873095.1 uncultured Acetobacteraceae bacterium | reverse complement strand
TGCGAAGGCGGGGCGACGTGCGAGGACGGGCGCAGCACGACCAGGGCCAAGGCAAGCGCCACGCCGGCAGCCACTCCCGCAGCCGCAAGCGGGACGCGCCACCGGCGCGGCGCGGCGGCGGGCGGTGGGGCGGGGATGTCTCCGGTTTCCGTGAGCGCCCGGGCGACCAGGCTGCGCCCGATCCGCGGCGCGTCCTCGGTGGAGGCCAGGAACAATGTGGCGGCAAGGGCGGCGCGCAGCCGCACGCCCGACCCTCCGGCGTGGTCGATCAGCGCCGCCACGGCCTGCTGGTCCAGCAGGTCGGGCGGATGGTTCAGGCTGCGCAGCCGGGCGGCGATGATGGCGCGCGCGGCCTCCCTGCCCAGCGGCGGCGGCGCTGCCGCGTCGGGAGGCGGCTGGTCGAGGGGTGTCTGGACTGCGGTCACGTAACGACCCTACCCTGCGTGGACCGCGGCGCGGATGACAAACGCCTCACGTCGCGGCTCCGGCACCGGATGCGTCCGCCCCCGGCGCGCCCGCAACGCTGCGGAGGCTTGCGCGTTCGCCGCATCGGCTGCATTGCCCCATTGGGGGCGCCGTTTCGGTGACGCGCGCGATCGAGAGAGAGTTTCGGGTGTCATGACCGGTCCACGCACCTTCTCTCCGCCCCCCGTGCCGGCTCCGGACCGCGTTCCGGCGCGGCGCAGAACACGCGGGCCGATCCGTGCCGCAATCCTGGCCGGCATCGCCGCACCCTGCGCCTCGCAGGCGCAAGTCATCGACCAATACCTCAACGTGGCGATCCCGGGCTACGGCGCCGAGGCGGGCGTGACCGTCGCGTCCCGCGCCCACCCAGAATACGAGCCGCAAGGGGTCAGGCTCGGCTCGTTCCTGATCACCCCGATCCTGTCGGAAAGCGTCGGGTACGACGACAACGTGACGGGCACCTCCAAGCCGCGGGGCAGCCCTCTCATCGAAACGAATGCCAGCGTCAACGCGGCGGGCGGCGACTCCAGCACGACGATCGTCAGCGCAATCAGCATGGACGACGTCGAATATCCTCAGCAATCGCCTCTGAGTTACACCAACTGGCAGGCGGCGCTCGGCGTCAGCCACGATTTCGGACAGGACATGCTGAACATCGGCGCCACCCACCTGAACCTCAATCAAACGCCGGGCAACCTGAACGTCCCGGGGATAAGCGAGGCCATCGCCTACCGAGTCGAGGATGCGCGCGCGACGTACACGCTCGACCTCGGCCATTTCAGCCTGGAGCCAGGTCTAGACGTTTCGTACTACGATTTCGATAACGGCTCGGTCGGCAGCGTCGACTACCTGCAGACCTATCGCAACCGTATCGTGCTGCAGCCGAGCGTCATCGCCAATTACGCGTTCGCCACCCGTCGCCAGCTGGTGCTGGTCCTGCGCGACACCCAGTCGGATTTCGACCGCAGCCCGCCCGGCCTGCCGAGGCAGAACTTCAACGACATCTCCGCCCTGGCGGGCATCGCCTACGACGCCGACGGGATCATCGGCTTCAGGCTGCTGGGCGGCTACGAGGGGCGGTCGTTCACCAGTTCGCGCTACCAGAACACCAGCGCCCCTATCGTCGAAGCCGCAGCGACCTGGACGCCGTCCGGCCTGACCACGGTCACCGCCTCGGCCGCCCGCTACATCGAAGATTCCGCTGCCGAATCAACCGTGGGTTTCACCGAGACCGCCTTGCGATTGAACGTCGACCACGAATACCTGCGAAACGTCGTGTTCAGCCTGCATGGCGCCGTCTTCCTCGACAGCTACCCGCGCCAGTCCGACGGTTCGGGCGGCGGCGGACAGGATTTCTTCACAGGAGGCGTGTCGGCATCCTGGCGGCTGAACCGCAACGTCAGGCTGGGCGCGGACTACACCTACTCCACGCGGCACAACCTCGGCGGGTCCAGCCCGCCCGTCAGCAACACCACCGCGGTGATGGACCTGTTGCAGTCGGGCGAGGTGTTCGGCAGCAACTATTCGGACGACATGTTCCGGCTCACCCTGCGGCTCGCGCTGTGAGGAACGGGCCAAGCGGAAGGCGGACCAGCATGCGTATGGCACTATCGATCTGCGTGGCCGCTTCCCTGCTGGCGGGCTGCGCACCGGGCGCGGACACGCCGCCGCTGCCGGACTACACGCCAGGAGCCTACAGGCTGGGCGGGGGCGACCAGATCAGGGTCATCACCTTCGGCTCGGACCAGCTGAGCGGGCAGTTCCGGGTGGACGACCAGGGCCAGGTCGCCATGCCGCTGGTCGGCACCATCCAGGCGGGCGGGCTGTCATCCTCGGAGTTCGCGGCCAAGCTGGCCCGCACCCTGCGCGAGGAGAAGTTCCTCAAGGACCCGAGCGTGTCGGTGGAGGTGCTGGCCTACCGGCCCATCTTCGTCCTGGGCGAGGTCGCCAAGCCCGGCCAGTACCCATACTCGCCCGGGATGACCATGCTGACGGCGGTCGCGGTCGCCGGCGGCTTCACCTACCGCGCGGTGCAGGGTTACGCGTCCGACGTTCGCACCTCCGGCGGGCCCGCGACCGAGGGCAAGATCACCCCGCGCACCTTCCTCGCCCCGGGCGACGTGGTGAAGATCTACGAGCGGCATTTCTGAGGCGGAAGGCGGGAGCCGCATGGCCGTGCCGCCGGATCGGCCCTTCACCCGCAGGCAGGCGCTGACCCTGGCCGCTTGCGTCCTGCCGACGGCCGCCGGTGCGGCACCCGTCTCGCCGTCGGGTGTCGCCGGCGGGTTCCGCACGCTGGCCGACTGGCGCTTCGGGTCGGGCCGGGCGGACGCGACGGTGCGGTCGATGGCCGAGCTGCATCGCAGCTTCCGCACGCGCTACATCTACGACCAGGGCCGCCTGGACGGCCTGCCGACCTACTGGTCCAAGCATCGCGAGTATCCCGACGGCGACCCGCGGTCGCTGCACGTGTTCGAGGACGATCACCTGGCGCTGAAGGGCAGGATCCCGCCAGGCGGCGGCCTGCATCCCGGCGGCATCGAATCGGGCATGCTGCGGGCGCTGCTGCCGGTAGAGCCGGGCATGGTCGTGGAGATGCGGGCGAGGCTGCCCAGGGGGCTGGGCGTCTGGCCCGCGTTCTGGCTCAACCCCGGCGTCGAGACCGCGGGCGGCCAGTTTTCCGCGACACCCTGGCCGCCGGAGATCGACATCTTCGAATTCTTCGTCTGGCAGCGCAGGACCCGGCCCAGGCTGATGACGATGCACGTGCAGGATGCCGGACGCCCGCAGGCCTTCGGCGACCCGCATCCGGTGTTCTCGCGGGCGGGCCCGGACGGCTACGATCCGGGGATCGACTTCTCGGCGGACTACCACGTCTTCGGGCTAGACTGGCAGGAAGGCCGCCCGGTCTGGCTGCTGGACGGCGAGCGCGTGCAGCAGATGGTCTATGAGTGGCAGGCCCCGCCGGCGCACATCCTGGTCACCAACCAGATCGGCATGTCGCTGCAAGGCACCGACATGAGCGGCATGGTCGATGGCGGAAGCAACTGGGATTACTGCATCGACTACCTGCGGGTGTTCCGGCGCATCTAGGGCAGGGTGCTGAAGGCCAGGGGCTCTGCCCCTGGACCCCGCTGGGGTTTGAAACCCCAGGCCCCCAATTTCTTGGAATCAGGATTTCAAAGGCTTGCCTTTGATGGGGTCCAGGGGCGTCGTGCGAAGCACGCTAGCGCATGACGCCCCTGGCCTTTGCTCAACTACGTAACGACACCCGCAATGCCCAGACCTCCCGCAGCAGGCGGCGGCCCGGCGGCAGCATGGCGAGCGCCGCCGCGCAGGCACCGTAGCCGAGCAGCAGGGTGGCGCCGAGGCGGCCCCAAACCCAGGGGATGTCGGCGGGCCATGGCAGTGCTTGCGCCGCTGCGGCCGCGATCAACCCCAGCACCGCGGGTGCTGCCGTCCGCAGCAGGCCCGCCAGCCCCACCGGGCCGTGACGGGTGGCGCCCCAGACCGGAATCCCGGTGATCAGCGGCATGAACAGGGCGTAGGCGCGCGCCACCCCCAGCGGACCCCATGGAATGCCGGCCACCACCGAGGCCAGGAGCGCGCCCGCCCCAGCAAAGCCGTAGCGCAGCTGCGCGTCTGTCCGCCCCTGGCTGACGAACAGCCAGTAGGCCGCCGCGGCGAACGGGCCCGGAACCACGGCGAGGGCCAGCCAGCGGAAGATCGGCGCGGCGCCCACCCAGGCAGGCCCGAGCAGCCAGGGCAGCAGGGCGTCCGACTGCGCGGCGGCCCAGATCAGCCCGGGACCCGTCAGCAGCAGCAGCGCCTGCAGCATCTGCGCGTGCGCGCGCGCATAGGCGGCGGGCGACCCGGCCAGGCGCGAGAGGAGCGACACGGCCACCCGGTCCACCGGCAGGCTGACCTGCCACCACGGCACGATGACCAGGCGAAACGCCCGGTCGTACAAGCCGATGGCCGCGCTGCCGTAAAGCCGGCCGATCAGGACCGTGCTCAGGCTGGTTTCGAGATACATCAGGATGTTGTAGCCGGTCAGATGGCCGCCCATCCGCAGCAGGGACGCGACCCCCGTGCCGCGGCGCGGCAAAGACGGGCGCCATGGCGACAGCGCCCAGGCCAGCACCAGGATGGTGACCGAGTTGGCCACCTGCATCAGCACCAGCGACCAGCTGCCGAGCCCTGCCATTGCGGCGGCAAGTCCGGCCATCGCGGCTGCGGCGGCGCAGGCGACGTCCATGCCGGCCAGCGCGCCGTAGCGCATGTGCCGGTTCATCAGCGCGATCTGCTGCGACCCGGCGCCGCTCAACACCAGCAGCGCGCCGAGCACGATCAGGATCGGCGTCAGCGCCGGCTGCTGGTAGAAGACCGCCACCAGCGGCGCCGCCAGCCCCACGAGCAGCGCCAGCGCCAGGCTGACCGCCACGTTGATCCAGAACAGCACCGACACCTCGTCGCCGCTGATGCTCTCCCGCTGGATCGTCGCCTGCGACAGGCCGAGGTCGTTGAAGACCTGCACCAGGCTCAACACCGGCACCGCCATCGCGACCAGGCCGAACTGGGCGGGGGCCAGCCAGTGCGCCAGCGCGACCTGGGCGCCGAACTGCGACGCGAACCGCGCCGCCTGGCTTGCCGCAGTCAGCGCGGCGCCCCTGACGGAGGCGCGCTTGAGTTCGCCGTGGTCGGAGGGGGTGCCCTGCAGATCTGCGGTGGGCGCGGGCGGAGACACCGACATCACTCCCGGCCGGTGATGCTGCCGGCCCGGAGCAAGCTAGGGCATGTTCCGTTCACTCGCGGTCACTCCACAGGCTCTAGCTCCTTGTTTTGCGAGCATCTTCACCCGATCAGACGATTTCGTCTGATCGGGATCTGCTCTAGTGAAGCATCCGCCAGGCCAGGGAAAGAAGTCCTGCCCACAGGCTGATGCCGAGCCCGGCGCCCAGGAGCACGCCGCGTGCGGGGCCGAGCCTGCCGCCGGCGGCGTTGTCGATCATCGGATGTCCGTCGGCAGTGACGCGCGGCATCGGCAGGACCACGGCCGCGGCACGGCCGAGCACGGCCGGAAGCTCTGCCGCGGCGACGGCTGGCTGGATCAGGTATGGATCGGCCTTTGCAGCCATGGCACCCCTGGCGTCGCGCGACGTTGCGCCTTCGTTATTGGGATCGTCTCCCCGTAACTGGACATTGCTATACCAGGGAAAAGTTTAAGGCCAGTTAATGCGCCGGAGGGCTGGATGTGGCGGCTCAGGCGCCGCCGAGCGGGCTCGCGGCCGGGTGGGCCGGACTGGCGCCGTGCACCAGGCATGTCGAGAACGTTCCGCCGCCGGTGCGGCGCACGCGGTAGACGGTCTTCTTCGCGGGCCCCGCCAGGTGCAGCGCCCCGATCGGCTGGTATGGCGGGCGGGGCACGCAGAACGCCTCCGACCGGTCGTTCCACATCGGCACGCCGCGGTCGCAGATCCAGTTGAACCGCGGCGCCAGCAGGCGGGCGCGCACCGCGTGCCGGCCCGGCGGCTCGCCATGCAGGGCGTGGTTGAGCGCGAACTGGTCGTGCGGCACCAGGTCGCCGGTGCGCCGGATCGCCGCTTCGTAGCGTTCGGCCCAGGCGGCCCAGTGGGGGGCGCCCGCACGGATGGCAAAGAACCCGGCATTGACGTGCCTGCGGGTCAGCAGCCAGGCGGTGTCGACGGCCCCGTAGCCCCGCCAAAGGTGCTTGCCGGTCCAGCCGAGCAGCCACGCCTGGAAGCGGTACGACGGCTCACGCTCATGCGTGATCGCCATGCCGTCGGCCAGCGCGCCCGCGACATAGGCGTCCAGCACCGCCTGGTCCTGCAGCCAGACGTCGCTGTCGATCCACAGATAGACGTCGTGCCCTGGGAAGTACTCCTGCAGGAAGGGCCTGGCGAGAAACGACAGCAGGGCAGGCCGCACCCGTGACGCATCCACGCCGAGATGCGCGCGCGGCGTCACCACGGCGATGCCGCAGCCGCGCAGCCAGTCCTGGTCGGCGGCGTCCAGCCCGATGTCGAAGCAGGCGGCCGACAGGCCGGCCCCACCCAGCCGGTCGCCGAGCGAGGCCAGCATGCCGCGCAGGAACGGCATGAAGCGCGAGTCGCTGGCCGTCACCAGCATCACGGTAGGCCGGTCCGGCGCGGCCAGGCTCATCGGCCTGGCGCGCCGGGCAAGCGGCGGGCCCGGAACACCCGGGCGGCGCGGCCATAGACGCGCCGGGCCAGGAGCCGCCAGGTCGAGGGGTGCCGCGCGATGGTTCCGAGTGCTGCCAGATAGGCCCGGCCGGCCGCGTGTTTCTGGGCGTCGATGTAGTGGATCATCGCGGTGTACTGCCCGGCGCGGCGCTGCAGCATGGCCACCACGTCGGTCTGGCCGCGGGCGCGCATGTCGGCGATGAAATGCGCGTTGGCCAGCAGCGCCCCGCGATAGTCGTAGCGCCACGCGCCGGCGCCGGTCTCGGTCCAGCGACGGGACACCGTGCCGAAGGGCATGGTCCACGCGTAGAGCGGCTCGCCGACCAGCACGCAGCGCCCGCCGGCAACGACGTAGGTCAGCAGGTAGGTGAAGTCTTCGGCCAGCCGGCTCGCCTCGTGATAGGCAAGCCCGTTCGCCTGCACGAAGGCGCGGCGCACCACCGGCTTGAGGATGCCGTAATCGAACTCGCCGAAGCTGTCCGCGCCTGCCACCAGCTCCTCGCGGCCGATGATCCGTTCCGGGCTGGCGGGGTCGAAGGCGGTCCGCAGCACGGTGCCGAACCCGTCTGGCGCCGTGCCGGACGGCACTCCGGCATCGACGTAGAACAGGTTGTCGGCCGCCATGTCGACGCCGAGCGCCTCGGCGCGGCCGATCAGCCGCTCCAGCCGGGCCGGCTCGTAGGCGTCGTCGGCATCCAGCACGGCGATCCAGTCGCCCTTGGCCTGCGCCGTCATGATGTTCATCGCGCGCGGCTTGCCGCCGTTGGCGGGCAGCCGCAGCACGCGGATGCGCGGGTCGATGTCGGCCAGGCGTTCGGCCAGCGCTGCGCTTGCATCGGTGGAGGCGTCGTCGGCGACCAGGATCTCGATGTCGGACAGGGTCTGCGCGCAGGCCGAGGCCAGGCAGCGCTCGAGCGTGGAGGCGCTGTTGTAGAGCGGGACGAGGACGCTGGCGCGCATCGGCTGCGTCAAGGCCAGGGGCGTCGTGCGAAGCACGCGAGCGCATGAAGCACCTGGCCTTCGCTCCTGCGCAACATACCAGCCCTGCTAGAGATCGAGCACGCGTTCAGGACGCATTCGGCCAAGCACCAGGTCCACGAACGCCAGCCCGTTGCCCAGCAGCCTGCCGCGGCGGTCGATATACGATTCCGACCACAGCGCTCGCATCGTGTTGGCGGCCAGGTTGCGGCCGACGCTGCCGAGCGCCCGCCGCCAGGAATAGCTGCCCTTGGCCCTGAGATAGAGGGGGTTGGCGACCTGCGAATAGCCCAGCCTGCGCCCGGACGACCGGCCGTGCTTGACGCCGAGATGCACGCCTTTCGCGCCGCGCAGCTTCACGATCCTGCCGAAACGGCCAAGACGGTGGGTGAAATCCACGTCCTCCGACCAGGCATAGAGCGGCAGGCGCTCGTCGAACCTCACCCCGTGCCGCCGGGCCGCCGCAAGGTTGATAGCCATGTTGCAGCCATAGCCGTGCGGGGCCGCATCGAAGCGGTAGTCGGGCGCGGGGTCGTCGGCAGCGATCAGGGCGAGCCCCTGGGGCACGTCCAGCCCGGGGCCTTTCACATCGTCGGCGATGGGCATGCCCGTCGCCGCCACGATGTCGGGGTGCGCCGCCATGCTCGTCAGCACGGCATCGACGTAGCCGGGCGCCACCAGGAAATCGTCGTCGAGGAACAGCAGCAGGTCGCAGTCTTCCGCGAGGTCGAGGATCACGTTGCGCTGCCTCGGCAGCCCAGGCGGCGCCAGCGCCATCTCCAGGGTCAGAGGGGCAAACGCCTCCTTCGCGATGCCGGCCACGTCTTCGGGCGCCGTGTAACTAATGATTACGCGATCCGGCAGCACAGTCTGCCTGGTCAGCTGAGCAATCGCGTGAAGCAACACGCCGGCACGTCCGCAGGTTGCAAATCCGACTGCAAGTCGCGGATTACCGCTATGCATCCTGTCGTCCATAAAGTTTTTGAGACAAAAGTGAACCGTTAACCCTGCACATGGCTTCTACAGCATGAATCCCATGCAGATGCGCAGCCAAGGTTGAAAAAAAAGTGACTGCTGCGGTGCAGCAAAATATGCGATGCTGTTTCTTGTGTTGGCCGTGGTGATCGTCGCAGCCGCCATCGGGTGGCGGTCGGTCGCTCCTGACTGGACATGTTCGTGAGCACCGGAGCCGGTTGATGCCTGTCGCCCAACGCATGCAAAGATTGCAGCTGCTGCTGGCCGAGGTCGGCCGCATGCAGCCGCACAGCCGCGTCCGGGCGGAGACGATGTTCCGCGGCCGCATCCGATCCGTGGAGTTCCTGGTTGCGGGCGGGCTGATGGCCGCGGACGGCCTGGCATTCCTGATCTCCGTCCTGGTGGCGGGGCTGGCCGGCTCGGCCTCCGGCGAGTCGGAGGGCGGCCTCTTGGCCCAGCCGCATGCGGTGGCGGAGCTGCTGATCTGCATCGCGGCGGGGCTCGCCGGCTACGTGGCGTTCAACGGATCCTACGACCGCCGGATGCCGCTCGGCCTGGAATGCCGGAAGATCGTCACGGGAGCCTTGGCGGGCCTGGTGCTCGCGGCCGCGTCGGCCTTTCTGATCGGCCTGAAGCTGCCGCGCATCCCGCTGGTCGGGACCGCCTGCCTGCTTCCGCTGTCCGTCATGGCCCTGCGCCGCCTGGTCCGGTCGGGTCTGGACGCGGCAGGGCTGTGGCGCGTGCCTGTCCTGGTCGTGGGCGACGGGCGGTGGGCGGAGTGCGCGGCGTCGCGCCTGCAGGCCCAGGGCGAGCTTGGGTTCGACGTGGTGGCGCGCGTGCCCGCGCCGCTTGCCGGCGCCGGCCTGCCCAATTGGAGCCGGCTGATGCGGCAGAGCCGGGCGCGCCTGCTGGTGCTGGCGACCAGCGCGGAGGCTCCCCTGCCGCCGGACCTGCTGCCCGGCCTGGTTCGCGAACGCGTGCCGTATGCCGTGCTGCCCCAGGCCGACGGGCTGCCGTCGGTCGGCGCGCACGCGCTGTCGCTGGGCACGGACGAGTGCCTGCTGTGCTACCGCAACAACCTCGGCCGTCCGCTCCCGCGCGCGCTGAAGCTGGCCTTCGACGTGGCCGCGGCATCGGCGGCGCTGGCGATGGCCGCGCCCGTCATGCTCGCCATCGGCGCCATCGTGGGCCTGGATGGCGGCCCGGTGTTCTACGCCCATCGGCGCGTCGGCGCCCGGGGGCGGGTGTTTGACTGCCTGAAGTTCCGTTCGATGGTGGTCGATGGCGACGCGGTGCTGCAGGCCGTGCTGGCGTCCGACCCCCAGGCGGCCGACGAATGGGCGCGCACGCACAAGCTGCGCCGCGACCCCCGCGTGACCTGGATCGGCAGGTTCCTGCGCAAGACCAGCCTGGACGAGCTTCCCCAGCTGCTCAACGTGCTTCGCCTGGAGATGAGCCTGGTCGGCCCGCGCCCGATCGTCAGCCTGGAAATCCCGAAATACGGCGAGGACATCGCGTACTATTACGAGACCCGACCGGGCATCACCGGGCTGTGGCAGGTCAGCGGCAGGAGCACGACGACGTATGACGAGCGCGTGCGGCTAGACAGCTGGTATGTAAAAAACTGGACGTTGGGGGGCGATTTGGCCATCCTGATGCGGACCATTCCCGCGGTTCTGAGCGGACGGGGCGCAGGATAGTGCAGACAGATCGTGTTTAGGAGCTTTCTGACCCGGCTGGCGCGCCGGCTCGGATGGGCGAACCAGGCTTCCGTCGCGGCACCTGTGGCCGAGGTCGCAGCACGGCCTGCCGCACCCGCCCAGTCGGCCCTGCCGACCGACGTGTTCACGCCCACCCGTCCGCGCTCCGGCCGCAAGTCGCTGGTCGGGCGGCAGGCCGAGCTCACGCGCATCCTCGACGCCGTCCTCGACGAGACGGCGCATGTGGTGCTGTACTCCGAGCGGGGGCGCGGCAAGACGTCGTTGTCGAACCTGACGATCGAGGCCCTGCGCCGCCGCGGCGCCATCGTGGCGCGCTGCGCCTGCGAAGCCGAAAGCACGTTCGACACGATCGCCCGCTCGCTGGTCAGGGACCTGCCGCCCTCGCTCCTGTCGGTGGAGCTGCCCGATGCCGACGGCGAGGGCTGCGAGGCCATGCTGCCGCAGCGCAGCCTGCGGCCGGCCGACATCGCGGCGATCCCGGCCAGCCTGAACTGCCCCTTCGTCGTGTTCGTGATCGACGAGTTCGACCGGGTGACCGACCTCGAAACGCGGACGCGACTCGCCGACACCATCAAGCTTCTGTCGGATCGCGGGATCAGGCTCTATTTCATGGTCGTTGGGGTATCAGACACGCTGGAGCAGATCATCGGACAGCACCCTTCCATCCAGCGCAACATCGTGCCCATCCACCTGCCGCTGCTGCGCGACGACGAGATCGCGGGCATGCTGACCAAGGGCGGCCAGCAGGCCGGCATCTCGTTCACCGACGCGGCGGTGCGGCTGGTCGTCAACGTCGCCCGCGGCATGCCCTACATGGCGCAGCTGCTGGGGCTGCGGATCACCCAGGCGGCGCTGCGCCGTGGCGACGAGCAGGTGCAGGACGTCGACCTGGTCGCGGCCGTGAACCGGCTGCTCGACGAGACGAGCGCCGCGGTCGTCAGCACCTATGCCTCCCTGGTCGGGGCCGGATCCGAGCCGGGCATGTCCGCCCTGCTGTTCCGCCTGGTCAACGCCGAGCAGGACCAGTGGGGGCGCATGGCCGTCGCCCGCACGCCATCGCACGTCGTGGTCGGCGGCAGGCGGCTGCCGGAGTCGGTGTGGAACCGGCTGATGGACACCGGCATCCTGATCCAGCCCGAAGGCGAGGGCGGCATGGTGCAGTTCCGCGACCGCGGGCTCGTCTACTACGTGCAGCTGCTGGCTGCGCGCGCCGACCTCGCCGGGGAGCGGCAGGCCGCCGCCAACGGCGCGCCGCCGCTGCTGCGCCCCGTCGCGTCCGGTTCGTGACCAGCGTGGGCCCGCACGCGCGCGCACCGGAAGGCCGCCCCGGTGGATAGCCTGGTCCAGCCCGCCCCGGCGGTGGCCGTTCCGTCCGGCTCGGCGCTGCCGATCATGCTGCTGGTGTCGCGGCTGCGGCGCTACGCGGTGGCGATCGGGCTGTGCGCGCTGCTGGGTGCCGCCGGCGCCTACATGTACACCCGCGCCCTGCCCAAATCCTACACCGCCAGTGCCGCGGTGGCGGTGGAGGGCGACCGCATCGCCATCCCGGAGCTGCAGGGCGCGCTGAAGGACGACAACGCGCCCGACCCGATGCCGCTGGTGCACACCGAGGTGCAGGCCCTGTACGGCCGCCAGCTGGTCGAGGGCGTGACCAGCGAGCTGCATCTCGAGCGCAACCCCGAATTCAACGCCGCCCTGCGTCCGCCGACGCTGCTGGACAGGGTTCGCGGCTGGTTCCAGGGCTTCCTGCCCGCCAGCGGCGCCGCCCCCGGCACGCCCACCACCGGGCCCAGCAATGACGGGCTGATCGGCGCAGTCATGCACAACCTGGTCATCAGCCAGGACAACCGCAGCCTGGTGATCGGCATCGCGTTCAGCGCGCACGACCCGGCGCTGGCCGCGCGGTTCGTCAACACGCTGATCGCCGACTACATCGAGGGGCGGGCGCAACGGCGCGTGGCGGCCAACCAGGGCGCCAACGCGGCGATGAACCAGCGCATCGACCAGGTGCGCGCCGACATCGAGCGCATCGAGCAGCAGATGCGCGACCTGCGCCGGCAGTCGGGCCAGGTCGGCCTGCCGGCCGGCAGCGTCGGCCAGCAGCAGCTGCAGGAGCTGGCCACTGCCGCGTCCAGGGCCACTCTCGACCGCAGCCAGATCGAAGCCAATTACGAACGCGCCCAGGCGATGGCGTCCGGCGGGTCGTCCGACGCCCTGGCCAGCGTGCTCGGGTCGGAGACCATCTCGCGGCTGCGCGGCGAGGAGTCGCAGGCCGCGGCAAAGGTCGCCGACCTGTCGCAGCATTACGGCCCGGCCTACCCGGCGCTGCGCAGCGCCCAAGCCGACCTTTCGGCCACGCGGCGCGAGATCGTCAGCGAGACGCACCGGATCGTGGCGTCGCTCGCCACCCAGCTGCGCGTGGCCCGCGCGCACGAGGCCGACGTTCAGGCCCAGCTCAAGGCAGCGGGCCAGGCCGGCGTCACGGCGCAGAACACGCAGGCCGAGCTCGACCAGCTGCAGCAGGACGCGGCGACCCGGCGCGACCTGTACCGCACCCTGCTCGAGCGGGCGCAGCAGACCGTCAACCAGCCCACTGGCACCGAGACGCCCGATGTCCGGGTGCTGAGCAACGCGGTGCCGCCGGGCTTTCCCAGCGCGCCGAACACCAAGATGGCCGCGGGCGCGGGAGGGGCCGGCGGCGCGCTGCTGGCCTGCATGGCGGTGCTTGCCTTCACGCGCCGGTCGGTCGGCTCCGGTGCTGCTGCCTTCGCGCAGGAGGCTGGACTGGCGGTCGCGGCGAGCCTGCGCGCGCGCGCCGCCAAATCGGGGCTGGCGGACCGGGTGGTGCGGGACGGCGAGGAGAACGACGCGCTGCGCCTGGCGCGCGCGGCGCTGAACCAGCTGTCGCGCACGCCGCCCCGGGTGGTGGGGTTCGTCGGCGGCCAGGCGGGCGCGTCGGCCTCTTCGGTCGCTGCCGCCTATGCGCGCGCCGTGGCTCGCGACGGGCAGCGCGTGCTGCTGGTCGATTGCGACCCGAACGGCAACGGAGGCATCGGCCGCGCGCTGGGCGCCCCTGGCGGGCGGGTGGCCGAGGTGATGACGGGTGCCGCCGACTGGCAGGACTGCCTGGCCGCCGACCGGGTGCCCGGGCTGCAGCTCCTGCTCGGGCGCAGGGAGGGCGGTACCGCCGCACCGCAGCCGGTCGGCCTGGAAAACCTGCTGGCAGAGGCACGCGGCGAGTACGACCACATCGTGCTCGGCGCACCCGAGGCGGCGCAGGCGGACGCGGTCACCGTGGTGCGCAGCGCCGACGTGACCGTGCTCGTGATCGAGGAGGCCGCGCTGAAGGACGCCGCCGAGGGCGCGTCCCTGGTCGCACGCCTGCGGGGGCTTTCGCGCAGTCCGCTCGCCGCCATCCTGCTCGTGTCGTGAGGGCCGCATGACGGACCCGGCCTTGGCGTGCGCCGTTCTGGCGGCGCTCGCCCTGTTTCTGGCAGCCCATCCGTTCACCACCTTGCCTTTGAGCTTGCGGGCGCTCGCCCGGCTGCGCCCGCGCCCCTTGGCCGGCGGGCGCAGCCCCTCGCGGCTGGCGGTCTGCGTCTGCGCCTATAACGAGGCGTCGGTCATCGCAGCCCGGGTGGAGAACCTGCTCGCCTGCCGGGCGAGGCTGCCTGGCCTGGAGATCCTGGTGTATGTCGACGCGGCGACGGATGCGACCGCGCAGATCCTGGCGGGCTACGGCGAGCGCATCCGGCTGGTCGTGTCGGCCGACCGGCACGGCAAGACCGCCGGCATGAACCGCCTGGTCGCCCTGACCGATGCCGAGATCGTGGTGTTCACCGACGCCAACGTCACCTTCGCCGAGGACGCGATCGAGCGGCTGGTCGCGCCCTTCGCCGACCCCTCGGTCGGCTGCGCCTGCGGCCATCTGCGCTACGTGGATCCGGACGACCCGACCAGCACGGCCGCCACCGGTTCGCTGTACTGGCGGCTGGAGGAGCACATAAAGTCGCTGGAGAGTGCGACCGGGTCCGTGATGGGTGCCGATGGTTCGATCTTCGCGCTGCGCCGGGCGCTGCACCGCCCGCCGCCGCCGCATCTGATCGACGACATGTTCGTCTCGCTGTCGGTGCTGTGCGACGGGGCCAGGATCGTGCGGGTGGCCGACGCTGTCGCCTACGAGAGTTCGGTGTCGCGTCCTGCCGAGGAGTTCAGGCGCAAGGTGCGGATCGCCTGCCAGGCGTTCAACGTCAACCGCGCGCTGTGGGGCCGGCTGGTCCGGCTGCCCGCGGTCGACCTCTACAAATACATGTCGCACAAGGTGCTGCGCTGGCTGTCGATCTACTTCGTGGCGGCATCGGGCGTGTTCGCCCTTGCCGCCATCGCGCTGGCCGCCGGCGCGCGGGCTGCCGGGGCGGCGGGGCTGCTGGCCGTGGCGGGCACCTGGCTGGTTGCGGCCGCGCAGCGCGGGGCGCTGGGCAGGCTGCGCGAGGTGTTCGCGGCGCTGATCGCGACCGGGCTCGGCGTGTGGCGGTCCTGCAGGGGCGACACGTTCCAGACCTGGAACCCGCCCGCCTCGGCGCGGTCCGGCGTGTCGGTGCAGATCGGCGCCGCGGTGCGGACCTGATGCGCGTCGCGCTGATCGATCCCTCGCTGTTCACGCTGCCCTACGATGCGGCGCTGGCCGGCGCGCTCACGGATGCGGGCCAGGACGTCACGCTGCACGGCCGGACGCTCACCGAGCAGGATGGCGGCGCGGGCCGGGTCGCCATCGAGCCGAGCTTCTATCGCTGGGCCGGCTCGCGCGCGGTGCGGCGCCTGCCGAAGCCCGCGCGGCTGGCGGTCAAGGGGGTGGACCACGCGGTCAGCATGCTGCGCCTGCGACGCCGCCTGGCCCGCTCGCGGCCCGACGTGATCCATTTCCAGTGGCTGCCGCTGCCCGGGCTGGACCAGGCGCTGCTGCCGGGCTTTGCCGAGATCGCGCCGGTGGTGCTGACGGTGCACGACACCGACCCGTTCAACGGCAGCCCGACCGCCCGCCTGCAGCGCGCTGGCTTCGCCGCATCGCTGCGCCGGTGCGACCGGCTGATCGTGCATACGCGCCAGGGCGTTCAGCGTCTGGCCGCACTCGGCATCCCTGCGTCCAGGCTGTGCCAGCTGCCGCACGGCCCGCTCGCCGAGGCGGCAGCGGGCCTGGCCGACCCCATGCAGGGCACGCTGAGCTTCGTGCTGTTCGGCAAGATCAAGCCCTACAAGGGGGCCGACCTGCTGATCGAGGCGTTCGCCGCCCTGCCGGAGGCGCTGCAGGCCCAGGCGAGCGTGCGCATCGTGGGCCAGCCCTACATGGACCTCGCAATGCTGCGTTCGCTGGCGGCAGCGCGGGGCGTTGCCGGCCGTGTCGCGATCGAGCCGCGCTTCGTCGCCGATGACGAGATCGCCGCCGTGTTCCCGCCCGGCTCGGTCGCGGTGTTTCCGTATCGCGAGATCGAGGCGAGCGGCGTGCTTTCGCTGGCCCTGGCGCATGGCCGGCCGGTGATCGCGTCGCGCCTCGGCAGCTTCGCCGAAACCATCGAGGACGGGGTGCACGGCGCGCTGCTTCCGCCAGGCGACGTGCCGGCGCTGACCGCCGCTTTGGGCGCCATCCTGGCCGACCGCGCGATGGCCGCACGCCAGGCCGACGCGGTGCGGCGGCTGACAAACACCCTGCCTGGCTGGGGGGAGATCGCCCGGATGACGGTGGGCGTGTACGAAGCGGCGCTGTCCGATGCGCGCCGGCGAGCCGCACCTGTGCCGTTGGCCTCCGCCAGGGAGATCGCGTCGTGAGCGCGTCCAAGGCCGCCACCGTGTTCCGGACGCATTTCTGGGACGGCTTCGCGCAGCGCCAGTTCGACCGCCTGCTTGCCGTGTCCGGCGGCACCGACGTGATCGTTCTGGTCGACGAGACGCGGGGGCCGGTCGCGGTGCCGCACGACCGCGTGGTGCGGGTGACCGAGGAGTCGCTGCTGGCGATGGGCCTGCCACGGGCGGGCGAGGGCAACCTGCTGTGGTTCAACGGCGACTATCCGCTCTACGCGCTGCGCCGCCAGTGCCCGGACTACGACTGCTATTTCCAGCTCGAATACGACGTGGTGATCAACCGGCCGATCGCCTCGCTGATCGCCGAGGTTGAGGCGGCTGCCGCCGATTATGTCGGGCTGACCAAGGGCGAGGCGGTGCAGGACTGGTTCTGGCGCGACAGTTGCGCCGGGGTCTATCCGCTGGACCGGTTGCGGCACCAGCTGATCTGCGTGTCGCTGTTCTCCGGCGCGGCGCTCGACCACCTGTTCGAACGCCGGCTGTCGCAGGGCAGGGCGCTGGCGGAGGGCACGCAGGCATCCTGGCCGTTCTGCGAGGGGTTCGTGCCGACCGAGCTGGCGCTGGCCGGGTTCGTCTGCCACGAGCTGAGCGAGTTCGGCGACACCTCCGCCTACGACCACTGGCCGCCCTATCTGGAGGCCGATGCCGGCCTGCTGGCCGGTCATGCCTTCGTGCATCCCGTCCTCGACCAGCGGCGTTACGTCGACAGCCTGCACAAATACCGCATCGGCCTGGCCGGCTACCTCAACCCTGCCAGCCTGTTCCACCGCAAGCTGCGCCGGCTGCCTGCCAGGCAGTACCTTCCGGTGCTGACCAGAAGCTTCATGACAAAGGCCCGCCGCACGATCGGCCAGGGCGTGGCCTCGCTTACAGCCGCCGAAAGGGCAACACGATGATTGGTGCAGCAGATTATAAGTACGTGATCGCGGGCAGCGGCTTCTTCGGCGCGGTCATGGCCGAACGCATCGCCTCGGTGCTGGGCGAGCCGGTGCTGGTTCTGGAGCGGCGGGACCATTTCGGCGGGAACTCGTTTTCCGAGCGCGATCCTGCGACCGGCATCGAGTACCACCGCTACGGCACGCATCTGTTCCACACCTCGCAGACCGATGTCTGGGCGTGGATCAACCGGTTCACGCAGTTCAACAACTACCGCCACCGGGTGCTGACGCGGCATGCCGGGCGGATGTACACCATGCCGATCAACCTGATGACCTTGAACAATTTCTTCGGCGTCGACCTCAAGCCGTCGGAGGCCGCAGCGTTCATCGAGGCCAAGGCGGCGTCGGAGGGTTTCGACGATCCGCAGAATTTTGAGCAGAAGGCGATCAGTCTGATCGGCCGTGACCTCTACGAGGCCTTCATCCAGACCTACACCGCCAAGCAGTGGGAGACCGATCCGAAGCTGCTGCCGGCCGAAACCATCAAGCGGCTGCCGGTGCGCTTCAACTACAACGATTTCTACTTCAACGACATCTACGAGGGCCTGCCGGTGGACGGCTACCACGCCATCTTCGAGCGGATCTTCGCCGACCCGAAAATCAAGGTGGTGTGCAACTGCGACTTCTTCGACGTGCGGCCGCAGCTTCGGCCGGACGCGGTCATCATCTATACCGGCGCCATCGACCGCTATTTCGACTACCGGCTCGGCACGCTCGGCTGGCGCACGCTGGATTTCGAGATCGAGCGGCCGCCGGTGGAGGATTACCAGGGCGCGTCGGTGGTGAACTACCCCGATGCGGACGTGCGCTTCACCCGCATTCACGAGTTCAAGCACCTGCATCCCGAGCGCAAGCACTCGCGCGAGCACACGCTGATCATGCGCGAATACTCGCGTTTCGCGGCGCGCGAGGACGAGCCTTACTACCCGATCAACACGCCGGCGGACCGCGACCTGTACGACGGCTACGCGGCCCTGGCCGAGCGGGAGCCGAACGTCATCTTCGGCGGGCGGCTCGGCACGTATCGCTACCTGGACATGCACCAGGCGATCGGCGCCGGGCTGAAATCGTTCGAGAACGAGTTGATGCCCCTGGCCACGGGCGCCGCCACCGCGTCGCGGCAGGCCGCCGAGTAGCATCCCGCACCCCCACGCCGCGTTGACGGGCCGGCTGCCGGAGAAGCGGCCGGCCCGCTTGGCTTGAGCGGTTGTCCGGGAGGGGGTACGTTGCGCGCCATGGTGGAACTCGGGTTCACGCTCACACCGGACGTGCCGCCCCAGTCCGACCGGACCGCAGCACCGTTCGACCCGTTGCGGCCGACGATCTTCCACCAGTCCTGGTGGCTGGATGCGGCAACCGGGGGCGATTACTGCGAAGCGGTGGTCAAGCAGTCCGGCCGGGCGGTCGGGCGTTTCCCCTATGTCCGGGAGCGGATCTTTGCGGGTCAGTTTCTGTGCGGGATGCCGCCGCTGACCCATTTCCTGGGACCTGCCCTGGATGACGGTCCTGGTGCGGCCTGCAACCGGGTGCTGCGCCGCGCCCAGATCACGCGCGACCTGCTGCGCCAGGTTCCCGCCTGCAGCGGCTTCTGGCAGAAGCTGCATCGCGGCACGCGAGACACGCTGGCCTATCAGGAGCAGGGCTACGACACTTCGGTGCAGTTCACCTTCGAGGTGGCGCCCCAGCCGGCCGAGCTGCTGTGGCGCAACATGCGCGACAAAACCCGCAACGTCATCCGCCGCGCCGGCGAACGGCACCGCACGCACGAACTGGCCGACATCGAGGCGTTCGCCGCCTTCTACGTCCGCAACATCGCCTCGGCGGGACGTCGCAGCCATTACGACGCGCCGCTGATCGTCCGACTGTGCGAGGCCGCGATCCGGCGCGGGCAGGGGCGCATCATCGCCGCCGACTCGGCGTCCGGCGAGCCGGCGGCCGCCATCTTCTACGTCTGGGACACGCAGGCGGCGTATTACCTGCTGAGCACGCGGCGGCGGGACGCAGGCAACGGCGCGGTCAGCCTGCTGCTGTGGGACGCCATGCGCGACATCGCGGCCCGCGGCCTGATCTTCGATTTCGAGGGCGTGGTCTCGTCTGGCGGAGCGTTGTTCTTCACCGGCTTCGGCGGCGAGATCGCGCCGCGCTACGTGGTCAGCAAATTCACACTGGGGCACAAGGTGGCAGGGCGGCTGTCCAACCCGTTCCGCAACAAGGCGGCGGAGACCTACCTTTAGGTAAGGCCAGGGGCGTCATGCGCCAGCGTGCTTCGCACGACGCCCCTGGACCCCATCAAAGGCTAGCCTTTGAAATCCTTACTTTAAGAATTGGGGGTCTGGGGTTTCAAATCCCAGCGGGGTCCAGGGGCAGCGCCCCTGGCCTTTTTCAAGTCAGCCCCGCAGCACCACCGGCACCAAATCAGGCAGGTCCTCCGCCAGCAGCCCTGGGCCCGACAGCGCGGCCGCCGCGCCGTGCAGCCAGACGCCTGCGCAGGCGGCTTCGAACGCGGCCGTGCCCTGCGCCAGCAGGCCCAGGATCAGACCGCCGAGCACGTCGCCCGAGCCGGCCGTGGCGAGAGTCGGCGGCGCGTTGGCGTTGATCGCCGCCCTGCCGTCGGGGCTCGCCACCACCGTGTCGCTGCCTTTCAGCACAACCACGGCACCGCTGAGCGCGGCTGCCTGCCGCGCGCGCGCCAGCTTGTCGCCGTCCAGCCGGAACAGGCGGGCGAACTCGCCCTCGTGCGGGGTCAGCACGCAGGGGCCGGCGATGGCGGCGAACAGGCGGGCGGGATCGGCGGCGAACACGGTGATCGCATCCGCGTCGAGCAGCACTGGCCGGCGCGTCGCCAGCATGGCGAGCGCGTGGGCGCGCGTGTCGGCGCCGGTGCCGGCGCCCGGGCCGATGAGCATCGCGGTGATCCTGGGGTCGGCCAGGATCACCGCGAGGTCGGCGTCGCCGTGCAGCGCGCGCACCATGATGCTGGTCAGGGCGCCGGCATAGACCGCCCAGGCCTGCGCCGGCACGACGAGGCTGGTCAGGCCGGCGCCGGCGCGGGCCGCGGCGCGCGCCGCCATGCGGGCGGCACCGGTCGTCGTGCCACCGCCATAGACCAGAGCGTGCCCGCGGCCGAACTTGTTGCCGTCCGCCGAGGCAACGGGCAGGGCGTGGCGCCACAGCGACGGGGTGTTCTCGAAGCAGGACGGCTGCAGCGTGCGCAGCACGCCCGGCGCGATGCCGATGTCGCGCACGACCAGCTCGCCGCACAGCGCACGGCCGGGCAGCAGCAGATGGCCGGGCTTCTTGCGAAAGAACGTGACGGTCAGCGCGGCCTGGGTGGCGCCAAGATCGGCGCCGGTGTCGCCCGCAACGCCGCTCGGCACGTCGATGGCGATGAGGGCCGCGCCGGCGGCGGACGCGGCGCGCAAGGCCTGCTGGGCCGGCCCGTCGAACGGCCTGGACAGCCCCGCGCCGAACACCGCGTCCACGACGACGCTTGCCCCGTCCACGATCGCGGGCGTCGCCGGCTCGATGGCGCCGGTCCAGCGTTCGGCATGGTGGCGCGCCTCGCCGCGCAGATCCTCAGCGCGCCCGAGCAGGCCGAGCCGGACGCGCCAGCCGGCGCGCGCCAGGTGGCGCGCCACGACGAACCCGTCGCCGCCGTTGTTGCCGGGGCCGCACAGCACGGCGGCCCGGCCCGGCGGGTAGCGCCGCCTGATCTCCGACGCGACGGCCAGACCGGCGCGCGCCATCAGGGTAGCCCCGTCGGTGCCGGCCTCGATGGTCAGCCGGTCGGCGCGAGACATCTCCTCCGTGGTCAGAAGCGCGCTCTCGTCGGACATGGTCCGCCCGGTGGTTGGTCGACGTGTCTTGGCAGCCCTGGCGCACCGCGCCTAGGGTGCGCGCGACCAACCCCGGAGTGCAACAGTGTTCCAGCGTGCCGCGCTCGCCTGCCTTTTCGCGTTCGGACTGGCCGCACACCCCGGCCGGACGCAGGCGGCCGCCTCCGGTCCGTCGGGCAGCGTGCCCGACGGCGTGCTGCGCGAGACGCTGGGCAACGGCCTGCGCGTGGTGATCGTGCCGGACCACCTCGCCCCCGTCGTGACCACGCAGATCAACTACCTGGCCGGGTCGAACGACGCGCCGGCGGGCTTCCCCGGCACCGCGCACGCGCTGGAGCACATGATGTTCCGCGGCGCGGCCGGGCTCGACCGCGACCAGCTGAGCGAGTTGGGCTCGCTGCTCGGGGGCGACTACAACGCCGACACGACGGAGACCGTCACCCAGTATTTCTACACCGTGCCCGCGGCCAACCTGGGGGTGGCACTGCGCGTGGAGGCGCTGCGGATGCGCGGGCTGACTCTCGACCAGGCCGACTGGGACAAGGAGCGGGGTGCCATCGAGCAGGAGGTCAGCCGGGACAATTCCAGCCCGATCTACACCTACCTCTCGCAGCTGCAGGCGATCATGTTCGCCGGCACCCCCTACGAGCACGATGCGCTCGGCACCCGGCCCTCGTTCGACAAGACGGACGCCAAGCTGCTGCGCGACTTCTACGACAAATGGTATGCGCCCAACAACGCGATCCTGGTGGTCGCGGGCGACGTGCGGCCCGACCAGGCGATGGCGCAGGTGCGCGCGGCCTTCGGCGCCGTGCCCAGGCGCGACGTCCCGCCGCATGCGCCGGTCGCGATCAGCCCTGTGCTGCCCAAGACCCTGTCCCTGCCCACCGACCTGCCGGTCGGCGTGGTCACGCTCGGCTACCGCATGCCCGGGCTGAAGGCGCCTGACTTCGCCGTGGCCGACATCCTTTCGGACGTGCTGGGCAGCGAGAGGGGCGCGCTGTACGGCATGGTGCCGGCGGGCCACGCGCTGTTCTCGCAATTCGCCTTCGAGCCCAAGGCCGATGTCGGCTACGCGCTCGCCGCGGCCGCCTTCCCCAAGGATGCGGACCCCAAGCCGCTGCTCGACGAGATGCGGTCGATCCTGGCCGGCATCGCCCGCAACGGCGTGCCGCCCGACCTGGTGGAGGCGGCGCGGCGCCAGGAAATCGCGCAGCTCGCCTTCAAGAACGACAGCATCAGCGGCCTGGCCGATAGCTGGTCCAGGGCGCTGGCGTTCCAGGGTGCGGACTCGCCCGACGACATCGCGCGCGCCTACCAGGCGGTGACGGTGGACCAGGTGAACCGCATGGCGCGCGAGCGGCTCGACCCCGAGCACGCGGTCACTGCCATCCTGACGCCGCAGGACTCTGGCAAGCCGGTGCTCGGCGGCGGTTTCGGCGGTGCGGAGTCCTTCGGCGGCCCGCCTGGCAAGCCGGTGACCCTGCCGCAATGGGCGACCGACGCGCTGGCGGCACTGCACGTGCCCGATCTGGGCCCTGCGCCGGAGGCGAGCGTGCTGCCCAACGGGCTGCGCCTGATCGTCAAGCCGGAGCATGTCGGGCGCACGGTCAGCGTGTTCGGCCAGGTGCGCCAGGTGACAGAGACGCAGGAGCCGCCGGGGCATGACGGGGTGGCAGAGATCGTCAGCAAGCTGTTCGATTACGGCACCGACAGGCACGACCGGCTGGGTTTCCAGAAGGCGCTGGACGACATCGCCGCCCAGGAAACGGCAGGATCGCGGTTCTCGCTGAAGGTGCTGACGCCGGAGTTCCGGCACGGCATGGCGCTGCTGGCGGAGAACGAGCTGCACCCCGCGTTCCCGGCAGAGGATTTCGCCATCGTGCGCCGGCAGGCGGCGCAGGGCCTGGCGGGCCTGCTGCACTCGCCCGATTACCTGTTCAAGCGCGCCGTGCTGCACGCGGTGGTCCCGGACAACGACCCGCAACTGCGTCAGCCGACCCCGCAATCGATGATGGCGCTGAAGCTGGAGGACGTGCGCGCCTATTACGCCGGCGCGTATCGTCCCGACCTGACCACCATCGTGGTCGCCGGCGACGTGACTGCCGAGGACGCGAGGCGCGTCGTGGCGGACACGTTCGGCGCGTGGCACGCGGCCGGCGCCACGCCGTCGATCGACCTGGCGCCGATCGGCCCGAACAAGGCGAGCTCGGCGCACGTGCCGGACAGCAGCAGCCTGCAGGACAGCGTGGCCCTGACCGAGGCGATCCAGCTGCCGGTGACCAACCCCGACCGCTACAACCTGATGGTGGGCAACACGATCCTGGGCAGCGGCTTCTCGTCGCGGCTGTACCGCGACCTGCGCGTCAAGACCGGCTACGTCTACAACGTGGACAGCCAGATCGACTGGACGCGGACGCGGTGCAACTACAGCGTCGGCTTCGGCGCGGACCCCGACAAGGTCGGCCGCGCGCGCGCCCTGGTGCTGCAGGATTTGCGCGACCTGCAGACGAACCCGGTGAGCGACATCGAGCTGACGCGCGCGAAGGCGCAGATGCTGCGCCGACTGCCGATGCAGCGCGCCAGCGTCGACGCGACGGCCGCCCTCTATCTGCGTCTGGTCGACCTCGGCCTGCCGCTGGAGACGCCGCAGGTGGCGGCCCAGCACTATTACGATGCGACGCCGGCACAGGTGCAGGCCGCGTTCAGGACCTATCTGCGGCCGGACGACCTGGCGGAGGTGGTGAAGGGGCCCGCGGTTTCGCAGTAGGACATGGACGAGGATTTCCGGCAGGCGGCGCTCGACTATCACCGCTACCCGCGCGCCGGGAAGATCGCCATCGAGCCCACGAAGCGGATGGCGACGCAGCGCGACCTGGCGCTGGCCTACTCGCCGGGCGTGGCCGCCGCCTGCCAGGCCATCGTCGCCGATCCCGCCTGCGCGCGCGATTTCACCGCGCGCGCCAACCTGGTCGCGGTGATCTCAAACGGCACCGCCGTGCTCGGCCTGGGCAATATCGGGCCGCTCGCCGGCAAGCCGGTGATGGAGGGCAAGGCCGCCCTGTTCAAGAAGTTCGCCGGCATCGACGTGTTCGACATCGAGGTGGCGGCCGACGACCCCGACCTGTTCGTCAGCGTGGTGGCGGCCCTGGAACCCACCTTCGGCGCCATCAACCTGGAAGACATCAAGGCGCCGGAATGTTTCGTGATCGAGCGGCAGCTGCGCGAGCGCATGCGCATCCCCGTCTTCCACGACGACCAGCACGGCACCGCGATCACGGTCGCGGCCGCGATCAGCAACGCGCTGCTGCTGCAGGGCAAGACGCTGGCCGAGATACGGCTGGTGACGTCGGGCGCGGGTGCGGCCGCGCTGGCCTGCGTGGACCTTCTGGTGGCGATGGGGCTTGCGGCCGACAACGTGACGCTGACCGACATACGCGGCGTGGTCTATGCCGGCCGCGACACCGACATGCCGGACAACATGGCGCGCTACGCCCGACACACCGACGCGCGCGTGCTGGGCGACGTGATCGAGGGCGCGGACATCTTCATGGGGCTGTCGGCGCCGCGCGTGTTCCGCCCCGAATGGCTGCCGCTGCTGGCGCCGCGCCCGATCCTGATGGCGCTGGCCAACCCCGAGCCCGAGATCATGCCGGAACTGGTGCGCGCCGCGCGGCCGGACGCGATCGTTGCCAGCGGGCGCAGCGACTATCCGAACCAGGTCAACAACGTCCTGTGCTTTCCGTTCATCTTTCGGGGCGCGCTGGACGTGGGTGCGACCACGATCAACGAGGCGATGAAGCTGGCCGCCGTGCGCGCGATCGCCGACCTTGCGCGCATGGAGGCGAGCGAGGTGGTGGCGCGCGCCTATGGCGGCGATGCGCCGGTGTTCGGCGCGGAGTACATCATCCCCAAGCCGTTCGATCCGCGGCTGATCCTGCAGGTGGCGCCTGCGGTGGCGCGCGCGGCCATGGACAGCGGCGTGGCACAGCACCCGATCGCCGATTTCGACGCCTACCGCTCCGAGCTGGAACGGTTCGTGTTCCGCTCCGGCCAGCTGATGCGCCCGGTGTTCGAGGCGGCGCGCAAGCGGCGCGCGCGCGTGGTGTACACCGAGGGCGAGGACGAGCGCGTGCTGCGCGCCGTGCAGACGGTGGTCGATGACGGTCTGGCCGAGCCGGTGCTGCTCGGCCGGCGCGACGTGATCGCCCGCTGCGTGCGCGAGATGGGCTTGCGCATGAAGCTGGACGGCACCGTGCAGGTGCTGGACCCGGCGCGCGACAGCGCGGTGTTCGACCCGCTGATCGCACCATATCAGGCGCTGGTGGCCCGCCGCGGCGTGCCGCCGGATGCCGCGGTCAAACGCATGCGCACGCGCAACATCGTCGCCGGTGCGATGCTGCTGCACACGGGCCAGGTGGATGCCGCGCTGTGCGGCGGCACCGGCGGCTGGTATCGGCAGATGGAGTATCTGCTGCCGATCGTGCCGAAATCCCCCGCCGTCACCCGCATCTTCGCGCTATCCGGCATCATCCTGCAGACCGGCGCCATGTTCCTGTGCGACACGCACATGAACGTGGACCCGACCGCCGAACAGATTGCGGAAATGACCAAGTTGGCGGTCAACGCGGTCGCGGGCTTCGGCATCGAGCCGAAGGTGGCGCTGCTCTCGCATTCCAGTTTTGGCAACAGCAACTCGCCGAGTGCCCGGAAGATGCGCCAGGCGCTGGCGCTAATCCGCGCGCGCCTGCCGGATCTGGAGGTGGACGGCGAAATGCACGCCGACGCCGCCCTCTCCGAAGCGATTCGCGAACGCGTGATGCCGTCCAGCACCCTGTCGGGTGTCGCCAACCTGCTGGTGCTGCCGACGCTGGACGCGGCCAACATCGCATTCAACCTGGTCAAGGCGGCGGCGGATGGCTTGCCGGTGGGTCCCCTGCTGCTGGGCATGTCCAAACCGGCCCACGTTCTGGTGCCGAGCGTGACGGCGCGGGGAATCGTCAACATGACGGCGCTGGCGGTGGTGGAGGCGGGTCAGGGTGTAGGATCAGCGTCATAGGTAAGATTGAGCGAGATGGATAATACAATCGAAAAGGAGATACCTTTAATGTTTTACCCGACGTTTGAGGGCAGGGTGCTTTTTCATCGTTTTGATGTCGCTGTAATCGCAGCTATGCTGATGTTGTTGACGTCGTCGGCCTGCTATGCCGCGGATACAGAGTCTAGCGACTCCATTCTTAGGAAGATCATCGAGCCTACAGAGAGGGAAGATGTCATTCAGGACATCACACGATCTGTCCGAGGGCTTAATCCGATCGCCAAAGTTTTAGCATGTGGAAAAATGTTTTCGTATGTTCGGGAAAATACAGGAGGTAGGGACAGCAGTTTTGCGGCTACCTGCACATTCGACTTTAATGGGCAACCTTCAAAACAGTATACTACAAACGTGTGTGATGATCGTCTAATCGGTAAGTTCACGCTGGGTGGAGGAAATGGCCTTAGCCTTGCAAACTCTGACGAAGAGTGGAAGCGTTACATCGAAATTAATTGCCCTCCCGGCGGTTAAGTGTATCCGCTGTTGTACTAGGGAAATTGTTGAAATGCCGCAGGCTTCGCCTGTTGATTCATGAGTTAGTGGGTCAGTCGTATTGTACCCAGATGTTGACCGGTGCCAACGCCTACGATTACCACGCGGTCCGGCCCGCCGCCTCGTAATGTGATTGCCAGCCTGTCGCCCATACCCATGACGCCCATAACCTGCGTGCCCGCCGGCTCGTCCAGCACCGTGTCCGACGGCGCACCCGCAGGAACCGCGATGTGGGTCAGGCGGTGCGCCACGGTGAGGCCGATCACGGCGACGCCGGCTACGATCAGCACGCCCATGACGACAACCAGGGTCAGCAAGCCGCGCATCATTTTCCATCAGACAAAGAAGGCCGCTTCTTGCTCCCCCCGCGCGTGCTGGCCTAGTGCTTTGGTTGAAGCGGCCATCCTGCTGCGTGAAAGGTCATGAAGAAATTGGCGGACGGTGTTGAGGGGGCGCGGCACCGCACGCTGCCGGCCAACATGGCGGACCGGCTGATCGTGGCACTGGACGTGGCCGACGTGGCGTCCGCGTCCGCGCTGGTGGACCGGCTGGAGGGCGTCGTCTCGTTCTTCAAGATCGGCATGTGGCTGCAGTACGCGCCAGGGGTGGACGCGCTGGTCGATCGGTTGACCGGGCAGGGCAAAAAACTGTTTTTGGATGCAAAGATGTATGACATCCCGCAGACGGTGGCGCGCGGCGTGGCTGCGGCGGCGCGGCGCGGCGTGAGCTTTGTCACTGTGCACGGGGATGCGGCGATCATCGAGGCAGCGGTGCAGGCGCGCGGCGACACAGGATTGAAGGTGTTTGCAGTCACGGTGCTGACCAGTTTGGACGACGCGGCGTGCCGGCAGATGGGCTATGGCGTCTCCGCCCGCGAACTGGTGGATATGCGCGCCAAGCAGGCGGCGGCGCTGGGATGCGACGGCATCATCGCCTCGGCCGACGACGATCCGGACGCCATACGGCGCCTGGCGGGCTCGGACCGGCTGCTGATCGCGACGCCGGGCGTGCGGCAGGCGGCGTCCGGCACGCAGGACCATAAGCGCAGCGCCACGCCGGGCCAGGCGATTGCCAATGGCGCCGACTACCTGGTGGTCGGGCGGCCGATCATCGAGGCGGCCGATCCGGTGACAGCCGCGCAAGACTTCGTGGCCGAGATGGAAGTGGCGCAGCCGGCGTGATCGAGCCATTGCGGGTCACGGCGCCGCCCGAGGCGGCGGGCCAGCGTGCGGACCGCTATTTGGCCGAGGCCAGCGGCACGCTGTCGCGATCGCGCGTCAAGAGCCTGATCGAGGCGGGACACGCCACGCGGGACGGCCTGCCGGTGACCCAGCCGGCCGAGCCGATCCGCGCCGGCAGCGACTACGCGCTGACTCAGCCGGACCCGGTCTCGCCCACGCCGCAACCCCAAGACATCCCTTTCACCATCCTCTACGAAGACCGCGCGCTGATCGTGCTCGACAAGCCGGCCGGGCTGGTGGTGCACCCCGCGCCGGGCAACCAGGACGGAACGCTGGTCAATGCGCTGCTCGCCCATTGCGGCGATGCGCTGCCCGGCATCGGCGGCGAGCGGCGGCCCGGCATCGTGCACCGGCTCGATCGCGACACCTCGGGCGTGATGGTGGTGGCGAAGACCGAGCAGGCGCTGGCCGCCCTGTCCGCCGCATTCGCCGCGCGCGATATCGAGCGGGTGTACAGGGCGCTGGTCTGGGGCATGCCGGTGCCGGCGGCAGGAGAGATCGCGGGCGCGATCGGGCGGGATCCGCGCGACCGCAAGCGGATGGCGCTGGTCACCCGCGGCGGCAAGGCGGCGCTGACGCGCTACAAGACGCTCGGCGTCTATCAGGCAGCCGCCAGCCTGATCGAATGCCGGCTGGCTACCGGGCGCACCCATCAGATACGCGTTCACCTCTCCTCGGCCGGGCATCCTGTGGTGGGCGATCCTGTCTATATACGGCGCATCCCTGCCGTGAGCCGTGCGGTAACCGAGCCGCAGCGCTCGCTTCTGCTGGATTTTCCGCGCCAGGCGCTGCACGCGGCGACCCTTGGCTTCCGCCATCCCGTCACCGGTCACGAAGTGCGTTTCGAGACGCCGCCGCCCGCGGATTTTCAGGCCTTGTTAAGAGCGCTCGCATAATTTGACCTCGGTCACGGGTGCGTGAACATCGTTGCGGAACCCGGACCGTTGTTGACTGGACCACGCTGGTCCTGTATGAATTTGCGGGTCGGCTTGGCGGGCGTGCCAGGCTGGCTACCGCCCATCCTGGGTTGCCTTCGAGGGGTTCAGGGCTGGCGTGGTAACGTCCTCGCGCTCCACACTTTCAGCCGCAACCTTTCCACCCGCTGCGCCGTAATGGGCAGAGAGACCGGGTGTGGTTGCCGGACAGAAGGAGCCGTTTCGTGGCCTCAGCCTTTGTCAATGTCGCCCCAGAGGGCAATCTCTCCCGCTACCTGCAGGAGATCCGCAAGTTTCCCATGCTGACGCCCGAGGAGGAGCTGTCGCTCTCCCATGCCTGGCGTGATCACGAGGACAACAAGGCCGCCCACAAGCTGGTCACCTCTCACCTGCGCCTGGTCGCCAAGATCGCCATGGGCTATCGCGGCTACGGCCTGCCGGTGGGCGAGCTGATCAGCGAGGGCAATGTCGGCATGATGCAGGCCGTAAAGCGCTTCGACCCTGATCGCGGCTTCCGCCTGGCGACCTACGCGATGTGGTGGATTCGCGCCGCCATCCAGGAGTACATCCTGCACAGCTGGTCGCTGGTGAAGATGGGCACCACGGCGGCGCAGAAGAAGCTGTTCTTCAACCTGCGCCGGCTGAAGGGCCAGATGCAGGCGATCGAGGACGGCGACCTGCGGCCGGAGCATGTGGCCAAGATCGCGACAACGCTCGGCGTGCCCGAGCAGGACGTGGTCAGCATGAACCGTCGGCTGGCCGCACCCGACCACAGTCTGAACGCCCCCGTCCGCGCCGACAGCGAGGGCGAGTGGCAAGATTGGCTGGTCGACGAGGGCGAGAGCCAGGAGAGCGAGCTTGCCGAGCGTGAGGAGCTGACCGGCCGCAAGGCGCTGCTCGGCGGTGCGCTGAAGACGCTGAACGACCGGGAGCGTCACATCCTGATCGAGCGGCGGCTCAAGGACAACCCGACCACGCTGGAGGAGCTGTCGCAGCAGTACAACATCTCGCGTGAGCGCGTTCGCCAGATCGAGGTTCGGGCGTTCGAGAAGCTGCAAAAGGCGATGCGGACGCAGGTGACAGAGCGCCGGATGGCGCAGGCAGCCTGACCGTAGGCAGCCTGACGGCAGGCAGCCTGACCGCAGGCAGCGGAAAAGGCCCGGCTCAGTCCGGGCCTTTCACGTTTACGGTTCGGATGCGTCTTCGAGCAGCCATCGCTCGTTCAGGGTCTTGAGTTCGGTCTCCATCGTCCGCACCCTGCTCGCGGTCTGCATGTCCCAGCTGCCGCGAAGCACGACCGGGATCACCTGACACAGCGCCCAGGCGCTCGCTCCCGCACCCCAGGCCAGGAGCAGGACGAACGGATCCGACAGGCCGGCCAACGCCTGCTCGAACCGGTCGCCGGCGAGCCAGAGATGCCAGACCGGCGACAGTGACGACGCGGTGCAGGCCACCGCCACTGCGCGCAGCAACCCGCGCTCGATCCTTGGCTGGACCAGCAGGCAGACCAGCGCCGGGGCAAGCAGGATGCCGAGCAGAAGCACGGTGGGTGCGGCAAAGGTCAGCGCGGCGCCGCAAGCCAGGCCCTGGATCCAGAGTGCCGAGCCGCGTCGACCCAAGTTGGTCGATCGCTGCGCTCCGGCGATGTGGACCGCTTCGGCCATCAGCCCAGCGCCAGCGCCAGCGTGGCGCCGAGGCTGGCGATCAGCCCCGCGCCGGTGACGATCTCATGGCCGAGCGACTGTGCAGCCTCGACCCGTTTCGGCATCTCGGCCGTTGCTTCCTGGAGTGCCTTTTCCAGTTCGCGAACGCGGGCGCGCACCACCGCCATTGCTGCCCGATCGGCCTGCTTGGCCTCTTCATCGTCCACCAGCCCGGCCATGGCAGAGATCTGGCCGCGCCGGGCTGCATCGTCCAACGCGTCATTCAGCGTCGCACGCGTTTTCTTGTTGCGCCAGTCGTCCAGCCGGGCGAACCCGGAAGACAGCAGCCATCCTGCCAGGCCTGGCAGGGGTGCGGGGTGGAAGCTGGCCTGCAGACGCCCGAACAGCCGCAGCACGCCGAGGCGGTCTGACGGGGAGGCGAAGCTGGAAAGCTTGCGCAGGTTGCTCGACAGGGCCGGTTCCAGCCGTGCGGCCAGGAAAGCTGCGATGTGCGGGTCGATCGGTGGACGGCTCCTGTCGGCAGTGGCCGAGGCGTCCTCCAGGACCGGCAACAGCTCGGCCGCGCGGACCACCGGGCGGCCGCCCAGGATGGGCGACATGCAAGCCATCATCGGGTTCATGCCGTAGAGCAGACGCTTGCTGCCGCCGGCGACGCCGCGGGCGGCAAGCCAGCCCGCCCACTGCCGTTCGGCTTCCGGCAACTCCGCCGCCTGCCGGGCGCGATGGCTCGCGCGGCAGAACTCGCCGACGGCCTGGGCCGCGATGACGTCCTCCAGCGGTTGTGCCACGTCCGGCGCCACGCCGGCGAGCGCGCTGCCCAGCCCGTCCGGCTGCACGGCGATGCCGCGCCAGACCAGGGGAGCCAGAGGGTCGATCGCGGCGATGCAGCGCATCAGCAGCAGCGCCTCGGAGCGCGACCGGTCCGTGTCGGCTTCGTCGTCGCGCCGGCGGGTCAGTTCCTCCACCCGCATGCCGAGCTGCGGGTCACCCAGGCAGCGCCGCAGCCAATGCTCGACAGCACCGCTCTTCAGCAGCGCACAGCCGCGTTCGGGACGCACGCTCAACCCCTGGGCGAGCTGGCGCGACGACCAGACGTTCAGGCCGCCCAGGTTGAGCGGCTGTTCCGCCCGGCGTGGCGGGCGGGCGCCGACCCGCCTGGCGCGCGCCTGCTCGGGCCGCAGCAGCAGGCGGGGCGAAGGCCGGTGCTCCGGATCTTCGGCCAGCATGCTGCGCAGCAGGTCGGTGATGAGCGGGGTCAGGACCGCGCCGGTGGTCAGGGCCGCGAAACTGCCGAACTCGAGCTTGCGCGCGAGGATGCCCGGGTCGTCGAGTTCGGCAAGCGGCACGCGCCCAAGCGCGCAACACAGCAGCGTGACGCCCAGCGCATAGACGTCGTCGGCGATGCTGCCGTCGCCTCGGCCGTTTGGCAGGCACTGCGCCATGTAGGGCGGCTCGAACACTGCGGGCTGCAAGCTGCTCGGCGGCGCCATCCAGAACGGTCCGAGCGTCACCGGGTCGCGCGGGCTGGCCCGGTACAGGTTGGCGGGATGCAGCGCCCGGTGGGTCAGCCCGCGCTCCTGCATGTCGGCCAGCGCCTTGGCGGCCGGCAGAAGCAGCTGGTTCATCAGGTCGGACTCGCGCCAGGGCTGCGGTCCGACCTGCAGGGGTGCGGCCGGCCACCCCTCGCTGACGATGAACCAGCCCGGCTTCCCGGTGGCGTCGCGGCCGGGACCGTAATCGATCGGCAGGATGGTGTGCGGGATCGGCGGGCCGCCGCATGCGAGCGGGATGCGCGGCCGCGGCGGCAGGTCGGCACGGGTTTCGACCGCGATCACCGGCTGCCCAGGGTCGCGGCCATCGATGACCGGCAGGGCGCGCAGCCCGCCGACCAGGGGCAGCGCCGGCTTCGTCGGGTCGATGCGGTAATAGGTGGCGATTACGCCGTTTTCGTCCGCCATGGCGCAAGACTAGGCCGCTCGCGTTAATTCCGAGTGAACCGGGCGCGTCGGGCGTGCCAACCGGCGCGTCAATCCTGGAACGGGTCGCGCACCATGATCGTGTCGTCGCGTTCCGGACTGGTGGAAAGCAGCGTCACCGGCGCCTCGACGAGCTCCTCGATACGGCGGACGTATTTGATCGCCTGCGCCGGCAACTGCGCCCAGGACCGTGCGCCGCGCGTCGAGCCGCGCCAGCCCTCGACGTCCTCGTACACCGGCCTCGCCGCCGCCTGCGCCCCTGGTGCCGCCGGCAGGTGGCCGATGCGCGTGCCGCCGACCTCGTAGCCCGTGCAGATGCGCAGCGTCTGCATGCCGTCCAGCACGTCCAGCTTGGTCAGCGCCAGCCCCTGCACGCCGCCCACCTTGACCGCCTGGCGCACCATCGCCGCGTCGAACCAGCCGCAGCGGCGCGGGCGGCCGGTCACCGTGCCGAACTCGTGGCCGCGCTCGCCCAGCATGCGGCCGACATCGTCGGTCAGCTCGGTGGGGAACGGCCCGGACCCGACGCGGGTGGTGTAGGCCTTGGCGATGCCCAGCACGAAACCCACGGCCGACGGCCCGACGCCCGCGCCGCTGGCCGCCGTCGCAGCCACCGTGTTGCTGCTGGTCACGAACGGGTAGGTGCCGTGGTCCACGTCCAGCATCACCGCCTGCGCGCCCTCGAACAGGATGCGCCTGCCCTGGCGGCGCAGCCCGTCCAGCCGCTCCCAGACCGGTTCGACGAACGGCAGCAGCCTGGGCGCTGTCGCCAGCAGGCCGTCCAGCAGCGCCTGCTTCTCGAAGGTCTCCGCACCCAGCCCCCGCAGCAGCGTGTTGTGGTGCAGCAGCAACTCGTCCAGCTTGCGGGACAGCGTGTCCGGCTCGGCCAGGTCGCAGGCGCGGATCGCGCGCCGGGCAACCTTGTCCTCGTAGGCAGGGCCGATGCCGCGCCCGGTGGTGCCGATCCTGGCCGCGCCGCGTGCCGCCTCGCGGGCCCGGTCGATGGCGCCGTGCAGCGGCAGGATCAGGGTGGCGTTGTCGGCGATGCGCAGCGTGTCCGGCGTCACCGTCAGCCCCTGGGCCTGCACCCTGGCGATCTCGGCCAGCAGCGCGTCGGGGTCCACCACCACGCCGTTGCCGATGATGCCCAGCTTGCCGCGCACCAGGCCCGACGGCAGCAGGCTCAGCTTGTAGGTCTGGTTGCCCACCACCAGCGTGTGGCCGGCATTGTGGCCGCCCTGGAACCGCACCACCACGTCGGCGCGGCTGGCCAGCCAGTCGACGACCTTGCCCTTGCCCTCGTCGCCCCACTGCGCCCCGATCACCGCCACGTTCGCCATCGGTAGGGTTACCGGGCGCCTAAGGGCTGCGGCACGCCGTCGCGCAGCACGTGCGAGCAGCCGAGCCGCATCGCCTCGGCCTCCTCGTCGCAGGGTTCCAGCGCGGCCACGGTGGCAAACTCGCGGCGCAGGGCGCGCGACGCGGCGGGGTCGGTGCCGGCCGGGACCAGGATGCAGGGGCGCACCGGCGGCGTCGGCGCGGCGCGCAGCACGGCGTCGGCAAACAGCGTCATCCCGGTCGCAGGCTCCCCGCCGCCCGACAGGTAGCGCCCGCCGCGGCCGAGCTCCTCGTGCCGCCCTGGCGCGAAGACGGTGACGGCGATGCCCGTGTGGTAGCGGAAGCCGCGGAACTCCAGCGGGTCGATGGTCACGCGCAGCTGCGGCGCCTGGGCCCGCAGCAGGCAGGCGACCTCCTCCAGCCGCCCGGCCAGCGCGCGCATCGGCGCGGGCAGGGTGGCGCGGCGCAGCGCGGCCAGCGCGTCCGGCGCGGGGCCGGCGGCGAGCAGCAGGTCGGTCAGCATAGGGGCCAGCGCGCCGCCATGCTCGCCCACGGCGGCTGCGTCCTTGCGGTCCAGCGCGCGCGCCAACGCGTCGCGGCGCGTTCCCGCAAGGCCCGCCTCGTCCAGCAGGGCGGGCGTCAGCGCGGGCAGGGTCAGGTCCAGGCTAAGTCTGGCCAGGCCGAGTGCGGCCAGCGCCTCCACGGCGACCAGCATGGCCTCTGCGTCGGCGGCGGCGCTGTCGGCGCCGATCAGTTCGATGCCCGCCTGCGGCACCTGGCGGTCGGCGTCGCGCTGGCCGCGCACGCGGATGCATTCGCCGGCGTAGGACAGGCGGAGCGGCCGCGGGCTGCCGGCCAGCCGGGTGGCGGCAATGCGCGCCACCTGCGGCGTCATGTCCGCGCGCAGGCCCATCATGCGGTGGCTGTCGGGGTCCATGATGCGGAAGATCTGGTCGGCGGTGGCAGCCCCCGCGCCGGCCAGCATGCCGTCCTCGAACTCCATCAGCGGCGGCTTCACGCGGGCGTAGCCGTGGCTGGCGAACACCGCCATGATCGCGGCGACCGACGCCGCTTCGGCCTGCGCCTCGTGCGGCAGAAGGTCGCGCAGGCCGGCGGGCAGCAGGGCTGGATGGGGCGGCGCGAGTTCGTCCATGGGCGCCGGCCTATAGCACCCGGTGGCGCGCGCTAGGAAGCGGCCGGCCCCGTGCCGTCCGGTTGTGCCGCACTGCAACGCTGCCTAGGCTTGCACCATGCTCGCCCATGCCCAGACTGCCATCGTGTTCCCGTTCGACACGCCGCCCGAACCGGGCAGCGTGCTGGAGGTGGCGCCTGGCGTCCTGTGGCTGCGTTTCGCGCTGCCGTTCCTGCTCGACCACGTCAACGTGTTCCTGATCGAGGACGAGGGCGGCTGGGCGGTGTTCGACACCGGGCTGGGCGACGACGCGACCAGGGCGGGCTGGGAGGCGGCCTTGTCCGGACCGCTGCACGGGATGCGGCTGACCCGGGTGATCTGCTCGCATTTCCACCCCGATCACGTGGGGCTGGTCGGCTGGCTGACGGAGCGGTTCGCCTGCCCGCTCGCCATGCCGCGCACCGAGATGCTGATGACGCGCATGCTGCAGCACGGCGCGCCCGCCTCTCGCGCGCCGTTCTACGCCGAGCACGGGCTGACCCCGGACTGCGGCGCGCGCGTGGCGGGCGAGGGCCACGGCTACTTGCGCATGATCACCGGGCTGCCCGCGCAGTACGACCGGCTGGCGGCGGGGGACGCGGTGCGCATAGGCGGCCGCACGTTCGCGGTGTTCACAGGCGGCGGCCACGCGCCGGAGCAGGCGATGCTGCACTGTGCGGCGGACGGGCTGCTGCTGGCTGCCGACCAGGTGCTGGCCCGCATCTCGCCCAACATTTCCGTGCAGGCGATGGAGCCGAATGCCGACCCGCTGGGCGAGTACCTGGCCTCGCTGTCCGAGCTGAACGACTGCGTGGCGGAGGGCACGCTCGTGCTGCCGGGCCACCACCTTCCGTTCACCGGGCTGCACGAGAGGCTGGCCGAGCTCGCCCGCCACCACGCCGGCCGGTGCGGCCTGATCGCCGAGGCGGCAAGGAGCGAGCCGCGGACGGCGGCCGAGCTGCTGCCGGTGCTGTTCAAGCGCCAGATGGACAGCCACCAGCTGGGCTTCGCGTTCGGCGAGACGCTGGCGCACGTCAATTACATGCGCGCCCGCGGCGAGGTGGAGCAGACCCGCGGCGAGGACGGCGTGCTGCGGATCCGCACCGTCTGACGGCGGCCGCGTGACGCGCCCGCCCTCGCCCAGCCACAGGATGCGCAAGAAGGCCGACCTGCCCACCAAGATCTGCGCCACCTGCGGCCGGCCGTTCGCCTGGCGGCGGAAATGGGCGAAAACCTGGGACGAGGTGCGCTACTGCAGCGATGCCTGCCGCGCCAGGCGGCCCAAGCCCTGAACTGCCGCCAGGCGGGCGTCAGTCGAAGGTCAGCACCAGCGGCACGTGGTCGGACGGCGTGGCCTCGCCACGGGCCGCCCGGTCGGGTGCCGCCGAGACGAGGCGTTCGGCGAGGGTGGGCGACAGCAGGGCGTGGTCGATGCGCAGGCCCCGGTCGCGCTGCCAGCAGCCGGCCTGGTAGTCCCAGAAGGTGTAGCACGGGCCATCGGGATGCATGGCGCGCACCGCGTCGGTCAGGCCGGCCCAGATCATGGTCCGGTACAGCGCGCGGGTTTCGGGCCGCACCAGCGCGTCGTCCGGGCCCAGCACGCCGGGGGCGAAGTCGACGTCCTCCGGGCACACGTTGTAGTCGCCCGCCAGGATCAGCGGCACATCGCCGGCCAGCAGAGCGTCCGCATGCGCGACCAGCGCCTGCATCCAGCGCAGCTTGTATTGGTAGCCCACATCGCCGTTGGAGTTGCCGTTGGGCAGGTATAGGTTGCCGACGCGGACGCCCTCGAACGCGACCTCGAGGTAGCGCGCCTGGGCGTCGTCTTCGGGCAGGCCGGGCAGGGCGGTCAGCCGAACGTCCAGCGGCGCGCGGGCGAGGGCGGCGACGCCATTGAAACCTTTCTGGCCGACGATGGCGCTGTGCCAGCCCAGTTCGGCGAACACGGCGGGGAAGCTTGCCGCCTCGCACTTGATCTCCTGCATCAGCAGGAGGTCGGGCGCGTTGGCCTCCAGCCAGCGGACGATGTTCTGTTCGCGCGCGCGGCTGCCGTTGACGTTCCAGGTGGCGATCTTCACGCTGAATGAACTAAGTCTTGGCGCGCGTGCGTGTAGTAGGGTTTCGACTCTAATTCGATTTGGTCAGGAATGGGCAAGCAATTGCCGCAGTAATCGACTTCAATGGACCAAACGCAACCTGCCTGATCGGTGAAAACAAGCAGCTCAAGTGAATTTCTCGAACCTCGTTCATTGAAGTTTGCCTGGAACATAAGTTCGCCGCCATGCCGTGGCGAAACCAGCGCTGTAGAGGCAGGCTGAACGGCCAATGTGAAGGAGTTACATCCACAGTCGCAGCAACTTGTGATTTCGGCGCCCTTCAGATGTCGAGAGAGGGCGTCAGGTGCAGGAAAGTCAGAGTGCGCAATCAGCAACTCAAGCCAGCGGGCAGCTCGCTTGAGATCAACCTCAGTAGGTTCCCTCCAGCCGACGTCCACCAACGTCCTCAGTCAATCGAGAAGCTGGTGCCGCACCCGCACGAGCTGGTGGCATTCGGGTTCTGTATCTTGAAATAGCTGCCCATCAGCTCGTCGGCGTAATGCAGCTCGGCGCCTGCCAGCAGATCAAGGCTGGTAGGGTCCACAACCACACGGGCCGGCCCGCGCTCGATCACCAGGTCGTCGGAAGCAGGCGCCGCTTCGTCCAGGTCGAACTTGTACTGGAAGCCGCTGCATCCGCCGGCCAGCACGGCCACGCGCAGGGAAGCCGGGCGGCCCTCTGCGGCCACGATCTCGGCAACCCGGTCCAGCGCCCGGTCGGTCACTTGAAAGCTCATGACCGGAACATAGGCACCCTTGGGCGGTTGTGCCATGCCTTCCAGTTGTCAGGCATCGGTCGTCAGAATGGAACTCGCTCCCTACGCCGTCCACGCGGCCGCCTCGCGCGGGCGGCTGCATCACGAGCCGGACTCGTCGTCCCGCAGCCCGTGGCAGCGCGACCGGGACCGGGTGATCCACAGCTCGGCGTTTCGCAAGCTGCAGTACAAGACCCAAGTCTTCGTCAACCACGTGGGCGATTTCTACCGCACGAGGCTGACCCACAGCCTGGAGGTGGCGCAAATCGCCCGCTCGATCGCCCGCTCGCTGCGGCTGGACGAGGACCTGACCGAGGCGCTGGCCCTGGCGCACGATCTCGGCCACCCGCCTTTCGGCCATGCCGGCGAGGACGCGCTGAACGCGCGCATGAAGCCGTATGGCGGCTTCGACCACAACGCCCAGACGCTGCGCGTGGTGACGCGGCTGGAGGCGCGCTACGCCGCGTTCGACGGGCTGAACCTGACCTGGGAGACGCTGGAGGGGCTGGTCAAGCATAACGGCCCGCTCGCCCGGCCGCCGGCCTACATCGCCGCCTACAACGCCCGCCAGGACCTGATGCTGGGCACCTACGCCTCGGCCGAGGCGCAGGTGGCGGCATTGTCGGACGACATCGCCTATCACAGCCACGATCTCGACGACGGCATGCGCTTCGGCCTGTTCGGCTTCGACGAGATCGCCCACCTGCCGGTGGTGGGCGCGGCCCTGGCCGAGGCCCGCCGCGCCAGCCTGGACATGCCGCCGCAGCGCCTGCGCCCCGAGACGATACGCCGCGTCATCCACGAACTGGTCAGCGACCTGGTCGACGAGACGAGGCGGCGGCTGGCGGCGCTGGACCCAGGGGACGCCGACCGGATACGGCGCGCGAGGAAGCCTGTGGTGGGGTTTTCGGCGCGCATGGCCGAGGCCAACCACGCGATCAAGGAATTTTTGCGCGCCCGCATGTACGCCCATTGGCGGGTGAACCGGATGACGGCGAAGGCCAGGCGGATGACCGAGGAGCTGTTCGGCCTGCTGCACGCCGACCCGTCCACCCTGCCCGATGGCTGGCGCGCCCAGGCGGGCGAGGGCCAGCCGGCCCAGGCGGCGGCCGTGGTCTGCGACTACGTGGCCGGCATGACCGACCGCTTCGCCCAGGAGGAGTACCGGCGCCTGACGGATCTGTCCGAGCCGGGGTGAGCCGCTAGAGCGGGTTCATGCTGACGGTGTCAGCCTGACCCGCTCCAAGCTTTTGTTTTGGCGAGCAGCTTCATCACCCAGACTGGTGCCAGTCTGGATGATGCTGCTCTAGGCCGGCGCCTGCGTGGGCACACCCAACACACCGGCCGCGGCCAGCAGCCGACGATCCAGCGTCATCAGCACGTGCTGAACGCGGTGGCAGATGGCAATGTGAAGCGCGTCGGGCGTGCGCAGCATCAGCTCGAATCGCCGCACGAACACATCGGCCAGCCGAACGTCGGCGCCGGTGACCGCAACGTTGGTGGCCGACCTCGCCCGCCATACGTCCAGGTCGGCAAGCGCCAGTGCGGCGTCGATGCTCCCCAGCTTGCGCATGCGGATGAGCCTGGAGAGGGCGGATGCGGTCTCGGCTACCGCGTAGTCGCTGATCGAGAGGCTTGGGGCAGAGTCGACGAAGCGTTCCACGGCCGCGCTGGCGGGTTCGGCCACAAGCAGCGGCACGATGACGCTGGCATCAAGATAGAAGCTCAATCTTCGTCGTGCAGACCGTTCAGTAATTCGACCGAGCTGATATCCACGGCAGGCCGGCGGTCACGCTGCGCGGTCAACCATCGCAGGCTGCCATAGGCTGCCGGATCGGTCGTCTTGTCCGGCGGGTCGCCGGCTCCGGCGGGCGGCGGGTAGATGTCCGGCCGCATTTGATGGCGCGGGATGCCGGTGATCTCTTCCAGCTTCAACACGTGGGCAACCGGAACCTGCCCCGCCTTCCGCCATTCGATGACGGATGCATGGTGAAGCCCCAACTGTCTGCCGATCCTGGAAGGACCGCCGCCAGCCTTGATGATCGCGTCTACCGTCATGCAGGCATTGTTGGGTAAGCCCGCAGATTTCGCAACAGTTTTCTGGGGACGGCCAACACGGGTTCGCCACTGCCCGGCAGCATGACTTTGCCCTGCTCACCCGCTAGAGAGCCCCCGTGCCGAGCACGCTCGCCGAGCGCGGCACGGCCAAGGACGTTTTCGTGACCCAGAACCTGTTTGCCACCATGCGCACTCACGTGCTCGCCGCGCTGCACGCCGCCCTGCCCGGCCTGCCGAATGAGGTTGCCGCCCGCGTGGAGGTGACGCCGACCCGCGACCCCGCCCATGGCGACATGGCGACCAACGCGGCGATGGTGGCGGCCAAGCAGGCCGGCCGCAAACCCGCCGAACTCGCGGCCTCCATAGCCCAGGCACTGAACGCGGCCGGCGTTGCTGAGGCCTCGGTCGCCGGCCCCGGCTTCATCAATCTGCGCCTGGCGCCCGCCACTTTGCGCGCGCAGGTGCCGGTGATCCTTGAAGCCCAGGAAGCCTATGGCGACAGCTTCGTCGGGCAGGGCGTTCACGTGAACGTGGAATACGTGTCGGCCAACCCGACCGGCCCCATGCATATCGGCCATTGCCGTGGTGCGGTGGTCGGCGACGCGCTGTCCAACCTGCTGGCCAAGGCGGGCTACGCCGTCACCAAGGAATACTACATCAACGACGCCGGCGCGCAGGTGGCGGCCCTCGCCTGGGCCGCCTATTGGCGCTACCTGCAGGCGATCGGCACCGCGCTGACCGAGGACGATTTTGCGGCCATCGTGCCGGGCGGCCTGCAGTATCGCGGCGATTACCTGGTGCCCGTGGGCAACGCGCTGGCCGCCGAGCACGGCCGCAGCCTGGCCGGGGAGGACGCGACGCCGGCGGCACCCTCGGTCTGGCTCGACACGGTGCGCGACACGACGATCGCGACCATGCTCGACTCCATCAGGGAGGACCTGGCCGCCCTCGGCGTGGTGCAGGACGTGTTCACGTCCGAGCGCGCGCTGCTGGAGGGCGGGGCGGCGGACCGCGCCATCGCAGCGCTGCGCGCGAAGGACCTGATCTACGAGGGCGTGCTCGAGCCGCCGAAGGGGCGCACGCCGGAGGATTGGGAGCCGCGCCCGCAGACCCTGTTTCGCGCCACGCAATACGGCGACGACGTGGACCGGCCGCTGCAGAAATCCGACGGCAGCAACACCTATTTCGCCAACGACATCGCCTACCACGCCGACAAGGCGGCGCGCGGCGCTGCGGTGATGATCGACGTCTGGGGCGCCGACCATGGCGGCTACGTGCAGCGCATGAAGGCGGCGGTGCGCGCCCTGTCGGACGGGCGCGACACGCTCGACGTGGTGCTGTGCCAGATCGTGCACGTGCTGCGCGGCGGCCAGCCGGTGCGGATGAGCAAGCGGGCCGGCAGTTTCGTCACCTTGCGCGACCTGATCGACGAGGTGGGGCGCGACGCCGTCCGCTTCACCATGCTGACCCGCAAGCCGGACGCGCAGATGGAGTTCGACCTCGACCTCGCCGTGGCCAAGACGCGGGAAAACCCGGTGTTCTACGTCCAGTACGCGCATGCGCGCTGCCGCTCGCTGTTCCGCCGGGCGGCCGAGCACGTGCCGGCTGAACGCCTTGGCGAGGAGGCGCTGGCGCAGGCCGAGCTGGGGCTGCTGACAGCGGAGCCGGAACTGGCGCTGCTGCGCCGCCTGGTTGCCTGGCCGCGCACGGTGGAGGCTGCGGCGCTGGCCCGTGAACCACACCGAATAGCGTTTTTTCTCTATGACTTGGCTGCCGACCTTCATATGATGTATAACCGCGGCAACGACGATGCCGCGCTGCGTATCATTCAGGATCCGCCGTCCGACGCGATGCTGCCCAGGCTTGCCCTGGTTGCGGCGACCGCGTCGGTAATACGGTCCGGCTTCCGGGTCCTGGGCGTCACGCCGGTCGAGGAAATGCGATAGGGAGATCTGTCCTTGGGGAACGCCATGCCGACCGTGCCGCCGATCACCCAGAATTTCAGCCGCCCGTCCTATCGGCCGGAAGCGCAGTCCGGCATGGATCCGGACATGAAGCGCATGGCCCTGGCGGCGGCCGGGCTGGGAGGGCTGGTCGCCCTGGTCATCGGTGCGGTCAGCCTGGCGCCGCACGCCCGTCACGGGGTGCCGGTGCTGGAGCCGGTCGGTCCGGTGCGGGTGAAGCCGGCCGACCCGGGCGGCATGACGGTGGCCGGGTCCGACGATGGCGCGGGCGGCGTGGAAGCGCTGGCGCCGGCGGCCGAAAAGCCGGCAATCCGGGCGTTGCGCGCCAAGTCCCGTGCCGCCGCCGCCCGCCCGGCACAAGGCGTGCAGGCCAGGACGGCCTCGATCCCCGCAGCACAGCAGGCGGGCCAGCAGGCCAAGGCGGCTCCGGCCCCCGCCGCATCCTTGGCCGCCGCGCCGCCGGTGCGCGCCTCGGCGACCCAGGCGATGGCCGCGTCCGGCGCGATGCCGCACCGGGTCAGCGTCCAGCTTGCGGCCTTCGACAACCAGCAATCGGCCGAGCAGGATTGGGGCAAGCTGGCCGAACGGATGCCAGGCATGTTCGACGGGCACCGGCCCGAAGTCATGCGCGCGCAGATCGCCGGCCGCGTGGTCTATCGCCTGCGCACCGGGGGCTTCGCCACCGCCGAGGAGGCGGGGGCGTTCTGCGGCAAGCTACGCGCCAAGGGCGGCGACTGTTCGGTCACCGCGTCCTGACCGGCGCCTGCGCGCGCCCGCGATAGAGTCCGGCCAGAATCGCCGGCCTGGACGAGCGCGGCCGTGAAGCCGGCCATCGTCGGCGTGGGCGGACCCGAACTGACCGACCCCGAGCGCCGCGTGCTGCAGGACGCGCTCGGCGTCATCCTGTTCGCGCGCAACATCGCGGACCCGGCCCAGCTCGCGGCACTGGTGGCCGACATACGCGCCTGCCTGCCCGCGGGCGGGCTGCTGATGGTGGACCAGGAGGGGGGGCGCGTGGCACGGCTGCGCCCCCCCTCCTGGCGCGCCCACCCGCCGGCGCGCGCGCTGACCACGCGGCGGGCGGCGTGGCTGACCGGCGCGCTGATCGCGCTCGACTGCGTGCGGGCCGGCTTCGACGTGGTGGCGGCGCCGGTGCTGGACGTGGCCTCGCCGGACGGCCACGACGTGATCGGCGACCGGGCGTTTCCCGGCGGCCCGGAACAGGTGGCCGAGCTGGGCGCCGCGTTCGCGGACGGGCTGCTGGCCGGCGGCGTGCAGCCGGTGGGCAAGCACGCGCCAGGCCACGGCCGCGCCAGGGCGGACAGCCACCAGACGCTGCCGGTGCTGGACGACGTGGCGACCGACGATCTGCTGCCGTTCGCCCGGAACGCAGCCCTGCCCTGGCTGATGACGGCGCATGTCCGCTACACAAACAGGGACATGAACCCGGCAACCCACAGCGCCCCCATCATCGCCGGCGTGATCCGCGGCGCCATCGGCTTTGCGGGCGTGCTGGTGACCGACGATCTGGCGATGCACGCGCTGTCCGGCTCCCCGGGCGAGCGGGCGGCGCGCGCGCTGGCGGCCGGCTGCGACGTGGCGCTGCACTGCTCTGGCATCCTGGACGAGACGCGCGACGTGCTGGCATCCGTGCCGGCCGTTCCGGCGGCCTGTGCGGCCCGCCTGGCCGCCGCCCGCGCCCGCGCCGTCGATGCGCGACAGGAGCTCGACGAACCGGCGCTGGTCGAGGAGCGGGCGGCTCTGCTGTCGTGAGCCCGCATCCATTCGGCACGCTGGCCCAGGTGGTGCTCTACGTCCTGCTCGCCGCGACCGCGATCATCCTGCACGAGCTGGCGCACGGCTACGCGGCGCTGGCGCTGGGCGACGCCACCGCGCGCCGGGCCGGCCGGCTGACGCTGAACCCGCTGCGCCACGTGGACCGGTTCGGCACGCTGGTCCTGCCCGGCATGCTGCTGGCCGGCCAGTTGCTGACGGTCGGGCGCGTGCTGTTCATGTTCGGCTGGGCCAAGCCGGTGCCGGTGGACCCCAGCCGGTTCCGCCATCCAAGGCAGATGATGGCGCTGGTGGCGATCGCCGGCCCGCTGATGAACTTCTCGCTCGCCGTCCTGGCCGCCTGTTTGCTGCGCGACCAGGACCTTCCTGCGTCCTGGTGGTCGGCCGTCGACACCTTCATCGTGCTGAACCTGGTGCTCGGCCTGTTCAACCTGATCCCTATTCCGCCGCTGGACGGCGGGCGCATCGCGGTCGGGCTGCTGCCGCTCGGCCTGGCGCGCGCCTGGGCGGGGCTGGAGCGCTACGGCATCGTGTTCGTCCTGATCCTGGTGGCCGGGCCGGCGCTGCTGCAGCAGGCGGGCGTGGCCTTCGATCCGCTCGGCAGCACCCTCGGACCCGCGATCGACTGGGTCCATGACGGCCTGCTCCGGCTGGTGGGCGTGCCCGACGGGGTCGGCTAGAGCGATGGCGCATGGACCCGAGCGGGCGCCGACCGGGTTGACGCTGGCCCTGGATGGGTTCGACGGCCCGCTCGACCTGCTGCTCGACCTCGCCCGCGCCCAAAAGATCGACCTGTCGCGGATATCGGTCCTGTCGCTGGTCGAGCAATACCTCGCCGTCGTCGAGGGCGCGCTGCGGGTCCGGCTGGAGCTTGCGGCCGAGTGGCTGGTCATGGCGGCCTGGCTGATCTGGCTGAAGTCGCGCCTGCTGCTGCCGCCCGAGACGGCGGAAGCGGAGGAGGGTGCGCAATCTGCCGAGGCGCTGGCCGCCCGCCTGGCCGAGCTCGAGACGATGCGCGCGGCCGCCGCCTGGCTGAACGCCCGTCCGGCGCTCGGCATCGACGTCTTCCCGCGCGGCGCGCCGGAGTCGCACCTGGCCGCCGACCGCTCGCGCCTGCGCGCCGACCTGCCCGGCCTGCTGCGCGCCTATGTCGATGGGCTGCGGCGGGCCCGCGCGCGCGTCGCCTACCAGCCCAGGCAGCTGAGCTTCTGGACGGTGCAGGACGCGCTGGCCCGGCTGACGGCGACGCTCGGCACCATGCCCGGCTGGGCGACGCTGGAGCGGTTCCTGCCTGGCGCGCTGTCCGGGCAGGAACGCCGGGCTGCGGTCGCCAGCACGCTGATCGCCTCGCTCGAGCTGGCGCGGGGCGGCGGGGTCAGGCTGCGCCAGGATGCCGCCTTCGCCCCGATCCTGCTGGCCGCACCGGAGGGCGAGCCGGGGTGAGCGCGCCCGATCCAGACCATGTGCGCCTGGCGGAGGCGCTGATCTTCGCCAGCGCCGACCCGGTGTCTCTGCGCCAGATCGCCGCCCTGCTGCCGGAGGACGCCGATGCAGGCGCCGTGCTGCAGGCGGTCCAGTCGCTGTACGCCGGCCGCGGCGTGACGCTGACGGAGGCCGGCGGCGGCTGGCAGTTCCGCACCGCGCCCGACCTGGCCGGGCGGCTGACCCGCGTGATCTCCCGCCCGCGCCGGCTGCCGCGCGTGGCGATGGAGACGCTGGCCATCATCGCCTGGCACCAGCCGGTGACCCGCGCGCAGATCGAGGAGATACGCGGCGCGGCCCTGGGACAGCCGACGCTGGACGCGCTGCTGGAGGGCGCGCTGATCCGGCCCGCCGGCCACCGCGACGTGCCCGGGCGCCCGACCCTGTGGGCCACCACGCCCGCCTTTCTGACCCAGTTCGGCCTGCGCGACCTGGCCGACCTGCCGAAGCGGTCCGAGCTGGTGCTGGAGACGTCCGTCCTGATGGCCGAGCCGCCCGGCACTGACGCGCCCTGAGGCAGGGCTGCCGCATGAAACCGTCACCTTGGCCGGGCTTGTCCCGGCCATCCAAGCGGCATTGTGTGCGTATTCTCTGTCGAGAAGGACGCGTTGAAACAGCTGGGCCTGGAGCATGGTCGGTTCAGGTGGACTCACCTGAACCGACAGACATGCTCGCCTATGCAAAAAGCAGGGCATGTCCGGTTCGACTTGAACCGAACATGCCCTGGTCGACGTGGATCGGTCTGCTCAACCGCGTGGGTGGCCGGGACAAGCCCGGCCAAGGGAAGTTGTCAGTGGCAACGTCAAAGCCGGCTTTGACGTTGCCGCCACAACCAGGCGCGCCTATCTACCGGCATGGTTACAGACAGCGCCCAGCCTGCCAGCCGCATCGCCGAAGCCCTGGCCTTCGACGACGTGCTGGTGGTTCCGGCCTACTCCCAGGTGCTGCCCGGCCGGACCGACACCCGGACGCGGCTGACGCGCACGATCCCGCTCAACATCCCGCTGCTCGCGGCCGCGATGGACACGGTGAGCGAAGGGCCCATGGCGATCGCGATGGCGCAGCAGGGCGGCATGGGCGTGATCCACAAGAACCTGACCGTCGACGAGCAGGTGGCGCAGGTCCGCAGCGTGAAGAAATTCGAGTCGGGCATGGTGGTCAACCCGGTCACCATACGGCCAGGGCAGACGCTGGCCGACGCGCGCGCGCTGATGGCGCAGTGGCGCATCAGCGGCATCCCGGTGGTGGAGGGCGATGGCCGGCTGGTCGGCATCCTGACCAACCGCGACGTGCGCTTCGCCACCGACCCGAACATCCCGGTGCGCGAGCTGATGACGCACGAGACGCTGGTGACGGTGACCGGCAACCCCGGCCCGGACGAGGCGCGCCGCCTGCTGCACCATCACCGCATCGAAAAGCTGCTGGTGGTGGACGAGGCGTTCCGCTGCGTGGGCCTGGTCACGGTCAAGGACATGGACAAGGCGCAGGCGCACCCGCTGGCCAACAAGGACGAGCTCGGCCGGTTGCGCGTGGCGGCGGCGACCGGCGTCGGCGATGACGGGCAGGCGAGGGCGGAGGCGCTGATCGCCGCCGGCGTGGACGTGATCGTGGTGGACACGGCGCATGGCCACAGCCAGGGCGTGCTCGGCCAGGTGGACCGGATCAAGCGCCTGTCCAACGCGGTGCAGGTGGTGGCGGGCAACGTGGCGACGCCCGAGGGCGCGCTGGCGCTGATCGACGCCGGCGCGGACTGCGTGAAGATCGGCATCGGCCCTGGCAGCATCTGCACGACGCGCGTGGTCGCCGGCGTGGGTGTGCCGCAATTTTCCGCGGTGATGGAGACGGCCGCCGCCTGCCGCGAGCGCGACGTGCCCAGCATCGCCGATGGCGGCATCCGCACCAGCGGCGACATCGTCAAGGCGATCGGCGCGGGGGCCGAATGCGTGATGATCGGCAGCCTGCTCGCCGGCACAGACGAGGCGCCCGGCGAGGTATTCTTGTATCAGGGCCGTTCGTACAAGAGCTATCGCGGCATGGGCAGCATCGCGGCCATGTCGCGCGGCTCGGCCGACCGCTACTTCCAGCAGGAGATCACGGATTCTTTGAAATTGGTGCCGGAAGGCGTGGAAGGCCGTGTCGGCTACAAGGGCCCGATGAGCGGCGTGGTGCACCAGCTGGTGGGCGGCTTGCGTGCCGGGATGGGCTACACGGGGGCGGCCACGATCGCCGAGTTGCGC
>CALMVI010000071.1 GCA_937873095.1 uncultured Acetobacteraceae bacterium | reverse complement strand
CGGGGGCGGTATTGGGCGGGCAGCTCACCGGCGGCCCATACCGCGCCGTCGTAGATGTAGGGCAGCGTTCGGGCGTGCAGCACCGGCTCGGGCCAGCGGTCGGGGGGGAGCATGATGCCGAGCGGGATGTAGGCGGCGATCAGCAGCGCCGCCCCGCGGGCCAGCCCGAACACCAGGCCCAGGGTGCGGTCGAGGCCGCCGAGGGCCGACATGCGCACGACACGTCCGACGAGGTTCGAGAGCAGCGACAGGACGATCAGGACGGCCACGAACACCAGCACGTAGGCGAGCGGGTCCGCCAGATCGGGCGTGCCGGTCGCCTGGAGCAGCATGGGCTGCAGGTTGGGTCCGAGCTGGTAGGCGGCGTAGGCGGCGAACAGCCAGCTGCCCAGCCCGAGTGCCTCCCGAACCAGGCCGCGCGACAGGCCGAGCAGCGCCGAGACGCCGAGTATGGCGAGCACCAGGAGGTCGAGGAGGTTCATGGATGCGGCTTATCGGGGAGAACGCCAGGCAAAGGAAGGCTCGGCTGCCAGCATGGCGATGACGGGTTGCTGTTACTTTAACCGGGAACCCGATTTCCCATATCGCGGCGATGCCCACCCCGTATGAAACGCTCGGCATCAAACCGGACGCGACCGCCGCGCAGATCAAATCCGCTTATCTCAAGCTGGCGAAGAAACATCATCCGGACCTCAATCCCGGCGACAAGCGGGCCGAGGAGCAGTTCAAGGCGATCAGCGCCGCGCACGATCTGCTGGGCGATCCGGAGAAGCGGGCGCGGTTCGACCGTGGCGAAATCGATGCGACGGGACAGGCCCAGGCAGGACCCGACCCACGCCGGACGTACCGGTCCTATGCCGAGGGGGAGCAGGGCGCGCGCTACAGGGGCGGCATGGGCGGTAGCGACAGCGCGGCGTTTCATGACATATTTGCCGACCTGTTCGCGCGCGGTGCGGGCCAGGCGCAGGACCAGCGCATGCGCGGACAAGACCAGCGCTATCAGCTTTCGGTGAGCTTTGTGGAGGCGGCGCTGGGGGCGAGCCGGCGGCTGACGTTGCCGGACGGCCGTGCGTTGGACGTGACGATCCCGGCAGGGCTTGAGGACGGGCAGACGTTGCGGCTGCGCGGGCAGGGCGATGCCGGGTGGAACGGCGGCGCGGCCGGCGACGCGCTGATTGAGGTGGCCGTGGCGCCGCACCCGTTCTTCGTCCGCGAGGGCGACGACATCCACCTGGATTTGCCGGTGACGGCGTCCGAGGCGGCTTCCGGGGCCAAGGTGGCGGTGCCGACACCGGCCGGGCCGGTCAGCGTGAGCGTGCCACGCGGGTCCGATACAGGACGCCAGCTGCGGCTGCGTGGGCGCGGGATCCCGGCGCATGCGGGGCGGCCCGCGGGGGATTTGTATGTGACCTTGAAGGTGGTTCTCGGCACGGCCGATCAGGCGCTTGAGGACGCCCTGCGTGCGTTTTATGAGCGAAACCCGTTGGACCCCCGCCGGCAGATGAGCGAGGCCGCATGATCACGCTGCAGACAGTCTGCGCCGCCATCCCCGGCCTGACGGAGGCTGAGCTTCGCCGTTGGCTGGACCAGGACTGGATACGTCCGGACCGGCATAGGGGTGAGCCGGCGTTCCGCGACATCGATCTGGCACGCGTGCGGCTGATTGCCGAGCTGCACCTTGCGCTGGAGGTGGAGGAGCCGACGGTGCCGCTGGTACTCTCGCTACTGGACCAGCTTTACGCGACCAGGCGGCAGTTGCGGCTGGTGCTGGAAGCGCTGGAGCCGCCGGTCAGGGCCGAGGTGGCCGAGCGGTTGGGGCCGCAGGTTTAGCAGGCGTCGTCCCTGAACCCTATCGAAGGCGAGCCTTCAAAATCCGAGTCCCCAAGAATTGGGGGTCTGGGGTTTCAAACCCCAGCGGGGTCCAGGGGCGGAGCACCTGGCCTTTCTCAGAAGCCCGGTAGAGCGTTCCGCAAGGGGCGCTGGGGCTGGCGCCGAGTTTTGCGAGGGTGAAAAAGACGTGCTAAGCGGCCACGAGTTTGGGGCTGGCGCGACCTGCGACCGCGCGACCGCGCGCATGTCCTGACGGCAAACGGCAGACAAAGGTTAGGCACCGATGAGTGAAATCGCCGACAAGGTTAAGAAGATCGTGGTCGAGCACCTCGGTGTCGAAGAGAGCAAGGTGACTCCAGAGGCGTCCTTCATCGACGATCTCGGCGCGGACAGCCTTGATACGGTCGAGCTGGTCATGGCGTTCGAGGAGGCGTTCGGCGTCGAAATTCCCGAGGACGCGGCGGAGAAGATCAGCACCGTCAAGGACGCGATCGACTACATCGAGAAGCAGAAGGCTGCCTGAGCCGGGGTAAGGACGAGTGGCAAGAGGAGCTGATCGTCGGGTTGTCATTACCGGCATGGGGATCGCGTCCCCGCTGGGGGTTGGCGTCGAGCATGTGTGGCGGCGGCTGATAGAGGGTGAGTCCGGAATACAGGCGATCCAGTCCTTCGACACCACCGACCTCGCGGCCAAGATTGCCGGCCAGGTTCCGGCCGGCACGCGTAGCGAGGGCGGGCTTACGCTGAGCGAGTGGATACCGGTGAAAGACCAGAAGAAGATGGATCGTTTCATCCATCTGGCGCTGGTGGCAGCGACCGAGGCCGTCGAGGATTCCGGGTGGGTGGCCGAGGGCGAGGCCGGCCAGGAAGCGACGGGCGTGATGATCGGGTCCGGCATAGGCGGGCTGCAGACGATCTTCGATGCGAGCAAGCTGGTCCTGGAGGGTAAGGTCAAGCGGCTGTCTCCGTTTTTCATTCCGTCGGCGTTGATCAACCTCGCGTCCGGGCATCTGTCCATCAAGTACGGGTTCAAAGGGCCCAACCATTCGGCGGTGACGGCCTGCGCCACCGGGGTGCACGCGATCGGTGACGCAATGCGGCTGATCAAGCTGGGCGACGCCGACGTGATGGTTGCGGGCGGGGCGGAGGCGACTGTCTGCGAGCTTGGCATCGGCGGGTTCAGCGCGAGCAGGGCCTTGTCGACCGCGTTCAACGACGTGCCTACGCGCGCCTCACGGCCGTGGGACAGGGACCGCGACGGTTTTGTCATGGGCGAAGGCGCGGGCGTGGTGGTGCTCGAGGATTTCGAGCATGCCCGAAGCCGAGGGGCGAAGATCTACGGCGAAGTGGTAGGATACGGGCTTTCGGGCGACGCCCACCACATCACCGCTCCTGCCGAAGGGCATGACGGGGCGTTCCGGGCCATGCGGGCCGCATTTCGGAACGGCAGCGTGGCGCCGGACGACGTGGACTACATCAACGCGCACGGGACATCCACGCCGATCGGGGACGACCTGGAGCTGGACGCGGTGGAGCGGTTCTTCGGAAGCGCATCGGACAAGATAGCCATGTCCTCCACCAAGTCGGCCACGGGGCATCTGCTCGGGGCGGCTGGGGCGGTGGAATCGATCTTTTCGTTGCTGGCGATACGTGACGGCGTTGCTCCGCCGACCCTGAACCTGGAGCAGCCCAGCCGGGAGAGCGTTATCGATCGGGTTGCGCTGACGGCGCAGGAGCGCAAGATCGACTGTGTTCTGTCGAACAGTTTCGGGTTCGGCGGGACCAATGCGAGCATCATCTTCCAGCGCGTTTGACGGGCAGACAGGATTGGCTGCCGATCCCGCCCGGCTCTAGCGTGCGCAGGGGCCTTCTGGTCGGAAGCGTGCTGGTGGCGGGCGGCGCGCTTCTCGCCTACGGAGCGATGGTCGCCTATGAGGCTCCGGGACCTCTGAACCAGGCCAAGGCTGTGGTGGTCCCGCATGGCGGGACGACGCTGGTGGCGTCCGCGCTTCGCCGCGCCGGCGTGTTGGGCGCGACTGGTCCGTTTCGGGTGTTTGCTGCGCTGACGGCCTGGCAGGGACCGCTCCGCTCGGCCGAGTTGCTGTTTCCGAAAGGCGCCAGCGTGGCGACGGTGCTGGCCATCCTACGCAACGGGCGGCCGGTGCAGCATTTGCTGACGCTTCCGGAGGGCTTGACGGCTGCGCGCATAGCGACGCTTGCCGCAGAGGCGGGGGGGTTGACCGGCGACGTGGAGCTTCCGGCAGAGGGAGCGGTCATGCCGGACAGCTACGCCTATGTTTTCGGGGCGGATCGGGGGCGTGTGCTGATACGGGCGGAGCGTGCGATGAGCGGCGCGGTCGAAGAGGCATGGCGGTCTCGCGACAGGGGGCTGTCGCTCAGGTCGCCACGCGAGTTGCTGATCGTGGCGAGCATGGTGGAGCTGGAAACGCATCTCGACCGTGAGCGGCCGATGGTGGCGAGGGTGCTGCTGAACCGGTTCGCCCGAGGTATGCGGCTGCAATCCGACCCTACGGTGGTGTATGGTGAGAGTGGCGGGACTGGCGAGCTGCCGGGGGACTTGACCCGCGCTGGACTGGCGCATTTCACGCCGTACAACACCTACTTGGTCCCGGGACTGCCGGCGGGTCCGATCTGTGCGCCGGGAAGCGCATCCATCGCCGCTGCGGCGCATCCGGCAGCCAGTGCCGCGCTGTATTTCGTGGCGGACGGGCAAGGCGGGCTGGTGTTTGCCGACACGCTGGCCGAGCACAATAGGAACGTGGACCGATACCGAGCTTCCATTAGGTAGGCGGTGCGGCCGATGATGCTGGGTCGAGGACGCGGAGGCTCAATGAAAAAGAGCCAGTCCGAGGACTGGCCCTTTTTGCGACGAGGCGCCGATCAGGTTATCGTATGGCCTGTCAGCGACGTGACGCCTACGAAGGTGACAGTGGTGTTGTCGGACAACGTGATCGTCAGATTTCCGTTGGTGACGGTGCCGGAGTTGATGTCTTTCTGGGCGTTCACGGTGTCGTTGCCGAAGCCTACGTAATCGAAGTTATTGTTGAAGCCGAAGATGGTGATGTGGGCCGGGCCGCTGCCGGCAGCCACGGTATCCAACTGGAACACATCGGTCGCGTTTCCGGCGACATAGGCCTCGTTACCGCCGCCGGTCGAGAAGTAGTCTGCCGCAGTGCTGTCATAGCTGCCGACGAAGGTGCTGCTGGTAGACGCGGCGGCGGTTGTGTCGCCGAATACGCTGAAGCTGGTGGCATTGGCGCCGTTAAGCGTCTCGTTACCGATCCCAGCAACGACGACGATCCCCCCGTTGACAGAGGTTGAGGCAAACGTCAGGTCTGCGTTGGCAAAACCAACTATCGCGGTCGATCCCGAGCCGGCCAGGATGGTGTCGGCCACCGGAAGACCGGTCGATGCACCTACGAACGTCAGGCTGCCCGCACCGCCGTAAACGACGTTTCCGCCAACCTGGTCGTAAACGGTGGTCGCGCCGCTTCGCGCCACGATTGTATCCGCGGCATCGTTAAACGGGCTGGTTGGCGGCGTCTCGATCGCAACCGTTAGGTTGTCAGCCGTGGCCCCGCCACCGATGATAAGCTGTCCAGGTGCGGCGGCGGCAACGACATCGTTGATGCCGTTCGCCATAACCGTGGAGACACCGTTGCCGAGAAATACCACGTCACCTGTGCCGGCGACGGTCGACGAGTCACTCAGGGTGATGAGCGACGTGCCGGAGCCGCTGAACACGGTCGAGCTGCCGGCGCCGGTGTTGATGGTGTCGCTACCCGAGCCGCCCGTGATGGTGTCGCCGCTCACCCCGGCGACAGTCGATCCATCATACGTGTTGTTGCCGCTGATGAACGTGACCAGGTTGTTGCTGCCCTGGGCGGAGTAGGTGGCGCTGATGGCAGCGGACGACGTGTCGCTACCAGCCAGGATTGTGTCGCTACCCAAAGCCGACCCGACAACCGTTGCGGTGTCGTCTATCAGTGTGTATTGGCCGGTCAGCGGGGTGAAGCTTGTGGCGCTACTAGCCACCAGCTCGTTCAGAACGATAGAGCCGGTTGTTGTCGATCCGGTAGAGTTCACCACGTTTAGCGTCAGGCTGCCGTTTGCGGAAGCCGCGTCTACGGCCGCGGCGAACGCGGTGGCGTAGTTGATGGTGCTGTCCCCGGTGACGGTGAACGTCAGATGAGTTCCACTCGCCCCAGGTATCGTAATTTGCGCCATCTGTTACCCCACCGTAAAAGCCACTGCCAAATGCTGCGCCGCACTAATTTCCGCCCGGCCCGGACCCTCATAACAAACGTTGCGGCTGGGAACAACAACGAAATGTTAAAAATTCGAGGAAAATTCGCAGCCTCGGGGGCGGGGAAGAGGTTTACTGGCGACTTGTTGGACAGAGTTGTACGTGAGCATCATGTCTAGTAGGCAAGTAGGATTTATCACATTCGTTCCGGCGTGCTGACCAGCATCGATCGTGCAGATCAGCATCACCTTCGTGCCGCCCATCCCGTTCGCGCCCGTTTTGGCCTCCGTTTATGGTATAGGGACACCGATGAACGAGCGTGACGCAGACCGTTCGAACGAGCGGCGTGGGGTGTGCCTGGTTCTGGCAGCGCCGTCGGGCGCTGGGAAGAGCAGCATCTTGCGGGCCCTGGTCGAAGGCGAGCACGACCTGAGCCTTTCGGTGAGCGTCACGACCCGGCCGCCCAGAGAGGGAGAGCGGGATGGCGTGGACTACACCTTCCTCTCGCAACCCCAATTCGACGCGATGGCAGAGGCAGGGGCGTTGCTGGAGTGGGCGACGGTCTTCGGACGGAGCTACGGGACGCCACGCCGCGCCATCGAGGAGCGGCTGGCGGCCGGCCAGGATGTGGCGCTGGATATCGACTGGCAGGGGTGGCGGCAGCTGCGGGCGGCGTTGCCGGACGACTCGGCCGGGGTGTTTCTGGCTCCTCCTTCCCTGTCGGCCTTGGACGGCCGCTTGCGTGGACGAGGGAGCGATGCGGCGGAGGAGGTGGAGCGCCGCATGTTGGCTGCGCGGCAGGAGATGTCCCACTGGCATGAGTTCGACTATCTCGTCGTAAACGACGATTTCGGCACCTGCGTGGACGAGGTGAAGGCGATCTTGCGGGCGGTGCGCTGCACGACGCGACGCAAGCTTGGCCTGGTGCGACTGATCACCCGGATGGTGCAGCAAGGGCCGGAGTGACCGTGCCGAAAGCGCCTCAGGTTTTTCGGGCCAGCTTGTGTGCGGTACGCAGCAGGAACGCCTGATCATCGGGGTCGCAGGCAAGGTACAGTCGCAGCATAGCGAGTTGGTCGCCAGTGGTGCCGAGCGACGGCTCACCGTGAACCAGGTGATCGACCGAGGCATTCAGCGCAGTGGCGATGCGGGCGATGTTGTCGCGAAGCTGGCCCGCACGGTCTGTTTCCCATTGCGCGACGGCGCTGCGGCTGACGTTGCACGCTGCGGCAAGCTCATCCTGGGTCAGGCCGCGGGCGCGCCTGAGCGCGCGTATGCGCCCACCAACGGTCGATACCTCTTGCATGGCCGCATGTTCCCCTTGTTCGACTAACAAGTCCATAACGGCGATTGACACAGATCGGTGAGGAAGTCTAACCTTTCGTTAGTGAAGGAGGTGGCGAATGCGCGCGCACGTGAAATGGACGCCTGAGCTGGACGAGCAGCTGCGTTCTCTTCGGAGAGAGGGCGTCACCTGGGACGGCATTGCCGGGGCGATGTCGCTCGGCAGGAACACCGTTCTGGAACGGGGACGCAAGATCGGCGCGAGACGCTTGCCTCCGGCACCCCCGCCGGCTGCGGAGGAGCCTCGGGACAGGCCGGCTCGGCAGGCTGGACATCCTACGACTTGGGCGATGATTACGGCGGGGACGCTGCTTGAGGGCGAGCCGTATCCCTACCCAGTGTTTCTTTAGGAACATATCATGAACGAAGGCTTACAAGGTGCGACGCTTGCCTTCCAGCGTGAAGGCACTCCGACCAGGCATTGCCAGCGAGATGGAACGTTTGAAGACTTGAGCGCATTGTGCGGCTCGTCTGTTGTCATTGGGCGGCTTGAGGAGGCCGGCTCTACCCTGCTGGCGTTGCCGCAATCGGGCTATTCGACGCGCCTGCGATCGAGCCAGCTGGATTTTGTCCGTGAGGCGCAGGAGCTATATGGCTCGCACACCTCCAGGATACGCCCGGCTACGCCGTCTGCGATCCAGATCACGCGTATGGATGAGGCACTCGGGTGGCTGCAGATCATTCCGCAATCCCGTTATGTGCTACGCCGGATTGTGGGCGCGCGGAGTCTGGTTCATCCGGTGACCGCACGGCACCTGTTTTCCTGGCGGAAAGTCGGACATGTGATGGGCGCCGACCACAAGGCTGTTCAACGATGGCACGCTGAGGGCATCGACATCATCGTTGCCTCGCTAGCAGAGTTGGCTGCTGCATAGTAGCTTGTTGATGCCGGCTCGGACAGGGCGACGGAGATTTGTTGGCTCTGTCGAGACTGGCTTAGGACGCGACGGCGCGAAGCGAGACACGGTATCGGCAGCGTGTCGTTTCGTACACGCCATGAATTTCTGATCCGGCCAGAACTCCCGTGAACTGCAGACGATACGGTTTTCGGTCTGCGCCCACCAGCGTGCTGGCAGCATCGATGCTGTTGCCTGCGACGGTTCCGGCCAAGACGACAGTTCCGCTGTTTGGCGAGAACGCGACGTTGTTGCCGCGGATGACCAGTTGTGTCTGGGCAGGCGGATCGCACGTTCCGGATAACGGCTGTAGATCGCCCGCGTAGAGGTGGCTGGATTTCTGTGCTGAGCAGGCGAAGACCAGCAATGCTATGAAGATCCTTGGCTTGTGCATGGATGACCGCGGCCTGATTTTGCCTGCTTGAAGCATGCACGCCCTCTTCGATCAGGACAAGCTGCGATAAATGAGGTTGCCCAGATAACCCAACTTTCCGTATATTTTGCTCAACGATGGCGATTTGAAGCAGCTTGAAGCCGCTGAGCGCCCGAGACCAGCACCACAGGCTCATTTCTCAGTATCGGCAAGTCAGCCGCTGCGCTCAACAGCGTGGTGGCAGGGAGGTCTTTTGGCAGCCGAGACGCCTATGCCGCTCGATGTAATTTTGCAAACCATGAGGCAACACTGGCGAGAAGGGCGAGTAGAGGAGGCCGTTGCTCTTGCAAAGGCGGCAGCCCCTTACCTGCACGCCAAGCCCGGCGGGAACCGTCCAGCAGCAACACTTGCAGCATTAGAGGATGATCAATTGGATGAGCTCTGCCGAGGAGCACTTGACGGAACAGCGGCTGCGCCAAGCGATACGGAGTAACCTGGCCGCGTGGGCAACATACGCGCTGGCTCCGACGGGGCACGCACCGGCACGGCACCACACTCTGATCATGGACGCGTTGGAGCGCGTTTCGAGAGGCGAGACACGGCGCCTCATGCTTCTACTGCCACCCGGTTCTGCCAAAAGCACTTACGCCAGCAAGTTGTTTCCAGCGTGGTGGCTGGCGCGACATCCGACAAGCGCAGTCATAGCTGCCTGTCACACGGCGCGGCTCGCTGAGCATTTCGGCCGAGGGGTGAAGGGACTTCTTGAGGAACACTCGGCGCGGCTCGGGGTGAAGCTTTGCGGAGATGCGCGCGCCACCGGGCGCTTCCTGACAGAGCGGGGCGGCGAGTATTTCGGCATAGGCGTGCATGGCGCGGTGACCGGACGCCGAGCTGATCTGGCGCTGATCGACGATCCGATCCGCTCGTTTGCGGAGGCGGAGAGTTTTTCGGCGAGGGAGCACCTTTGGGAGTGGTTTCGGTCAGAACTGGTGACACGTCTGAAGCCGCAGGGGCGTGTCGTGCTCATCATGACACGCTGGCACTGTGACGACTTAGCCGGGCGTCTGATCGAACAAGGAGGTTGGACCGTCTTGCGACTTGCAGCACTTGCCGAAACGGGCGACCCGATGGGACGGTCGGTTGGTGCCGCGTTGTGGCCTGAGTGGGAGGGCACTGCTGCGATCGAGGAGAAACGGTCGCTTCTCGGCGAGAAGCACTTCAGCGCGCTGTTCCAGCAAGCGCCCTTGCGCGAAGGCGGGCAGCTGTTTGACGCGCGCAAACTACGGGTGGTGGACAGTTCTTTCGAGGGGGTGGCTGTGCGAGCCTGGGATCTCGCCGGGAGCGTCGATACGGCCGGCGACCCCGACTGGACGGTTGGTGTGAGGCTGGTACGCGACGGTGCGGGTACGGTTCTGGTGGACGACGTTGTCAGGTTTCGTGCTGTGCCGGGAGATGTCGCCGAGCGAATCAGAACGACGGCAGCGATGGACGGGCCCGGGGTGCCGATTGGTTTGCCACAAGACCCAGGACAGGCCGGCAAGAGCCAGATCATGTTTCTGACGCAGCTTCTGGCTGGATATCAGGTTATTGCGACGCCCGAAACTGGCGCGAAGGCTGTTCGCGCCATGCCGGTGGCGGCACAAATCTCGAATGGGACGCTCGCCATACGGCGAGCGCATTGGAATACTGCCTTCGTCGACGAACTATCGAGTTTTCCGCAAGGCCGGAAAGACGATCAGGTTGACGCCTTGTCGCGCGCTTTTTCGATGCTCCTTGGAGCGCGGCAACCGGCACACTTTGCTCGACTGCCCTTCTCGGGTCGGTGACGTATTCATAAGAGGGGGCATGCTTGTTTCGCACTATTGCGGATTTGATCCCGTATGATCCGGACTATCCGGAGCGGGCAAGAACGCTATCGATTTACCGCCAAGTCTTAGACGGCACATTTTACGACGTTCTTCCCTACGAGTTCCACGAGGAACGTACGGCCAGTGGAGACTACATACCACTCAAGAGCCGCCGGCCGTCCGTCCGATATGGACTGGCGCGACTGGTTGTGGAGGATAGCGTTGCATTGTTGTTCAGCGAAGGGCATTTTCCGAGTCTTGTGTCCTCAAACGATACAGTGAATGCGGCTCTGACGGCGTTTGCAAGGGACACGAATCTTAATAGTGTCATGGTGGAAGCTGCCTTACTGGGCAGCGTGGGTTCTGTATGTTTACATTTTCGCGTTCTTAAAGGCAGGATTTTCATAGACGTTCTTGACAGCACATACCTAACGCCCACTTGGGATCGTTCTGAGCCGGACACTCTTCTAGCTGTCTCCGAACTCTACAAGGTAAGTGGTCGGTCACTGATCGAACAAGGCTACGCGTCTATTGATCCCGAGCAACAATATTGGTTTAGGCGGGAATGGAACACTGAGTTTGAGCAATGGTTCTCGCCAGTCGCTGTTGGCAGCAAAGGGGAGTACGTAGAGGACACGACCAGGACGGTGAGACACGGCTTGGGGTTTGTGCCGATCGTGTGGGTGAGAAATCTCCCGGGCGGCCGGGGAATAGACGGCGCCTGCACTTTTCGGTCGGCAATCGAGACGTCCATAGAAATCGACTACCAGTTAAGTCAAGCGGGACGCGGCCTGAAGTATAGTAGCGATCCGACCTTGTTGATAAAGGAACCCGCCGGGCTGGACGGCACGATGGTGCGGGGCGCGGCAAATGCCCTTGTCGTGAGCGAAAAGGGTGATGCCAAGCTCCTCGAGATTGGGGGGACTGCCAGTCAGGCAGTCATCGACTACGTCCGAGTCTTGCGAGAGATGGCCTTAGAAAGTGTTCACGGCAATCGCGCTGAGGCGAACCGACTGACTGCCCCTGCGAGCGGACGAGCTCTGCAATTAATGAACCAGGGCCTGTTATGGCTAGCGGACAATCTTCGCGTGAGTTACGGCCAGGTCGCCCTGTTGGCCCTCGCCAGGATGTTTTTGAAAGCGAGCACCATATACCGGCTGCACATTGGAGGTGACGATCTCGGGCAGCTCGATAGTAGGGCAGTTGTCAGTCTTCGCTGGCCGGACTGGTATCCTACGGACGCTCTTGACGGGCAACGAACGGCGGAGACGCTCATTGCGCTTGTCTCTGCCAAACAGATGTCACGGCAGACTGCCATGCGCATTTTAGCCGCGGAGTATGACATTGAGGACGTAGACGGTGAGTGCAAAAAGATTGAGGCGGAGAGTACTGCATGAATGATGTTGGTGGGAGTTCTACAACAGACGAGGCCTTCGAAGCCTTGAAGGTTCGGGCGGACACTTTGGAACGCCAACTTCAGGAAGCTGAGAGTCAGGCGGCAGCGCGCATGCGCGACCTTGAGTTGAAAACCGAAGCCGTTCGAGCCGGTATCGTAGATTTGGATGGACTTCGCTTGATCGATCCGAGGCACCTTACCGACCGAGGTGATGAGCCAGACAGCGCTGCGGTAGTCATTGGAAAGCTACGGCGAGATAAACCCTGGCTTTTCGGCGTTGGTAACTCAAGCAGCGTTGCGACCACGCCAGCTGCCGCCGCGACGAAGCGAAAGCTGGCGACGGACATGACCGTCGAGGAATGGCGAACTGCGCGCTCGGAGTTGCTGCGCCACAGATGAGGCGTGGTGAACTCGACACTTACTATCATTTGGGGCCGCGGCCCCTTTCTAAGGGGCAACCATGGGCATTTCAAACTTTCCAGCGGCACTTCAGCCGATCATCCAACAGGGTTTTCTCGAACGTGAGTTCATGCAGGCCTTGCGGTCCCGGATCGGCTATAGAGCATGTGCGGACCGGGAAGACTTTTCGGTCGGCATCGGCGAGACCTTGACGAAGACTCGCGCTGGTCTGAAACCCGCAGTCACGACGCCCCTCGCCGCGTCAACGAACACCAATTTGGACAATGGCCTTACTCCCGGCAGTTGGAACGTCGAGCAGTTCACGCTGACGCTCAATCATTATGCGGCGACCATGGATTTGAACATGGTGACCAGCCGAGTTGGTATTGCCAGTCAGTTCTTGCAAAACGCCTATGTCAATGGGGAGCAGGCTGCACGCAGCCTTGATGACTTGGCGCGGAATGCCCTTTTCACGGCCTATTTCGGTGGAAACACGCGTGTCAGGACGAGCCTGGCGAGCTCGGGTCCTGCTGTATCGGTCGACGACATTCGAGGCTTCCAGACGATCTTTGTGAACGGCACGCAGCAGCCGGTCAGTGCGGCGAACCCGCTTGTTGTGATGATTGGAGCCGATGCCTACACGCTTGTTGGCGTCGGGGTTGATGCCAACAACATCTCGACAGCACCCGGGGGCCAGAGCGGAGTGCTGACCTTTTCCGGAAGTGTTAGTGCTGCTGACGGAGTCGCGGGCGCGTCCGTACAGGCTGCAACGGCTTCGCTGGTCCTGCGGCCGAACGGTCGCTCCAATACGTCCACGATACAGCCCGGTGACACGCTTTCGATGACGAACGTGCTCGACGCCGTCGCAGATTTGCGGATGAATGCTGTCCCCGATATCGACGGAGCCTACAACTGCTATCTTGACCCGATAAGCGCTCGACAGTTGTTCGCGGATCAAGATTTCCAGCGACTGTTCATTGGGTCAACGTCCGCGAACGAAATTTTTCGCCCGGGACAAGGCGTGGTAAATGAATTTCTCGGACTGCGGTTTGTGTTGACGACCGAGGCGTTCGTGCAGCCACATCCGACGTTGGCGGGAGCGATTGTGAGGCGCCCTATCGTCGTCGGGCAAGGTGCGTTGATTGAGGGTGATTTCGCTGGCATGGCGGCCGACGATGTTGCGCCGAAGGACTCGATCGTGTCTCTGGTCGACGGTGTCTGCATGGTCACACGAGAGCCGATCGACAGACTACAGCAGATAATAGCGCAGTCTTGGTACTGGATTGGCGGCTTCTGCGCTCCATCCGATACAACAACGAACAGTCTTACAGTGCCGACAGCGACGAACGCGAATTACAAGCGTGCCGTCATGATTGAACATCTGGGATAGGCGTTTGCAAGACTGAGCTGCGCAAAATGCGGTGCGGTGCATCCTGGAGATCAGAATGCTGACTGACCAGCAAAAAACCGACATCCGACGATTTTGTGGCTACTCCGCATACGGAGCATCGCCGGCGGGCAACATTGGTTGGCGTTTTTACACGGCCTACGGATTATTAGAGTACAGGATGAACAACCTCTCTGTGGCTGAAGTAACCGTGGTGGTCAATTATCTCACGACTCTAAATCAGCTTGAGGCTGTTGTTCCTCTGGCGAGCGATAATTTAGACAGTGATGCGGCCTCAGTCTGGACGCATAACCGTAACGAGGTTGGTGACAGACTCAACCTTCTGGACGAATGGCGGCGACGCCTCTGTAGCTTTCTCGGAGTGCCGCCTGGTGAAGGGCTAGCCCGTCCTGGCTTGAGTTGGACAATCTGATGGACATCGACAGCTTACAGGACAAGTTATCCCGAGCCATGGGGACAGCGTCTCGCAAACTTGGAACAGCAGCGACAGTTTATCGGCCCGCAGGACCGTTACAGCCGGTGAGCGAGCACCACCGGGTAATCAGGATGACTGCGCTGTTCGAGCCAAAAGGGCCGGCGTCTACCAGCAAAGGCATCGTCCCATTGGTCTGGCGGGGGATTTTTGATGCGTCGTACACTCAGCAATCCGATTATCTGGTGTCCATTTCTCAGACTTTTTTCATTGGCAGCCAAACACCCGGGCTTCCAATCGACTGTGTTCTGACCAACCGCACGATATCGCTCAGTCGATCATCGTTCACGCGCCAAGGAGGCTATAGCGGCCTTACCGATGACGACGCGCAAGTGATCCTATCGGGCTGGCCAGTGAGCTTGTCCGAATTAGCGGCTGGCACAGCGACCGCAAGGGCGGGTGGACAAAGTCTCGGGACTTTCATTGTGCTTCTGCCGGCTTCGGCAGCGGTGCCGAGGTCCGCGGATGTCATAACTGACGACCTGGGCTCGACTTACGTCGTCAACTCTACCGAGCAGGACGTGCTTGGGTGGAGATTAATCGTTCGACAGCTCGGAGCTTAACTCCAGAATGAAACTTCAGGCAGAGCAGCTTCACGTTGTAACGGCACGATTCAATCCACTCCGATGGGCTACGCCGGATAAGCATTTCCGCGATTGGGTGGATCACATCCTCGAGTCGGGTGCAAAACTTACCGTCGTTGAGGTACAGTACGGGAAAAGACCGTTCACGTGCGACGTGCCGCACATACATCATGTCGGCTTACGATCAGATAGTTGGGCCTGGAGTAAGGAATGCGCCTTAAATGAAGGGATACGACGCGTTCCAGAAGCGGACTACATCGCTTGGGGTGATGCCGACGTGTGGCACCGCAAGCCGGGATGGGCGGCCGAAGTGGTTGAACATCTTCAACACTACCGCATTCTGCAGACATGGTCTCGGGCGCTTGATCTCGGCCCTCATGACGAGTTGATCGGAGTTCACCAGTCGTTTTGTGGACAGTACATGGTCGGTGCACCACTCGTCGCATCCGGCAAGAACTTCTGGAAGTTTGACGGCGGGTATGCGGAGTATCCTCATAGCGGATATTTCTGGGCGTGCCGACGTGAGTTACTGGATTGGACTGGCGGCCTGTTTGAACTCGCAGGCATGGGGAGTGCGGACCATCACATGGCACTCGCGCTGGTGGGCCACGTGGACAAGAGCTGGCCGGCGGAGACCAGCGCTTCATATCGAAATCACCTTCTTCGATGGCAAGACCGAGCTCGGCGGTACGTAAACGGCCGGATCTGCGCTTTGCCCGGGATTATCGAGCACCGTTTCCATGGTGCGAAACAAAACAGAGGATATTTGGGGCGGTGGGACATGTTTGTGCGACATGGTTTCGACCCTGATACCGACCTGAAACGTAACAGCTATGGTGTGCTCGAATGGGCGAGTAACAAGCCGGAGCTCGAGCGCGAGTGGGATTTATACCTCAGGTCGAGGCGCGAGGACGACAACGCAGTCTGAGGGAAAGTCGTGGCAGATCTCAGTGACGTGGAAGCCGCCCTCGTTAACAGCGCTACGCAGGCCTTGTATCCGCAAGGTGTTGCCAACCCGTCCTCCGTCGGGGCACCCGTGCGCATCTTTCGAGGTTGGCCTTTGGCCGCCCTTTTGGAGCAAGACCTTAGCGCAGGCGTCTCAAACGTGAGTGTCTTTTCGGTGCCGGGAACTGGCAGGGACACGACACGATGGTCGCCGGTTGTTGAAGTGACACCGGGTTTGCCGACCCTGACTGTGCAAACACTCGGGACATCAGCGACGTTTGGTGGACTGGGTGGGGTGGGACAGGTTGCAGGGTTACTGGTGGACGAAACTCCATTTGTCTACCGGAGCGTCACAGGCGACACGGCAATCCTGGTAGCGGCCGTTCTGGCCGAAGCTGTCCGTGCAACACGAGCTTGTTGGCTTTCCGCGTCAACGATCACTGTCCCACAAGCCGTCAAACTTTCGGGGAGAGTTGCCGCTGACGGTAGTACGCTCACTGAGTGGACAAGACAGGCGCAGGACTTTCGTATCACCGCATGGTGCTCGAATCCGACTCAAAGAGATCAGCTTTGTAGTATCATTGGAGGCGCGTTAGCGATGTCGGCATTTGTAACCTTGGCCGATGGGAGTGCCGGGAGGGTTCGGTATCGCACCTCCGCCAGTGTGGACGACCATCAAGATGCCAAGCAATACCGACGAGATCTCATCTACGAGGTTGAGTACGGCACAACCGTGACAACGAATTCAGCCGCCATGTTGTTTGGAGACTTGAGTGTTTCTGGCGCGACCACCTATGGATAAGGAAGCGTGTCAATGACCACCTCGCTCGTTATCGTTCATCCGTTCGAAAATCACAAGGTCGGCGACCTCATCGTAGACGAGGAGGATGTAGTCTCTATCTGCCGTAGTGAACACGCAAATAGAGCTGTTCGGGTCACGGTGCCTATCGTGTTCGATGGCCATACTGAGGACAACTGACCTATGCCGATATTCCAGCAAGGCTCATTGAACACGACGTCGCTCGTCGTGCCGGACCTCTACGTTCAGATCGTATCTCCGCAGAACTTAGTACTCAACGGAGTGCCAACCAACATTATCGGGCTTGTCGGGACCGCGTCCTGGGGCCCCATAAACCAGCCCGTTGCAATCAGCACTATGTCGGATTACGCGGCGGCATTCGGAGCTGTCTTCCCCCGCAAGTATGACCTTGGCACGGCGGTTGCTGTCGCTGTCCAACAGGGTGCGTCGAACTTTCGCTGTGTTCGTGTTAGTGACGGAACGGACGCTGCCGCGAGCCTTGCCATAGGATTACTGGGCGGTTCGTTTGCTTTGCTGATAAGCGCCCGCTACAGTGGGACGCTCGGCAATAGCATCGAGGTTACGCTTTCAGCGTCCTCTGTCCCTGGGCAATGGCAAGCAACCGTAACTATGCCCGGGCTTGTCCCGGAGGTCTACCGAAACATCCCCGCGCCGACGCCGGCGATGTTATGGCAAAATCTCGCAAGCGCTATCAACTCCGGCAACGGCGCGCTGCGAGGCCCGTCGCAGATGGTGGTAGCGACTGTCGGCACAGTCAACAGCACGGTACCGTCGACCATGGGGCCACTTGCGCTCACTGGCGGAAGCGACGGCGCAGCGGGCGCAACATCGGCAATGCTGGTCGGGCAGGACGTCATTCCGCGAACCGGTATGTATGCTCTCAGAAGTCAAGGCTGTGGCATCGCTGTGCTCGCCGACGTAGATGACTCGACGCAATGGACGGCTCAGGCCTCATTCGGGCTCTCCGAGGGCGTCTATATGATCATGACCGGGCCATCGGGGCAGGCGATCACAGATGCAGTGTCGTTGAAGCAGCAGGCCGGCTTGGACACGTATGCGGCCAAGCTGATGTTCGGCGACTGGATATTTTGGAACGACCAGACAAATGGGGTGATTCGTCTGGTTTCGCCTCAGGGCTTTGTCGCCGGTCGTTTAAGCAATCTTTCACCAGAGCAGTCGAGTCTTAACAAGCCACTCTACAGCGTCGTTGGCACACAACGCTCCGGCGCTCCCGCCAGCGGTCAAACTTCGACTTACAGCGATGCTGAACTCCAGGTGCTTTTCGAAAACGGTATCGACGTGATATCCAGCCCTCAACCAGGCGGCTCCTTCTGGGGTGTACGCTGTGGGCACAACACCTCTTCAAATCCGGCGACGGATGGCGATAATTATACTCGGTTGACTAATTACATCGCCGCGACACTCGCGGCGGGTATGGGACAATTTGTCGGCCAAGTCATAAATGCCGGACTCTTCCAAAAGGTGAGGTCTACGCAACTTAGCTTCCTTCAAACGCTGCTTGCCCAAGGTGTGCTCGGATCTCTCGACGGGGCTCCTCCTTACTCGGTGATTTGCGATGCAAGCAACAACCCATTCGCCCGGACGAACCTGGGGTTCGTTCAAAGCGATGCGCAGGTTCAGTTTCAAAGCATAAACGAGAAATTCATAGTGAATGTCGAGGGTGGCCAGACTGTGGTTGTGCAGCATCAAGTGCTGCCTGTCGGGATTAGCTAAGCAACTTACTGCACTAGGAGCTCGACATGCCGGTAAATTCCTTCTCGATCGGACGCGACTGTCAGCTGGTCCTTATGGGGCCACAGGGGCGCGTGGATCTGACTTATGTCACAGGCTTCGAAAGCCGGCAGATGACACAATCTATACGGCTGGACAGGTTGGATGGTGTTCCGATGGGGGCCGAGTTGCCAAAGGGCTGGGAGGGGAGTTTCGAGGTCGAGCGAGGAACAAGTGCCGTAGACGACTTTATCGCAGTTTCAGAGCAGACGTTTATCACGCAGGGATCACTGCCGGCCGGCACAGTGTACCAATATGTCACTGAGGTCGACGGGTCCGTCTCGACATACCAATATAGTGGAGTGGTGTTCAAGCTGGTAAGTGCCGGAACCTGGAAAGGAGACTCGAGTGTGAAGCAGAAGCTTGAGTTCTTTGCCACTCAGAGACAACGTGTCTGATGGCGAACCCGACTGACCAGGTTGTTATGAATGCGACGACGTTGGACACGGCGCAAGACAGTTTGGGTCGTGTCCTGGCTTTGCGTCGATTGACCGCGCTTGATCGGCTACGATTGTTCAAAGCCGTGGGGCCGGTACTATCGCAGAACGGACCGTATCTTGGCATGGCGACGTTGGCTTGGACCGTGACAGCTATCGATGGCGTTCCGGTGCCCTCACCGGCGACTGAGATGCAACTTGAAGCTCTCATCGAAAAACTGGGCGATGCGGGTATTGCGGCGGCTGCGGAGGCGCACTCTGAAGCAGAAAAGACCTCCTTTGGGAGGACAACCCAGGGAAACTGAGTAGGCACCCCGATCTTGTCGACCCACTATATCTTGTCAAGAATGGGGTGCCATTCGATGTGGCTTTCTCGCTTCCTGTTGACGAGCGTACCGCCTGGGTTGTGGCAATAGGAGAACTCGATGGTCTGGAGTTCGACTGGGCTGCTCAGTGCTGGCGACACGGTTGAAACAAGTGAGCCGGTAAGAACCCGATAACTCAGAGCTGCCAGCGCTGCGCGCCAGTGCCAGGAGAAAGGATGTCTGATGTTCGTGGAGTGGGTTTGCAGATTGCGACTCAGGGGGGCATCTCAAATGCCATCAAACAAGCGCATGCTGACGTCGTCAAACTTACCTCTACGTTGAGCGCAGGCGGCGTCAGCCCGCAGCAGTTAACCGACATTGGTTTCTCCTCGGTCGGTCGAGCGCTTGGTCAGCGACCAAAACCGGCGTCTTTTCGTGAACAGGACGTTGGTGCAAGTGGTGGATTACAAGCTGACGATAGTGGGTCGGCACCAGCAAACGAACGGACCACCACTATCGGAGAGTTTCTAGCCAACCGTTCCGCAATGGTTACTTCAGGACAACCGGAGGCAGCATCGTCGAAGTCTAGTAGCCGACCGACCGCGCGCCGGCCCGAGCCGGTAAAGGCGGCCCAGGTTCTTGTGGCGCAGCAGCCGACGCAAAGCATTGACCTCACCCCCGCTTTGCCTCCGTCACCTCCTACAACGCTGGAACCGCCGCGCAGACCTGATCCCACCAGCATGCGAGCCTCTCCTGAGCAGACACGGACGTCGCGAGACATCACCTCTACTCGAGACAGCAATCTTCTGGCCGGTCAGCAAAGGCAGACCTCACCAACCCAGTCGGCAGATCCGAGTTCTTCACCGCGTCCGATCCAGCTTGCCATTCAGGCCAAGTCTATCGACCGAGATCTCCCGGCAGAAATACGCCCAAGCTCGCCGGCAAAGAGCTACGTTCCGCCGACTTGGCCCGACGAGTCGTCGTCAGCCTATGAGCAATACTTACGCATCGGGACGTCGCTCGCTCCCTCGCTAGGGACCACGCTCATTAGCCAGCCGACGTCTTTGCCGCAACAACCCGAAGCCTGGGGCGGCGCCGTTGATCAAGTAGATGCGCCGTCGTCTAGCGAGCATCTGGCAGGCGGCGGGCCGCCAATGCACCACGCCCTTTCACCTCGTGCGGCGCCGAGTGGCCGACTGGCAATCACAAATACTCAGCAATCCGTCGGAGGTAGATTGAGCGACGGACCACTGGACTCTCCGGAGATGTCGACGGAGCACCGCCCTCGATCTATGAGCGGGCAGAATCCGGATCATCTGAGCGGTCAAGCACCCCTTACCGAAGCGCAAGGTGGCCAGGCGATCTCCGGTGACGTTTACTTGGATGGCGTGGCTGTTGGACGCTGGATGTCACGCATGATGAGCAAGGAGGCGGAGCGGGCAAGCGCGGGGCCCACTGGTTACGACTTGCGGCGCGGGCGCCTTCTACCTGGACCAAGTGTGGGGATGTGATGGGGCTCGTAAATCTTGGCAACATCGTTCTGGACGGGTTCGAGGTGCCCCCCCGCATCGAGTTCGGTGGAAAGCAGCATGTGGTGGTCCACGCGCTAATTGGGGGCGCACGGGTTGTCGACGTTCTTGGGCGAGACGATGCTACGATACGGTGGCATGGGGTTCTGTCCGGCAGTGCCGGCGCGGACCGAGCGCGCATCTTGGATCAGATGCGGGTCGCAGGTGACACGATATTATTGACGTGGGACGCCTTTTGTTACTCTGTTATCATCTCTGAGTTGCGCCTGAACTTCTGCAGTCCTTGGTGGATTCCGTATGCGATCACTTGCGTAGTGCAACAGGATCTTGCTCAGGGCTCTCCGGTCTATGCCGCTGACGCTGTGGACGCGGTTGTTGGGGACCTTACAGCTGCCAGTCAACTTCTCGGCTCTGCGGCTCCGCTTGATGTTGGTTCCCTATCGACGCTCCTTTCGTCAGGAGGTGCTGGACAGCAGCAGGTACGCGCGTTGATAGGCAGCCTGCAGACCACCGTTACTCAAGGCCTTGGCACCTCTGAAGCCGGCATGACCTCCAATGATGTTGGCCAGCTTGTAACGTCGGCGGGACTCATGGCGCAATACTGCTGCGCACAGGGTTATCTGGGGCGATGTGAGTCAAACATTGCCGACATAGGTGCGTAATGCGATCGATCACGGTCTGTGGACAGACGTTGTTTTCTATTGCACTCGAGTATCTGGGGGATGCGACGCTTTGGAGCGTAATCGCGGAATTAAACGGGATTACGGATCCTTGGCTTTCCGGAGTTCAGGCCTTACAAATTCCTGATCCGACTGTAAACGGTGGAGGAGGGCTTGACAACTGACACGGGACGGTTACCGCAAGTCTGGATAACGGCAAACGGCTTTACAGTCGGTAATGTTATGAACGTTCATGTACAGAGTAACAGCTTCTTGGGTGCAGACCGTTTTCGCGTGTCCGTCGTATTCGACCCAACGAGCTACAATGTCTGGGAAGTTGATGAAATCGATGTGATCATTAACGTCTGCGTTGACAGTGTCTGGCAGGAGCTGATCAGGGGCCCCGTGGACAAAGTAGAAGTTGACCTTGGAACCACGCTACTTCACGTCGACGGTCGCGACATGACGGCTCGGCTCATCGAAGCCCAGACACAGGAGACATTTGAGAACCAGACTGCAAGCGAAGTCGCCAATACGCTTGCAAGCCGTCGAGGTCTTACGCCGAACGTCACTCCGACAACGACTTTGATCGGCCGCAACTACGGGGGCGACCACGCGAGAGTTACTTTGAACCAATACTCGTCGATGACGACAGAATGGGACCTGCTAACTAAACTGGCTTACACCGAGGGTTTCGACGTGTGGGTCGACGGCCAAGTCCTGAACTTTGCCCCTCCCCTCGCCGCGGCCTCGCCGGTTGTCGTTCGTCCCACCGACTGCCAGTCAATCAGGCTTGACCGTGCGCTGGCTTTGAGTGCGGGCTTGAACGTTACTGTGAAAAGCTGGGACTGCCGCGCTCACGCTTCCGTTTCACAGATTGCTGGCACTGGTGGAGACGATAGTGGCCAGAGTTTTGTACTTGTGAAGCCAAATCTTACTGCGTGGGATGCGGCCCAGCTTGCTCAACGCGTTTACGACCAAATGTCTCAAAATGCTCGCGTTGTTACCATCGAATGGCCGGGCGAGGTGGATATCAAGCCTCGACAAGGCTTACAGCTCACCGAAACGAACACCGATTTTGACGGCCAGTACGTTGTTACCAGTATCGAAAGAGCACTGTCGTTTGATCGAGGCTTCACCGAGACGGTTCAGGCAAGGGTTCCATCGTGGATGATTTCTTAAACCACATCAAAGCCCAGGCAGCCCAGATCAACCAGGGAACCGGGCAGACCCGACTGGCCGTGGTGTCTTCGGTCGACCCGGCCTCCTACACGGTGAGAGTGCTTCTTCAGCCGGAAAACGTTCTCTCCGGCTGGTTGCCGGTCGCGTCAGTCTGGGTTGGCGCTGGTTGGGGGATGATTTGTAGTCCATCGGTGGGTGACCAAGTCATAGTCTTATGGCAGGAGGGTGACGCCGAGCATGGTATTGTCATCGGGCGTCTCTGGTCAAATGCAATTCCCGCTCCATCAACGTCGGCCGGTGAGTTCCTCCTTATTCATCAAACGGGAACTCACCTACGATTCCTTAACGACGGATCGATATCAAGCAGTTCTTCGCGTTGGAATCATACGGGCGACCTCTACGTCACTGGTGACGTTTATGACTCGACGGGGTCGCTAAGTAGGCTGCGAAGTCACTATAATGAGCATGTCCACCCGCCGCAAAGTTCGTTGCCCACGCCGACGGATTGATTGGAGCTTTTGATGAGCGACGCAAATCTGTTTTGGGGCGGTGACTTAAGTGCCAGTCTGACTGGAGATCTTGCCACTGTATCCGCCGAGCTTCTCGGGCAACAGCGGGTGCTACGTCGTCTACTTACCAACCCTGGTGACTATTTGTGGCAGCCGACCTATGGGGCAGGCTTGGGGCTTTTCATTGGAAAGCCCTGCAACGTCCTCGAAATTCGATCTGCCATTCGATCGCAAATATTTCAGGAAAGCGTCGTTGCACGATCGCCTGAGCCAAGCATTGCTGTAGAAAGCGCTGACGACGGAAGTATCTACGTTCAAATCAATTACGTCGACTCGGCGAGTGGTGAAAGTCAGTTGTTAACATTCAGCGTGAGCGCCTAACGTGATACTGCCAGTCCAGACCTTTACCACTATGTTGGAGACGATGTCTGCTGGGCTACAGGGGCGGGCTGCCCAGCTGATTAACCTGTCTGTTGGCAGTGTATTACGGGCCTTGCTGGAAGCAAACGCATCAATCGCAGTATGGTTGCAGTGGTTGATACTGCAAGTATTGTCGATGACCAGAGCATCGACAAGCGTTGGTTCAGACCTAGATAGCTGGATGGCTGACTTCTCGTTTAGTCGACTGCCTGGATCGGCGAGCAGCGGCCTGGTGACCTTTGCGCGCTTCACTCCAAGTCTGACTGCTCTGATCCCGGCAGGGACTGTGGTTCTTACTACCGACGGCAGTCTACAATTTCTCGTCGTGGCGGACGCATCTAGTCCTTACTGGAATCCAGAGGCGTCGGGTTATACAATTGCGGGGGGTGTCGCGAGCATCACAGTTCCGGTTCAAGCGACTGTTGTTGGCCCCGCGGGCAATATTCTGGCTGGCACGATAGGTTTGCTAGGCAGTGCGTTGCCGGGTGTCGATCAGGTCAGCAACTCAAACAGTTTCGGCGGGGGTGTGCAACCCGAGAGCGATCCTTCCTTCCGAACTCGGTTTCAAACGTACATCAACAGCCGTTCTTTGGCGACAGTCAGTGCCGTCGAGTCCGTAGTGACGGCTTTGCAGCAAGGTATTCGATACTGCGTGCTCGAGAACGTGCATTCGGATGGCAGTGTGGCGCCGGGAAACTTCTGCGTCATAGTGGACGACGGAACTGGCATGGCCAGCACAACCCTATTAGCGGCGGTGAGCAGCGCCGTTGATGATGTGCGTCCGGTCGGCACCACCTTTTCTGTCGCAGCGGCTTCCGTTTTACCTGTCACCGTTCAGATGTCCCTTGTAATCTCATCTTCCACGACAGCGGCCGCTACGGGATTTGCCGTACAGCAAGCAGTGTCGTCGTGGATTCAAGGACTGCCGATGGGGGGGCTCATAGCCGTCTCAAAGTTAGAAGCTCTTGCGCACAGTGTTGATAGCGCCGTGGTTAGCGTGTCAACAACTCTGATCAACGGCGGAGCGGCCGACCTTCAAGCCACCGCAAGTACGGTGTTCGTGGTGAGCGCGATCAACATCAGTTCTAGCCAGACATGATAGGCGACATACCGGATTTTGTGAGACGGCTGACTAGCGTCCTTCCGCGTGGGTGGCTCTCGGATGACGTGCCCGTTGCTGACCTAGTTATTTCGGGCCTTGGTGCGGCCTGGGCTGCAATCTATAATCTGGTCAGCTCGACGACGGCACTAACCAGAATTCGTAGTAGTAGCGGTAGCTTTCTTGATCTCATCAGCGAAGACTACTTTGGGCTTTCCCTTCCGCGGCAGGTTGGGGAAGTAGACTCTGCATTCATTTCGAGGATAGAGAAGGAGTTATTCCGTCCACGTGGGACTAGGAATGCCTTACAACAGGCACTCACAGATCTGACGGGCCAAGCTCCTCTCATCATCGAGCCAGCGCGGCCGGCCGACACAGGCGGTTATTCCGCGGGCGGCGCTGCCTATAGCGAGGCGGGTGCATGGGGGAGTCTGTCCTTAGCTTACAGCTTCTTTGTAACCGCTTACCGCCCAAGAGGTACCGGGATAGCGGAAATTGCAGGCTATGGTACAGGCGGTCCAAACGTGTATGGCAATCTGGCCATGGTGGCCACTGCCGTGTCAGACCAAGATATCTGTCAAGCAGCAACAGCCGTTTTGCCGGTCAATGCAGTTGCGTGGTTGCGGATTGCAAATTCCCCTTCTCAGATCTCGGCTCAATGAGGTTCGTTACTTAGAGCGCCTTTCAAACCCTTGAACTCTCCCCGGTTCCGATTCATCAGCGATGAATGCCTACTCTCGTTCTACCCGAGTTGCAGCCAAACCGAAGGGTGGCCGACCTCCCGTGCCAGCTCGGGCGGCGCTGACGGGTATCCTGTTCGTGCTGCACTACCGGCAGCCCATGGGAGATGCTTCCAGCTGAAATGGGCTGCGGCTCGGGTCTGACGTGCTGGCGCAGGTTGCGCGATTGGCAAGCCGCCGGCGTGTGGGACAGCCTGCACCGTGAACTGCTGGGCCGCCTGCGCGACGCGGATCGCATCGACTGAAGCCGTGCCGGCGTGGATGGGTCACCGATCGCCGCCAAACGGGGATCTGCGACGGGTCCGAACCCAACGGATCGAGGCAGGCCAGGAACAAAGCGCCATTTGATCACCGACCGACGCGGCATCCGCTCGCCGTCCGGCTGACCGGGGTCAACGTCCACAATAGCGTGCCGTTTGAGAACGTGCTCGACGCCGTGCCGCCCATTGCAGGCAAGCGCGGCAGACACGTTGCAGGCCCGACAAGTTGCTTGCCGACAAAGCTTACGATCACCGCCGTTGCCGAAGGGCCTGTCATCGCCGTCGCATCAGGCCGCGCGTCGCCAGGCGCGGCATCGAGCCCAAGCAAAAGCTCGGCCAGCACCGATGGGTCATCAAGCGCAGCGTCGCATGGCTCAACCGCTTCGGCAGGCGATACGAACGCCGGTTCGACACCAGCGCTCTTCAATAAGCCTAGATCTCGCATCGGCGACGCGACCAATTAGACTGTTCAAACAGCTAAAGGACCTCTGATGGACCGGCAAGTAGTTTACCCAGGCAGCATTCCTTTAGACACGGACGTGCTCTCCATTCAACGAAATGTCATGACAGCTCTGGGCTATCTAGCGCAGGCGACTCTTGGCACGACGACCGTGGCGGACGGATTGGTTTGTCTTCCGACACAGCCCGCGTCTATGACAGTAACAGTAGGACCAGGAAGTCTCACGCAGTTCGGGTTTGCTGATGCGACGCCATTCGGGTCGTTGCCGGCTCTCCCGACTGAACCACTAGTGCGGATGGGTGTGAACCTCTCCGAATCTAGTTTTACGGTATCCGCACCGACTAGTCCCGGACAGGTCGTCAGCTATCTACTGCAAGCAAACTTCTATGAAACTGATGCGACTCCTGTCATATTGCCCTATTATAACGCCGCAAATCCAGCGCAGCCTTACAGCGGCCCGGGCAATAGCGGCGCAGCTCAGAACACCCAGCGCCTTCAATCTGTACAGCTTGCGCTAAAGCCTGGGCTTGCAACTGCAGCAGGTCTGCAGAGTATCCCCGCCGTCGATGCAGGTTGGGTCGGGTTGTATGTCGTGACTGTGGCGTTTGGTCAATCCAGCGTTGTTGCTAGTAACATAGAAACTTTGCCAACAGCTCCCTTCCTAAGCTGGAAGTTACCTCAGCTTTCGCCAGGAACGCGCAACATAGCGGTCTTTCAGCCTGCAACACAGGGCTTGTGGACAGTTCCGGCAGGTGTGATGGCCGTCAAGTTACGGATTTGGGGCGCGGGTGGAGCAGGAG
>CALMVI010000070.1 GCA_937873095.1 uncultured Acetobacteraceae bacterium | reverse complement strand
GGCGGATGGTGTGCGGCCAGTGCTACCTGGAGTTCGCGTCCGAATGCCACCGCAACCTTGCCTGCCTGACCGGGCTGCGGCCGGCCGAGGTGTTCTCCGTGTGCCGGACCCTGCTGGCGGGCGGGCGGGCGCTGGGGGAAACCGCTGGCAAGACTGTCCCGGCGGATGGTAGCATGCGCCGCATCCGGAAGCGTTGACTGCCGCGCATGGGTGCACGATGCGCCGCCACGCGCGCGCCGGTCCTGCGCCCGAAGGCGCTGGCCGCAGGTGGAGACCGGGTTTGCCGAGCATTCTGATCGGGACGACGCTGGACAGGTCGGGCAAGGCGACCCATAGCGGCTACGTCGACATGATGGACAGCCGGCATGGGGTGCGGGGCTGGGCGGTCAACCTGAAGGACCCGTCCACGCCGGCGTCGGTCGAGCTGTGCATGGGCGCACGGGTTGTGGCGGTCAGGCAGGCCTCGGCCGACCGCGACGACATCTCGTCCATACTGGGCCAGCCGGCACTCTCGGCGTTCGAGTTCGAAGCCGCCGTCATGGACACCCTGGCCGATTTTCTCGACAACCCCGACGACGCTCTCGCCGTGCGCATCGCCGGCACGACGCTATACCTGTCCGGCGCCGAGACGCCGCCGACCGCGGGCGAGATACTGTCGCGCATCCGTGCCGAGAGGGCGCCTGTCAAGCGGAGCACGACGGCCGATTTCGAGGAGCTGCTCGACGAACTGCAGGCGGAGGCGGGCCCGATGTCCGAACTTGCCCTGCGCGCGGCGCCGGAGGACCTGCAGGGTTTCATCGAGACCATCTCGGTCCACTCGGCGAGCCAGGTGTGGTTCATGGGCTGGATGCGTCGCGGGCACCTGCAGGAGTTCAGCGGCGTGGTGGCGGACCGGCACAAATATCCTGCCGCCATAGCCGTCATGAGCTATCAGCGCGACGATCTTGCGGCCGATGCGTGCGGCGTGGTCGGGCTGATTTCATCGCATTGGCGGCCGAACAGCGCCACCGGCGGCATGGTCCTGTATTTTGGTGCGGGCGGCCGGTTCCATCTGCGCTCGAACGACCCGCTGCGCTTGCTGCCGGCCGGCGAACTGGTGGCCGAGTACGACGGCATACGGGACCGTTGCCTCGGCGACGGCCGCTCGACCGCGATGCAGCGCATGCTGAACGCGATGGACAACTGGCTGCCGACGCGCAGCGCCGCGCAGTGGCATGCAGCCGAGACGTCGGTGGATCGTGTTCTGCTGGTGCCCGGCCTGGGCTGCCTGGTGGATGGCTGGGTGATCAGTCCGATCAAGCGTGTGGAGGCGCTCAGGCTGCGTGTGGGATCGACGGTGCTGGTGGCGCACCCCGACAGCCTGTACTGGAAGGCGCGGACCGACCTGCTGGCAGCCTTCCCCGGCGGCGCGCGGATGGTGGAGAAGGCGGGTTTCGTGGGCCTGTTCACGGGCGAGGTCGAGCCGGAGGATTTCGCCGATCCTGTGTTGAAGCTGGCTTTCGAAGGCGGCGGATCGGTCAACTACAGCATTGCGCCCAAGGTCTTTCGCAGGCTCGGGCACTCCGCCTCGGTGGCCGACGCGGAAAAATTCTTTCCCGCGTTGCAGGAGGAGGCCTTCTTTCCCCAGTTCGCGCTCGCCGCCATCCGTGCCGAGCGTGGCGCGCGGCCGCCTGTGCCGATCAGCGTGACGCAGAGCCTGCGATGCATGGTGTTCGTCTTGCCGCAGGACCGGTGTGACATGTTCATGCTGTTCGAGGATCTGGCGCAGCAATGCCGGTTGGGCGCAGGCGTCGAAGCCTTCGCCTTCATCGCCGCCGCGCAATCGAACCGTTCGGACGCGCTGTGGCTGTTTCGCGAGTTCGAGGCCGCTTACGGTCTTCCGCGCAACATCGCGTGCAGCCTGCTGGTGGTGGAGACTGCGTCGCAAGCGTTCGGGCTGCTGCCAGACATCCTCGGCACGCTCGGCGCGCAGCGCTTCGTGTTCTGCGATGCCGGCGTGTTCCTGACCGAGACCGGTTGGGCGCGTGCGCGGGAGGCGTTGGCGGCTGCCGCCACACGTCTGGAGTTCTTCGGTTTCGAGCCGGAGGCGTTCGAGCGGCGCCCATCCTCACAGGAGAGCGCGCGCTGCTTTGCCTGGTCGGCCGTGCCGTTCATCCAGTGGGCGCTGGCCGCGCCGGCCTTCATGGGCGGTTTCTTCAAGGACAACATGCTGCGCGCCAAGACCGGCCAGGCGCTGCATGTGGACGCGGCCCGCTGCACGCGCCGGCACGCCGCCTCGCAGATCGAGGACGCGGTGAATGCTGCGGTTTACGCCCAATCCCGCCCCAGCCTGGCAGACGCCGCCTGATGCTGGACGGGACGCCCGGGCGTACCGGACCGATTGCGGTTGTTGCGCACACTCATCCGTCGGTGAGCAAGGGCGGTGCGGAGATAGCGGCTTTCAACCTCTACGAAGGCCTTCGCCGCCTCGGTGAGGACGCGATCTTCGTTGCCGTGTGCTCTTCGGCGCAACGCAACACCTTGTCGCTCGGATCGGAGCGTGAGTTCGCGGTGTTCGCCGATCAGCACCGCTACGACCACTTCTACCAGCTGTCGAGTGCCGCCATCTGGCGCCAGCTCAAGGAGATACTTGTGGGCCAGGGTGTGCGCCTGGTCAGCTTTCACCACTTCCTGCAGGTTGGCGTGAACGCGTTGCGGTCGCTTGCCGCAGAGACCGACATAGCGTTCACCGTGACGCTGCATGAGTTCCTGGCCATCTGCAACCATCATGGCCAGATGGTGACACGGCCTGCGCGGCGGCTGTGCGAGATGGCGACCCCCACCGGATGCGCCACCTGTTATCCCGAGCATAGCCGGGAGCAGTTTGCGGCGCGGCAGAGGCTGATCCGGTCTGCATTGCTGCAGGCGGCAGGCTTCATCTCGCCAAGCCGGTTCCTGGCCGAGCGGATGACGGCCTGGGGCTTGCCCGAGGAGAAGTTTCTGGTCATCGAGAACGGCCTTTCCCTGCCCGTGACGATGCCAGCGCGTACTCGCGTGCCAATGGAAAAGCGGCCCTGGACATTCGGCTATTTCGGCCAGATCACGCCTTACAAGGGCGTGGACACGCTGCTCGACACGATCGAGTTGCTCGGGCGCAATCCGGCCGTTGGACAGCGCGTACGCATCCGGGTCCACGGCAACCTCATTGGCCAGGAGCCGGCATTCCTGTCTAGGTTCGAGGACGTGCTCGCGCAACACGGCTTCGCCGGGTACTACGGTCCCTACGACAACGCCGACGTGTTCGCGCTGATGCAGGGCTGCGACTATGTTCTGGTGCCGAGCACCTGGTGGGAAAACTCTCCGGTGGTGATCCAGGAGGCCTATGCCGCGGGCAGACCGGTCATCTGCACCGGCATCGGCGGCATGGCCGAGAAGGTTCCGGACGGACGCTGCGGGCTGCATTTCCGGCTCGGCGATGCGGCCGACCTCGCGCGTGTCATGTCCAGCGCGGCGGACGAGGTGCTGTACCAGGATCTGTGTTCCGGCCTGCCCGACATTGCCGGCCAGGCCGACATGGCTCGGGCCTACCTCGCCGGCTTCAGCCGGTTGCTGCCCCGGCCCGCGCCCGCGCCGGCCTCCCCGCCGGCACCCGAGCTGGCACGGCCACAGCGGCGGCGTGGCAGGGCAGCGGCGACGGTGTGAGACTGCAGCCCGCCAGCGTGCAGCTGGCTGAGCGGCTGCGGGCTGAGAGCATGATCGGTTCAGGTGAAATCACGTGAACCGATCATCATTCTTGCCTAACGTCAAAGTAGAGCATGCTCGATACAACTTGAACCGAGCATGCCCTAAATTTCGCTTGGTTGAGTGGCCGGGGCGCCTCCAGCTTTCTCGTGCTCTACGGTGCCGTGCTTCGGGCGTTGATCCTGTAGAGGGTGAAGCGGCTGTCCTCGGCCAGCGTGGACAGCCGCGAGGCCATCAGTTTACGCGGGCAATCGTCGTGCAGAACGAGCAGAGCATCGTAGCCATCGGGCCAATGACGAAGGAATTCGACGTTTCTCGACCGCGTCATGGCACGAAACTCGCGTGCGAGCTGTGGGTCGGCCTGGGGGGTCCGGCTCGCTTGCTGCAGGCTGCCGGCTTTGGCGACAGCGTCGATGAGCGCGAAGGAGGGCGGCATGATTGGGCGCTCTCTGGGTTGGAACGGCGCCCTGCTCACGCGAAGCGGCTGCATTCCGGAGGCCGTGAACATGGTCGGAACGTAGGCGCCGCGGTCGATCGCTGCGTAGGATCCCAGATGCAGCAAGACCAGGCCGTTTTTTCCAGGCTGGCTGCATGTGCCTGGCGGGTCTGCGTCCCTCGCCACCATGAGGGCCGACCCGATGGGAAGCAGGGCAGCGGCCTTGCGGAAAGCTGCAACCTCGCGGCCCGTTGCCGATGCGGCCTGTTCCATGGCCTGCCATCGCAGCGTGGCCGACAGCACGACGAGGGTGATGCATGCCACATGACGCACGACGCCCGACGGCAGGCACGCGCGGGTGCCTGCCAGGAGCAGGGCCGTGAGGGGAAGAACAAGCCGGGCGTCAACGTCGATGGCGTCGCCGATCTGCCAGGGCAGCACCACGATCAGGCCACCGAGCAGGAGAACGACCGGCTTCAGCACGGGCGAAAGGCGCAGCGAGCCGAAACGGCAGACGAGGATGACGAGAGCGATACAAAGCGGCAGGGCTGCCAGGCTGGTCATATCGGCGGTTGGCAGCCAGGGGGCGAGCAGCAACCGCATTTTCTGCAGGCTTTCGCCATAGCCGACGCCTGCGACGGAGGCCTGTTTTTCAGCAGACGATGAAAGCAGGACACCTGGCCCGAAAACGACAAGGCAGGCGCAGCCGAGCTGTGGGAGCGTCAGCGGCCGGAGTTGCCCCGATCGGCGCACACACGGCCGCTCGGACAGGAACAGGATGGCGAGGACGAAGCCGAACACGCAGAAGCCGGCGATGTGGGCGAACCATGAGAGCGTGGCCAGGCCGCAAAGGCACGCGACGCGCGCCATCGAGAGGCAGGAGCGCCATGCGATGGTGCAGGCGATGCCGGCCAGGGCGATACTGATGCTCATCACGTAGTTGACGTAGCCCATGCTGACCGACAGCCCGGTAATCGCCAACGGCGCCAGCGCCACGGCATAGCTCGTGGTTCTGAACAGAAGCCACTGCATGCGCCAGACCGCTGCCGTTATGAGGAGGAGCGCCCCGGTCAGGCATAGGCGCAACACGGTTTCGGGCGACAGCCACCCCTTGCACGCAAGGAAGACCAGATCGCAGCCAAGGTCGGGGATCAGGGCCCAGTGTGCCGCGTAGGTTTGCCCGATGGCACTGCCCGGCTCGGCGCCCAGGGCGTGTAGCCTGGCCAGGTGGTTCGGCCAGTCGACCAAGGGCAGGGTTTCGACGGTCAGAAACGGGACAAGTGTGGCAGCCGTCACGACGAGCAGCAGGACGACAGCAGGCGCGTCTTTGCGAAGCGGCAGGGCGAGGCCGCTGAGCCACGACGCTTGGCGGTAGGCACCTTGGTGCAGTGAAACGGCAGGCGTCATACAGGCTTGGACCCCATTGTGCTCAGGCCATCATGCCCGCAACGCCATCACGATTCTGTTAACGCGACACGATGCGTTTTGCGTGGGCGGTGACTTCGTCCGGTTCGGGTCGTGCATCTTGGAGGCGCGGTGGACCGGCGCCTCTTCCAAAAGCCGCGTCGAACGCTCATTTCCGGCGCTCACCTGATAGAGTGACGCCATGTCCGAGGCTGATCAGAGAGAAAAGTACGACGCCGAATGGCGGGCGGAGCTCACGCCGGAGCAGTACCGCGTGCTACGCCAGCACGGGACGGAGCCGCCTGGGGCGAGTCCGCTCAACGCCGAAAAACGTGCTGGCAAGTTTCTGTGCGCTGCGTGCGGTACGGAGCTGTTTGACAGCGGCACCAAATACGAGAGCGGGTCCGGGTGGCCAAGCTTCTATGCGCCGGTGGCTGGTGCCGTGGAGACGACGGAGGACCGGTCGCTCGGGATGCGTCGTGTCGAGGTGCATTGTGCGCGGTGCGAAGGTCATCTGGGCCATGTTTTCCCTGACGGACCAAAGCCCACCGGCTTGCGCTACTGCATGAACGGCGCGGCTCTGACCTTCGAGCCAGGCCGATAGGCAGACGCCAAGATGCCGGGGCCACCAGCCCGCTGGCGGTCGGGACCAGGGTTTGCCGGCAGACCATTGATCCGAGCGGGCGGGGCGGCCATTGACTCCTAAGTAACCATCATGTGGCACGATCCGGCCGGAGACGGTATGCGGGCGTGGCCAGGCGTGTGGGAGGGGATGCGAGCCCTGCCGGGCGGGGAGAAGCGTTGTGAGTCTGCATGGAAAGACGGCGATCGTGACCGGATCGACGAGCGGGATAGGTCTGGGCATCGCCCACGCGCTGGCCGCGGAGGGTGCGGCGATCATGCTGAACGGTTTTGGCGAGGCGGCGGACATCGAGGCCATTCGCCAGGACATGGCGGCCCGCCACGGCGTGCAGGTGCGCTATCATGGCGCGGATATGAGAAGGGCGCACGAGATCGCCGACATGGTTGCCGCGGCTGACGGCGAACTCGGCTGCCTGCAGATTCTGGTCAATAATGCGGGGATACAGTTCACCGCCAGCATCGAGGATTTCCCGGCCGAGCGATGGGATGCGGTTCTGGCCGTCAACCTGTCTTCGGCGTTTCACGCTATGCGCGCAGCCATTCCGAGGATGAAGTCGAGTGGCTGGGGGAGGATCGTCAACATAGCCTCGGCGCATGGCCTGGTGGCCAGCGCGAACAAGGCGGCCTATGTCGCAGCCAAGCACGGCGTTATCGGGCTGACCAAGGTGGCGGGTGTCGAGTTGGCCAATGACGGCATCACCTGCAACGCGATCTGCCCGGGCTGGGTGCTGACGCCCCTGGTGCAGAAACAGATCGACGCGCGGGCGCAGACTGAAGGCAGAACGGGCGCCGAGGTGGAGTGTGCCCTGCTTGCCGAAAAGCAGCCGATGCTGGCGTTTTCCACCCCCGAGCAGATCGGCGCCATGTGTGTGTATCTGTGTTCCGAGGGGGCACGCACCGTCACGGGTGCTGCCATGTCGATCGATGGCGGTTGGACCGCGGTCTGAGCCGCCGTGACCACGCTCGTCACCGGCGTTGCCGGCTTTATCGGCTACCATGTCGCGGCCGCATTGCTCGCCCGCGGCGAGCAGGTGCTCGGTGTGGACAGCATGAACGACTACTACGACGTACGCCTGAAGCGTGCCCGTCTGCAGCGGTTGACGGGCGCTGCCTTCACCTTCGTTCAGTCCGACGTGTCCGACCGCAATGCCATGTTCGCGTTGGCTGACGGCAGCATCACCAGCGTGGTGCATCTGGCTGCACAGGCGGGCGTGCGTTTTTCGCTGATCGATCCCTACGCGTATGTGAGTGCTAACGTCATGGGGCAGGTGGTGATGTTAGAATTTTGCCGCCGGCTCGACCGGCTGGCGCATTTTACCTACGCGAGTTCGTCCTCGGTCTACGGGCTCAACCGCGACCTGCCGTTCTCGGAAGATGCGCGCGTGGACCAGCCATCCTCGATATACGCTGCCACCAAGCGGTCTGGCGAGTTGGTCAGCCATGCCTATGCGCATCTGTACGGCATCCCGCAAACAGGGCTACGCTTCTTCACCGTGTACGGGCCGTGGGGCAGGCCTGACATGGCGTATTACAGCTTTGCCCAGGCCATCATGGCTGGCAGGCCGATCCAGCTGTACGATGATGGGCGGCTGAAACGCGATTTCACGTATATCGACGACATCGTGGCCGGCGTGGTCGGGGCGTCAGACAGGCCGCCGGCTGCCGACCAGCCCCGGCTTTTCAACATCGGCAACAACCGGAGCGAAACCGTGCACCGGCTTGTCGAGCTGCTGGAGCGGGCACTGCAGAGGAAGGCTGTCATCGAGTACGTGCCCAAGCCCGCGGCCGATTTGGCGGAGACCTGGGCTTCGGTGGACGCGTTGGCGGCGCTTTGTGGGTATGCGCCCACGACTCCGCTGGAGGTGGGCATACCGCGGTTCGCGCGGTGGTTCCTCGCCCATGATTTTACCTGACTTTCTGTCTTGGAGTTGACATGTGGTTTTGTTGGGCATATTTGGTGTGTTATCG
>CALMVI010000069.1 GCA_937873095.1 uncultured Acetobacteraceae bacterium | reverse complement strand
TCAGAATCACCCCGATCCGAGCCGATACAAGCGAAAACTAGCGCGTATGGGGCAGAGCCCCTGGCCTTCTCAACACCCCCCCCCCCTTCAGATAGCAAAACTCCAATGCGCCAGGTCCTGCCGCACCCGTTCGGCGACGCCGTCCGCCAACAGGCTGGCCTGCACGCGTATGTCTGGCACGGCCACGCACTCCCACAGCACGCCGCGCACGATGGGGCCGAGCGCCCAGACGTAGCGGGCGGCCGTGCCGTCGGCCTGCAGCGCGTTCAGGTTCGCGTCGACCTCGATGCCCAGGCCCTGGGTGTCCGTGCGGACGATCCCTCGGTCGAACAGGTTCTGCATGAGTACGTCGTTCGTGCGCGAGAGCTGTTCGACCCCGCTGGCCATGATCACGCGCTGCACCTCCAGCGTCCTGTTGGCAGGGGACGGATCCGACGCGCAGGCGCGCGGGCGATAGGTGACGCTCACGCCGTCGGCCCGCGTGTCCATGGCAACGATCCGGCCGGCCATGACCTGCAGCGACCCGTCCTGACGCATGCGATCGATGTGGTCGGCGTGGGGCGGCGCCATGCGGTGGCGGTGCACGTCCCAGTGGCGCCGCAAGTGGCGCAGGAAGCGGCGGCGTTCCTGGTCTGGCAGGCCGCTCCACAGCCGCGCGGTGACCGGCCGCATGCTGTCGATGACACCGCGCCAGTCCACGCCCTGCCCGGACGCTGCGGCGATCTCCCGGCGAAGCCGGGCCGTCAGGCGGGCCACCGAGGATTCCTCGGCCTGCGTCAGCGCCGGCGTGGGCCAGGGTGCCGCTGGCGCGTGGCGGGTGGCGAGCAGGCCGCCCCTGGACATGGCAACGATCCGGCCGGGGAATCCGCGTCGGCGCAGGCCAAGCGCCAGGTCGACCATGGTCAGCCCGGTGCCCACGATCAGCACGGGCCGGTCCGGGTCGAGCGGCCGCCAGGCCTTCGCGTCCCACGGATTGCGGCAGATACGGTCGTCGCCCGCCTCCTCGGCCGGCAGGTTGCCGACGGCGATGACCACCCCCGACACGTCGATCGTCTGGCCGCCGCTGCAGACCAGGGTGAGCCCGTCCAGGTTGCCGGCCGAACAGCAGGGCTCGACATCCACCACGTGGTCGGGCAACAGGCGGAGCTGGGCGCTGCCTGCGGTCCGCCTGAGCGCGTCGTCCAGGATGGAGCGCAGGTAGCGGCCGTACAGCCCGCGCGAGGCGAACAGGCCCACCTCGGTTTCGTATACGCCGCTGCTCGGGCCGCCGGACGCGCCCATGCGTCGCGACAGCCAGTCGGTGAAATGCGAAGGGTTGTCCGGCAGCGCGCTCATGTTGGCCGCACGCACGTTCAGCAGGTGCTCGTTGTCGCCTGCCGCGTAGGCCACGCCGGCGGCGAACTCGGCCGACCGTTCGCAGAGCAGCACGGGCTGGTCGGCGGGAAGACTGCGCAGCAGCTGAAGCGTGGCCATGGTGCCGGAGAAGCCCGCGCCGATGACGGCGACCGGCGCCCTGCCATCGGCAACCGGGCCGGTTGCCCTGGCGCGCTGCGGGAACGATCGTCCGGGCGTGTCGGACGGACTGGCTTGCTCGACTGACGGCAGCATCCCCGGTCTCCGTTCCATGCCGGCCAGCCGCCGACGACAAAACAGACTATGTCAGTAGGAGTCCAAACGCCAGCATCGGCTATGGCCTAGACAGGGGATTTCACCCCTTGCGGTCGATGGCCGTCCCCGGACTTGACCAGCCAGCGCGGCGAGGGTTCGAAGCCGGGCGTGCGTTCGCACCGAGACCGCCGCTGAAGCGGCCCAGCCTCAGCAAACACCTGCCTCGACGCGCTGCCTGGCGCTCATGAACGGTCCGGTTGGCGTGCGTTCAGGGGCGAAGCTGGCAAAACCTATCTTGGGGACGCCTGAGTAGATGGCCTCCATGCCGCCACGCAGCCGGTAGGTCTCGTGCCAGATGCCCCCGCCGCCTGAGTCCCGGGCGAAGTCGCGCCACCACGCCGCATGCTGCGGCGCCCGGGTGAATGCCTCCAGGCTCTCGAAGTCACGCCAGTACTGCCGGAAGCCCGGATGCATGAGGCCGAACCAGAGGTCCTCGTGCGACAGCAGCCCGTCAGGCGGGTTCGTCTTGATCGAGCGCAGGCCGCGGCCGATGCGCAGCAGGCTGCGCGCGCCTTTGAGGCCCTTGGCGCGGTAGCCGAGATAGACCACAACTAGGTCGGGGGTGCCGGACAGGTCGACGGAGTGGCGTGGATAGGTCATGGCGTGCCTTCCAGGTGAAGATTGCGTCGGTCAGGCGATGAGCACGCTTTCGGTGGACAGCACGAACGCGCAGGCGTGCAGATTCAGGAACTGCGCTTCGTCCGGCCGGATCGTCTCCATGTAGCTTTCGGCAGTGAACACCGCTTCCAACCCGGCCAAATCGTCGAACCACAGTTCGGTGATGCCGTCGAACGCGACCGGTGGCAGGCCTGGGATGGACGCCGGTACGGTGTGGCATTGGACGTAGCGCCGCACGTGTTGCCGTACGGCGGGCAGCGCGCAGAACAGCGGCGCGTGCCGCTCGCGGTGGTAGGCGACGAACTCGTCGTGCGTCATCGACGGTTTGCGCCGCAGCAGGATGGTGAACTTGATCATGGCGCTCTCCTGGTCGGCCGACATGGATGGACAGCCACGGCCCCATGCTTACACTGCATACTTAGGAGATGCGCTTACAGTGTCAACATCGGCCGCCAGCGATCACCGTTACCCGGAGCTGCGGACGGCGCTGGTCGGCGCGGCGCTCGACCTGCTGGCGGAGGATGGCGCGCAGGCGATCTCGCTGCGCGCTGTTGCGCGTCGGGCCGGCGTGTCCGCCATGGCCCCCTACCGGCACTATGCGGACAAGGAGGGGCTTCTCGCAGCGGTGGCGGTGCAGGGCTTCGCCGGCCTGCGTCACGTGCTCCGCGCCGCCGACGACGCGGCCCCTGCAGGCAAGGCGCTCGTGGAGCAGGCGGTCGCCTATGTGCGCTACGCACTGCAGAACCCGGCCTTGTTCCGGCTCATGTTCGGCCCCAAGCGCCTTGGCGTGCATCCGGAGCTGGCAGCGGCCGGCGAGGCCGCCTATGCCGTTCTGGCGGCAAGGGTCGCGGCCGAGGCGCCGGCCGACGCCGACCGGGACGCTCGTGCTCTCGGCTGCTGGTCGCTGGTGCATGGCTTGGCATCGCTGTTCCTGGACGGCCGGATCGGCGACAAGACGGCTGCATCGGACGGCGATATCACCCGCCGCGTGGCAGAGGCCATGCTTGGCTTGGAGCGGGTTCAGGCTGACGGTGTCAGCCCGACCCGCTCAACGTGTTGCTCTGCCGAGCAGCTCGACCACTCAGACTGAGTCCAGCCTGGATGAATTTCGCCGTTGTTGATGATCGTGCCTTCAAGCTGCACCGCGCTGTAGTCCGTCACCTCGACATACGCATCGTTGGTCAGCGCGTAGGCCGCCCCGTCCAGCACGCCCCAGTCTGTATCGACGACGATGCTGCCGCCGTGGCTGCTCGTCAGCGTGCCGCCCCGGATCACGGCGTGGCCCGGTCATTACCGATGGAGTTCTGCGGCATTGGCTCACATGGCGGTGAGAAGTCCGACCATATTCCGGAAATGTTCCGACCGGTTCCGACCACCGCCCATCTTGTTGTGATGCGGGCGCGGCAAAGCAGGATTTGCAAACGAGCGATTGGAGTGGAGCGGACAGGCCGTAGCTTGCTCGGCACAAGTCGCGGGTTTGCCGACGAGATTGCTCGGGCCACTCAGACGGGGCGGCTTCACGACGGTGGCCCAGCGCCTGGAGGCCGTCCTTCGCGCCAGACTGGCATCCTGCATTGGGCGAGCATGTTTGTCGGTTCAGGTAATTCCACCTGAACCGACCATGCTCTACCGCAGCGAGTCGGCCGCCATCGCATCGGGGCCGAAGGCGTCGGCGGGATGCAGCGGCGTGATCTTGTAGCGGCCGGGAGAAAAGACGAAGTCGTAGCAGTAGCCGCCCTGGATCAGGTCGTAGAAGAACTCGCTTCCGCCGATCACCGCCGGCACGCCCGGCATGGCCATCATGGTCGACTGCGCGAAATGCCACAGCTTGCCGTCCTCGTCCCAGCCCTCGCTGTACACGGCAGTCCAGCTGTCTTCGTCCAGGTAGAACCGCCGGCGCGGCGCCACGTGGTGCTTGCCGGGAGCCAGAGTGCCCTCCACGACCCAGACGCGGTGCAGCTCGTAGCGTATGTCGTCCTGGTTGGCGTGCACCGGGCCCATGGCCTGGGCCGCAGGAATGAGCGCCAGCCGGTTGTTGTTGTAGGGGACGAACATCTCGCGTTTGCCCAGCAGGCGGAACACGTAACGGTCCTGGCCGCCGAAGAACAGGTAGTAGTCGTCCATCGACTCGTAGCCCGACGCGGTCGGGTCCGGCGTGTCGTAGGAGAAGGACGGCGCCCGCCGCACCCTGTGCTCGCCGGGATGGTTCAGCCACGCGACAAAGGGCTGCGCCGCGACGTCGAGCGGCTGCCAGCCGATATAGCCCTGGCCGACGAGGGCGGCCGGCGCGTCCATCAGGCGCCTGGTCTTGAAGTAGTATGGGCCGATTGTCTCAGGCGTCGCCCCCGGGGCGTAGTAGGGGAAGTCGGTGATTTCGCTGTAGCCCGCCGTCAGCTCCGTCGTGCCGTCTCCTGGCGCCACGTAGGTGCGTATGCTGGCTTCGCGCGCGGCGCCCCGGAAGGCGAGCAGGTGGTTCCACATCGCCTCCGCGCCGTTGCCGGGGATCGGGAACGGTATGCCGCCGGCCGCACCCGCCACGCCCTCGGCAATGCCGGACGGGGCGGCATGCGCACGCACCGCGTTGCGCGCGACGGCCGCATAGACCGCGGTCGGGAAGGCCGCGGTGCGGCGTGTCGCAAAGACATGCATGCGGTAGTCGGGATATCGTCGGAACAGCGCCAGCGCCCCCTCGGGAAGCCTGTCGGCCTGCGCGGCCACGTTGGAGGCATCGATCGTAAACAGCTCACGGTCGCTGGCGAACGGGTCGGTCCAGGGCAGGCCGGTCGGCGAGGACGGACCGACCAGGCCGCCGGTCCAGGCCGGGATGGTGCCGGCCTGGTTGCCGGCCCGCTCGGCACCCATAGGGGTCAACCGGCCCTGCAGCGCCGCCGCCGCGTCCGGGGTGACGGCGGCACGCGCGCCGGCCGCCGCCAGGGCCAGCGTGGCAGCCAGCAGGACCGCTTCTGCCGGCCTGCGCCGGGTCTTCGTGCTCATGCGGCCGATATCGCACACGGCCGCTTGGCCCGGAAGGTTGCCGGCGCGGGCGGCGGAGCAGCCCCGCCGAGTGCTGCGGGCGGCGCTGGCCGGGCATCGCGCCCGCGGTCTGCGCAGTGCAGCCGCCCTGACAGGCGGCATCCTCTGCGGCATCACCGGTCCCGCCGCTGCCGCCGATCTGGGCACGATCGGCGGCTTCGATGTGCGCCTGGACAGCGAACTGGGCGTCTCGCTCGGCCTGCGCGTCGCACCGCAGGATCCTGCCTTGCTGTCCGCCGTCAACGCCGATGACGGCGACCGCGCCTTCGCAGAAGGCCCAATTTCCGAACGCCTGGATGTGTCCGAGATACTGGACGCAACACGCGGTCCGTTCGGCCTGGAGATCGGCGCCGATGGCTGGTACGACGCAGCCTATCACGGCACGAACGCCAACCGTTCGCCCGCCACCTTCAACCCGGTCACCGTCGCCCACGACGCGTTCCCGGCCGACGTGCGCCGGCTCATGGGCGGCATGGTCGAACTCGGTCCCGCCTATGTCCGTACCAAGTTCGACCTGGACGGGTTGCCGATAAGCCTCAGGATCGGGCGGCAGACCTTGCTCTGGGGAGAAAGCCTGTTTTTCGCGCAGGACGGCATCGCCGGCGCGCAAGCCCCTTTGGACCTGATCCGCGCGGCCAGCCAGCCTCTGGCGCCCGCCAGCCAGCTATACCTGCCTGTGGCACAGGCCGACATCCGGGTTAAGCTGCCTTCCGGCCTGTCGCTCGAAGCCTACGACCAGGCGGAGTGGCGGCGCGACCGCATCCCCGGGGTAGCCAGCTATTTCAGCACCAGCGACGTGCTGGACGTGGGCGGCCAGCGCCTGTTGGCGGCCGGCGGCGGTGTCCTGTTCCGGGCGCAGGACGACACGCCGCCCGCCGCCGGGCTCGGCCAGTTCGGCGTGGCCTTGCGGCGCGATGGCGGCACGCTCGGCCTGGGTCTGTACGCGCTGCGCTACGACGCGAAATCGCCGGCGATCGAGCGGGGCGCGGCGGCGGACACCTACCGGCTGGCGTATCCGCGCGGCATCGACCTGCTCGGGGCCAGCATCAGCACCTATGCGGGCGACGCCACCCTGGCCGGCGAGCTGTCGTTCAGGCGCAACCTGCCGTTGGTCAGCCGCTTCCAGCCGCTGGCGCCGAGCCTGCTGCCGGCGGCGTCTGCGACGCCGGCCCTGTTGCCGCCGCAGGGCGGTTTTGCCACCGGCCAGACCCTCACCGGGCTGGCATCCTACGAACGCCTGCTGCCGCCCGGACGGTTGTGGGACACCGCCAACCTGCAGGCCGAGGCGGCGTCCACGCAGCTGGTCTCCGTGCAGACCAACCCGGGCGACCGCCTGCCTGGCTCCACCGGGTTCAGCGCGGCGCTGGAGGCGGTCCTGACGCCGACCTGGTTCAACGTGCGCCGGGACCTCAACCTGTCGCTGCCGGCGGGGTTCAGGATCGGCCTGGCCGGCCGATCGAGCGTCGATGCCGGAGAGGACGCAGGCGCCGGCACCCTGACGCTTGGGGTTTCGGCCACGTACCGGACGGTCTGGCAGGCCGGCCTGTCCTACTCCCGATACCTCGGCGCGCCCCGCCTGCAGCCGCTGGCGGACCGTGATTTCCTGTCGCTCTCCCTGGTCAGGACGTTCTAGGCAAGCCCCTGGCCTTTTTTGCAGCTATTTCCAGCAATCGGCGGAATAAACCATTGCGTTGTCGCGTCAGGGAATGGCGTAGCGCGCAGAGGGTGAATGTGCATGCAAGCGTTGTGGCGCCCTTTGGTGCGCAGGACGACCAGAACGGAGCCGCATCCGCGGCGCCGCGTGAATGAGCGCGCGCGCCGGGCGGCTGAGCGCCGCCATGGTGGCCCAGCTGCCCGCCTTGCGCCGCTACGCGCTCGGGCTGACCGGCCAGCGCGCGTCCGCCGACGATCTGGTGCAGGATTGCATCGAACGCGCCCTGCGCCGGCTGGCATCCCTGGACGACGAGAGCAGGATCGGCGCCTGGCTGCGCACCATTCTTTTCAATGCCTTCGTCGACGACAGGCGGCAGTTGCGCCACCGCGTCGACATCGTGGAGACCGAGTTCCTGGAAACCCTGCCTGACCCAGGCCATGATCCGCAGAGGCGGTACGAGTTGCAGCAGGTGCTGCGCGCTGCCTCGACGCTGACGGCGCAGCACCGCCAGGTGCTGATACTGGTCGGCGTCGAAGGGTTGAGCTACCGCGAGGTGGCCGAGGAGATCGGCGTGCCGGTGGGCACGGTCATGTCGCGCCTGGCGCGCGCGCGCGACCAGTTGCGGCTTGCGCTGGATGCGGGTGGGCGCCAGGCCGGCGCGGCAGCCGCAGGATGAGCATCCGGCCCGCCAGCGAGGAGGAGTTGCACGCCTTCGTGGACGGCGCGCTGCTGGCCGCCCGCCGGAACGAGGTGGCCGCCATCCTGCGCGCGGATCCGGCGCTGGCCGCCAGGGTGGAGGGCTACGCGCGCGACCGCGACCTTCTGCGGGAGGCGGTGGCGCAGCTTTCGGCAAATCCGCTGCCGTCGCAGTGGGCCGCGCAGATCCAGGCGGCCGCCCGGCCGAGTCCGGCGCGTGTGGGGCGGCGCTACGCCATCGCCGCGAGCCTGGCTGCGGCGGTCGGAGCCGCAGCCGCCGTGAAGTGGTGGCCGCCTGGGGACACGATCCTTGCCGACGCCCTGGCCGTCAGGGATGGCGCGGCCGCAGGCGGGCGCGCCCTGCCCGCGGGTGTGCTGGCGGACGCCGCCGCGCGTGACGCGCAGCTGGCCTCCGCCATCGGCCTGCCGGCACATGCGCCCGATTTGCAGCGTTTCGGCTTCCGGCTGGCTGCCATGCAGCTGTTCGCGCGAGGGGCGCAGCTGCGCTACGCCGACCGCGGCCGCCGCGACCTGACCATCTACGTGCGGCCGTCGAACGGGACAGTCAGGTTCGACATGCTGCGGCAAGGGGCGCAGCGCATCTGCATCTGGCAGGACAACGTCGTCGGCGCCGTGATCGTGGCGCCGCTATCGGCAGGCGAGATGATGCGGGTGGCGAGCAAGGCTTACGGAGATCTCGACCTTTGAGGGTCCGGGGCGTGCACCACGCCGCGACGAGGCGCCCGGACCTGCAAGGAGCATGAAGGTATTTTCGACAGCTAGGGAATAAGACCCGGTGCGCTTCGTCTCTATGACGTGAGGCGGCGGGAACGCCTTTCAGACACTGGAGGCGATAGCACATGGTAGTCGGCAGAACTTTCGCACTGGCAGCAGCGTTTTCCACACTCGTCACCGGGGCGGCATCGGCCGGGACAATTACGGGCGTGCACATCTTCAACGGCAGCGACGGTCTTCCGGTCGGCCAGCTCGCCGTGTTCGGTGGCGTGCTCTACGGCACCAGCGAGGAGGGACCGGACGGCAGCAGCACCCTCTTCAGCGTCAATCCCAAGACCGGCGCGGAAGACGACGTGTACACGTTCTTCCTGCAGAAGGACCACTCGCCCGATGACGGCTACCTGCCGACCGGCGGTCTCACCAGGCTCGGCAGCAAGCTGTACGGCACCACCGCCGAGGGCAACGGCACGCAGGCCACGAACTCTCCCTATCACGGCTACGGCACGGTGTTCTCGTTCGACCCGGCGACCAACACCGAAACGCCGATACACGATTTCAACGGCTCGGACGGCGCGCAGCCCAGCCTGCTCGGCGACCCTCTGGTCGTCTACAAGGGCGCGCTCTACGGCACCGCCTACTACAGCGGGCCGAACGGCAGGGGTGCGATCTACAAGATCACCCCGGCGGGCCGCTTATCCGTGGTCTATGCCTTCCCCACCAACGCCAGCGGCTGCAATCCGAACAGCGTGCTCATCGTCGACGGCACGTTGTACGGCACGACGGCTGCGTGCGGGAAGGATGGCGGCGGAGTCGTCTTCGCGCTCGACCTGGCGACGGGCACTCAGAAAATCCTGTATGACTTTGCCAACGGCTCTAGGCCGATCGGACAGCTTCTCGACGACAACGGCGCGCTGCTCGGGGTGACGCAGACCTCCGGGCCCGATCACGCCGGCAGCGTCTACAAGATCGACCTCGCCAGCGGCGCCTACACTCTGCTGCACAGTTTCACGGCAGCGGGCAATGACGGCAGCCAGCCTTCCGCCGGGCTGACGCTGTTCAAGGGCACCGTGTACGGCGTCACCGAGTTCGGTCCCGGCCAGGATTTCGAGGGGACCATATTCACCATCGATCCCGACACCGGCGCGCAGGCCACCGTAGGCACGTTCACGGCCAGTACCACCGGCTACGCTCCGTTCGGGCCGCTCCTGCCCTATGCAGGCGCGCTCTACGGCACCACGATCGACTTCGAGAGCGAGAGCACCTTGAACCAGGGGTCGGTGTACAAGTTCACTCCCTGACACGCCTGTTTGCGACACACGGACGCTCGCCCGGGTGTCGCAACCTCGCCTGGAGGACGCATGAACCCGCCTCGCATACCCGCTGCATCCGTATCAGTGTTGCAGCGGCGACGCGGGGCTGGTCAGCATTGCCGCGATCCTGTCGTGCATGTCGCGCCGCGCCGCATCGACTTCGTAGACGGAGTGGCCGGCCGGATATGCCTTCCACTGAAGCCGGGTCCTCGCCGTTTCCGGCAGGCGCAGATGCGCGATGAGGTAGGGAGCGCCGAAATACGGCGACGCGAGGTCGAAATAGCCGCCCACGACGAGGACGCGCATGTCAGGGTCGTGCGTCATCGCCGAGACGAGATCGGGCGCCACGTTGACGTAGGTGTCGGGCCAGGCTGCAGGATCGGTCAGGTGATGCATGGTCCAGCGCGTATCGGGCCCGTCGATATAGGGGCTGAACGGCCGGCCGCCGAACGTCAACGTGCCGCGCACATACGTGTCGAACGCGCGTTCTCGCGCGGCATGCGCCAGCTTCAGGGTGGGATCGTCCTCGACCGCGCTTGCCGTCACGGCGGGAGCGGGACCGTCATTCCGTGTGTCCTCCCGGCCGACGAGCCTGTGGTCCTCCGCCTCGAGCAGCTCGCGGAACCGGGTTGCCTCGATGCGGAAGTCCGCGTCCATCCAGGTCTTCGCCGACACGCCTGTGTAGAAGGCGAGTTTGTCGGCGAGCGCCTGGCGCGCCGCGTTCGGCAGGGTCCCCCGCAGCAGCGCCGGGGCGTAGGTTTCGAGCGAGAAGTGCTCCACCTCGCGCAATCGTTCCTCCAGCGTGCCGGTATGTGGCGACCTGCCGTGCCACCAGGCGGTGGCGGCGTAGGTCGGCAGCGTCAGAAAGGCTGCGTTCTCCGTGCCGATGTTGGCGCGCGACCCGTCCGACCAGGCATCGAGCGCCATGAGCTGGCTGATGAGGACGATGCCGGACAGCTTGGCGCCCGCGTCCACCAGGCGCCGCGCGACCACGGCCGCACGAACCGTTCCATAGCTTTCGCTCAACAGCACGAGCGGCGCGGTCTCGCGATGGTAGGTACGGACGAACGTCGCGATGAAACGCTCGAAGGCGGCGGCATCCTGATCGACGCCGTAGAAGGTGCGCGCGGCATCGCAGCCTTCCAGATGGCCGAACCCGGTACCGGGAGCGTCGACGAAAACGAGGTCGGCGACATCGAGCAGCGTATCGGGATTGGGGCGGACCGGACTGCCCGGCGGTTCGCCCGGAGATCGCCCGGGCGCGGCGATGAGGACGGGTCCGAAGCTGTTGAGCAGCATCGAGCGGGTCGACGTGCCCGGTCCCCCGTCCCAGATGAAGATCAGCGGACGCGCCCCGGACGCCGCCTTGGTCGAATAGGCGTAGTAGGACATGATCGCGGTCGCTGGCGGCTTGCTCGTGTCCTCGGGCGGCACGTTCCAGACGCTTTTTGCATCGGCGACACCGCCGCCGGTCACGCGGAGCAGCCCGGTATCGATCGTCAAGCCGATCGTCTTGCCCGCGCGCGTGGTGACGCTGCCCGACAGGGTGACGGGCGGCGGCAGGGGTGTGACGGGGGTGGGCGTGCAGCTTGGCTGGGCTGCTGCGCAGGAGACCTTCGCCACCAGGCAGGTTGCCGCAGCCGACCGCACGATGAGGTTCATTTCCTCTCCGATTGCAGTTAAAGGCGCATCAAAGTCAAGCTTTTGAGATCCTATTTCCTGGGAATCGGGGGTCTGGGGGTTCAAACCCCAGCGGGGTCCAGGGGCGTCACGCGCTAGAGCATGTTCCGTTCACTTGCGTTCACTCCACAGGCTCTAGCTCGTTGTTTTGCGAGCATCTTCACCCGATCAGACAATTCCGTCTGATCGGGATCTGCTCTAGCGTGCTTCGCACGACGCCCCTGGCCTTCTTAAGCCCGCTAAAACGTCACCCAAAGAAGCTTCGCCGGTTGCGGACCGCCCGGCGCGGGTGAGGCAGTGCCGCCGTCGCAGATGAAATACGCAGCCTTGCCGTAGTCGCCGGACCGGCGGCTCCATGCACCGCTTGAAGGCCCGATCAACGCTTCGGTGAACGGGTCACCGGCAACACTCTGCGTGAAACCGCTGTTGTCACCTGGATCCATCGACACACGGTCGATCGTGTTCTGCCGGTGGGTGGTGGCGTAGAGCACGCCCGCATCCTCGTCGATGCAGAAATCGTCGAACATCCGCCCCGCGACCACCAGTTCCGGCGGGCCGGACGGGTCCAGCGTGTCGGGTGCGACGGGCACGCGCATCAGCAATTTCTTTGCGGTCGACGTGTAGTACAGGTGATTGGTGCGCGGGGCGTAGCGAACGGCATTCACGCCGGGCTGTTCGGGCTTCAGCTTGCCAGGAAAATACCCCATGCTCTCATGCCCGAGCCAGATTCGGGCCTGGATGCCACCGCCGCCTGGCTGAAAGTCCACGCGCCAGATGAGGCTTGCAAAGCAATCCGCCACCAGGGCCGTGCCAGGCGCCAGCAGGCACATGCCGTTCGGTGCTCTGGCCGTGTCGGGGAAGCGGAACACCAGCTCAGGTGATGCCGCAGAGCCGGGTTCCCACGCGCGCAGATCGAGCCGGTAGATGAAAGATTCGTGGGTGGTGTACAGATTGCCCGCACAGATCAGGAAGACGTCCGGTTCGATCTCGATCACGCCGGTCGGCAATTGTTCGAAGCGATGCAGACATATCGGCTCCACAGGCGCCGCCCCGGACCAGGGCGGAACGTAGAACAGCTCCCTGGTGGTGACGCAGGTGACGAGAACGGAGTTGTCGTGGCGGACGACGAGGTTTTCGAGGAACGACTTGGGCGCGAACGAGGCGGCGGTGGTCAGCTTGGCCCGACGCGGACCATCGTCCTGGTCCGGTCGCGGTGGTGCGGGGAAAGTCGCAGCCGGCGCCGGGATCTCGAACGCGTTCAGCAGGCCGCAAACAAGTTGGTAGATGCCGGTCAGGAAGGTGATGTCCACCAGGCCTTGCGTTCCGAAAGCCGTTTCGGCGGCGCGGTAAAGCTCCGCATCGACGCGGCGCTGGGCCGCAAGCTGCCGGGCGAAACGGCCTGCGATCTTGTCCTGCTCGCTCAATCCGTCCGGTAGCGCGCCGGCCGCCAAGCCCTGGATCACGTCGTCCGACAAGCCGGCTTTGTGGGCGACGGCGGCATGGGCGTAAAGCTCGTATCCAGCCCGCCAGACGGCGCCCACAGCGAGGATGACGACTTGCCTCGTCTGCTCGCTCAGCGAGGTCTTGGCCTGCTCCGCATCCTGCAGGTCCAGGAACGCCGGCGCGATGCCCGGGCTGAGCATGACCGGATTGAACGGCCCGATCAATCGGCCTTGTTCCGTCATGCTTTCGAAGCCGGACTGATCGGCCCATCGTATCATGGTGGCCCGAAGACGGTCGTACACCGCCTTCCGCTCCGTCGGCAGAGAGGCCGGATCGAGCAGCGGCAGACGGCCGCCGAGGTTGATTGCGTCCATGTCAATCATCTCCTTCATTGGTCCAGACCCACGGCGTTGGAAGGCACGTCGAAGGCGTTGAGCGTGAGCGACACGCCGGTGAACCAGCCGAGCAGCATCGTCACGTCCACGATCCCGGCATCGCCCAGCAGGTCCTTCGCCCGTCGGTAGAGACCCTTCGGCACGACCCGGGGCGCCACCAGCGCCGAAGCGAGTTCGTAGACGACCTGCTGGCGGGCGTCCTCGAAGCTGGTGGGCAGTCCGGCAATCATCGCCTCGACCTTTTCCGGGGCCAGGCCGCCCTTCTCCTCGCCGATCATCTCGTGCTCGTAGTTGGAATAGACCGCCAGCCAACGTGCGTTCACCAGGTTCGTCGCGATCTCGATCTCGGCCTTCGTCAGCGTCGATCGCGTCTGGTAATAGGCGCCGACCGGGACGACAGTCTTCGACAGGGCCGGATTGGCCAGCCATATCTTGTGCGGACCCGGCACCTGGCCCCGCAGTTTCATGGTGGTGTCGTAAGCGTCCTTCATCTCGGCCGGCATGTCGCCAACCGGGACTTCCCTGTACATACCGAACGTTCCAAATTCCGATGAGTCCGTCATGCTGTCCTCCGGTGATGCAGTCCATCTAGGGACCCGCACGCGGCACGACTTTCGCAAAACCGACGGCACTTGCGGAAAACGGCTGGCGATTGCGATTCCCTGCCGCCGGGGCGGCAGGCCTGCGCGGCATCAGGACCTTCGGGCCTGCCGCCAGGCTCGGGGACTGAACCCCGTCCTGGCGCGAAAGATCGTGGAGAAGTGGCTGGGTTGTTCGAAGCCGCAGCGCACGCCGATCAGGGTGATGGGCAGGTCGGTCTGCTCCAGCAAAGCGCGCGCGCGCTCGACCCGCAATCCGACCAGGTAGCGATGCGGCGGCTGGCCGGTCGCGCCGCGAAACGCGCGGACGAACTGGGACTGGCTCAGCCCGCTCGTCTCGGCAAGTCGGCTGAGCGAGAGGTCGCCCTCCAGGCCTGTCTGCATCTGCTCGACGACGCGGCGCAAGCGCGATGCCGGCAGGCTTGGCGGCGGGCTCGGCGGCGGTGACGCGCGATTGGAGTGGGATCGCAGCAGGTGCAGAGCCAGGGCCTGCGTAAGGCTCTGCACCATGAGCTCGCCGCCGGTTCCAGGCTGCTCCGCCTCGGCCAGCAACAGCCCCACCAGACGCGCGGCGGTCTCGTCAGGCGCGCCAAGGCATGGAACGAGGGTCAACCGGTCCGCCTCCGCGCCATAGACGTCCTGGGCGACGGCGTGCAGGAAGTCCGGCTGCATGAACAGAAGAGCCACGTCTGGCCGGCCTTTCAGCACACGGCGGATCGGCTGGCCCGCCGGTGTCACAGTGACCTGTCCGGGCCCCGTCCATTGCCGATCGGTCGTGCCGCCTTGCCGGGTTTCCTCGACCAGCACCGGCCCGCTCAGATGGGCCACCACAAGGGCGTCGCTCAGGCCCGGAATATCGATGACAGCCGGCGGATGACGGTAGCGTTGCAGCACGACGCCTTGCCGCCTGTCAGCCAGGCTGGTCAGAACAGGCCTGCTCGGAAGCTGATCGACGACGGTTTCAGGCGTCAGGAGGCCGGAACTGCTGGTTCGATCGCGACGACGGTCCATCATGCCCTCAAGGAGAGTCGGGCGACGAACTCTCGCCGGCTGCAATCCGTTCGAGGGATCAAGCCGGCCGTCCCGTGACGGACACCACGTCCGACACTGTCTCAACGTCCAGCGCGGAATGAGTTTCGCCGCGCCAAGGTCCCGCAATCACGTTGCCGGCTTGGGGGGAATGATGCCGTTCGCGCCGTGCGTCTGGCGGCTGTTCCTGCCGGTGAAGCGCGTGTTGCTACACCTGGACTGCGCCGGTTAATACCGTTGCGGGCCATGCTACGCCTGCACGAACGGAGCACATGCATGTCGAAACACGGACTCGCTTTGACACTGACCGTGTCGATCCTGGCGTGGCTGCCGTCGGCACACGCGGCGAGCGAATCGCTGCCGCCGCAACCCGCATTGGGCAGCCAGACCGGGATGATGGACCAGGCCGCGACGTTGCGGCTGGTCCTCGCACTTCCCCTGCGCGACGCTGCGGGTGCCGAAGCCTTGGCGCATGCGGTTTCCGATCCGCGTGATGCGGCCTACGGCAGATACATCACGCCGCGCGAGTTCGGTGCGCGTTTCGGCGCCAGCGCCACGGACTACGCTGCGGTGCGTGCCTGGGCCGCGCAAGCGGGGCTCGTGCCTGGCCCGGTCACGCGGGGCCGCACCAGCATCAGCGTCACCGGCACCGTTGCCACCATCGAAAAGCTGTTCGCGACCAGGATGGCGACGTACCGGACGCCTGCCGGCGAGCCGGCTTTCGCGCCGCTCGTGACGCCGAGACTGCCGGACGCCCTGTCGGGCAGGGTTTCCGGGGTGATCGGTCTGTCCAGCACGAAACGTTTCGCCCCGCTCTACCGGCTGCCCTCCGGTCCGCGGGCGCAGGGTGCCGCCGGCACCGGCGCGGGCGGGGCGTATGCGCCTGCGGATTTCCGCACCGCCTACGCGATCCCTGTCCTGCAGGGCGCCAAGCCGGAGACGGCCGCGCTGTTCGAACAGGGCGGGTTCAACCCGTCCGACCTCACCGTGTTCGAGCGTCGCTACAAATTGCCGAAAGTGCCGGTGACCGTGGTGGGGGTCGACGGCTATGACGGGTCGGTCGACGACAACGGCGTCGAACTCGAAGCGGTGCTCGACCTGCAGACGCTGATCGGCATCAATCCGACGCTCGGCAAAATCACGGTGTACGAGGACGGCAACGACCCGTTTTCGGTCGCGCTGCTGGACAGCCTGACGATGATGGCGGAGGACGACAGCGCGCAGACGATCAGCATTTCCTACGGCATCGACGAGGCCACGGCCGGCGCGCCCGCCCTGCAGGCCGAGTACAACGTCTTCGTGCAGCTGGCGACCCAGGGTCAGGCGGTGTTCGTCAGCTCCGGCGACGAGGGAGCCTATGGCCAGGCCGTGCAGAGCACGCTGAACGTGGAAGACCCCGCCTCCCAGCCCTACGCGACGGGCGTGGGCGGGACGACGCTGTTCACCGCCAGCCGCTCGCAATACGCGCTCGAGACCGGCTGGGGTTTGCTGGCCGAGCAGGACGGAGCGTCCGGCGGCGGTGCAAGCAGCCTGTGGAACGCCCCTGGCTTCCAGATCACCGAGTACAACCCTGGCGTCTACCAGTCGGTCGCGCTGCCCAACGGCGGATCGGGCACGATGCGGAACGTGCCCGACCTGGCCGCGGACGCAGCACCGGTGACGGGTGCTTCGGTCTACTCGGGCATCAATGGCGGCTGGCTGGCGGTCGGCGGCACCAGCCTGGCAACGCCGCTCTGGGCCGGCGCATACAGCGTGCTCAACGCGGCGCGGAAGGGAACGGGCCTTCCGGCCATCGGGTTTTTCAACCCGCTCGCCTACGCGATCGGCATCAACAAGATCGGCACGTACCACGACATCTTGTCCGGCACCAACGGCTTGCCGACCGGCGGCCTGCCGGCAGGCTATACCGCGGGATACGGCTACGACGACGTGACAGGCTGGGGATCGATCAGCGACGACTTCCTGCTGATCAGCCTGTTCCAGCTTGGCGCCGGCGTCGGCAACCCGCCGGCCCTGGCGACGCGGGTACAGGCGGTGCCCGGTTCCACGAGCGTCGCCGTCACCTGGCATCGCGCGGCCGGCGCCACCGGGTACCTCGTCACCATCACGTTGCCGGACCCGTCCAACCCGGCCTATTTCGTGGCCCAGGCAGTCACCCAGGGCACATCGCTGGACGTGACCGGCTTGTCCGCGAAAACGCCCTACCTCGTGTTCGTCACCGCCGTTGGCGCAGGCGGCAGCGCCATACCCTACGGCAAACGGTTCACCACGACCGATTAGGGCAGATCGCGTTCAGGTGGAATCGCCTGAACGCGAGCAGCACCATCCAGACCGAACGTCTCCGTCACGACACGAAAGCGAAAGCGTCTGGATTCAGCGTGTCAAAGCCAACGCTTGCGCTGGCGTGACATGGACGGAAGGCCGGCCATCGATTACGGCGTGCCCATGCTGCGCGCGATGAGGACATGGCTGCTGACTCCTCGGGCCTGTCGCTTCCCGCCTGCGTCGCCGTCGCGTTTCGGCGGCGCGATCATCCGCCCGCCGCCCGGCCGAAGGGAGTGATGGGCAGCCTGATCGCGTCCTCCTGGAGCACCTGGGGGATCGTGGGGCTGGCCACCGCGGGCGTCATCACGCGCCCGTTCGCGTGGCCGGAGTTCATCTGGCCGGTCACCGGCGCCGGCCTTCTGGTGGCGCTGGGGCTGCTCTCGCCGAGCCAGACGTGGTCCGGCGTCAGCCAGGGAACGGACGTCTACCTGTTCCTGACCGGGATGATGCTGCTGTCCGAGCTGGCCCGGCAGGAAGGCCTGTTCGACTGGCTGGCCGCCCGGGCCGTCCTGTTGGCGAAAGGATCGGCGGCCAGGCTGTTCAGCCTGGTCTTCGCGGTCGGAACGGTCGTGACCACGTTCCTCTCCAACGACGCAACCGCGGTCGTGCTGACGCCGGCGGTCGCCGCCGTGGTGAGGGCGGCCGACGCCAAGCAGCCGTTGCCCTACCTGCTGACCTGCGCCTTCATCGCCAACGCGGCGAGCTTCGTGCTGCCCATCTCCAACCCCGCGAACCTGGTCATCTACGGCAGCCACATGCCGCCTCTGCTGCATTGGCTGCCCCGCTACGGCCTGCCGTCGGCGCTTTCGGTCGCCACGACCTATCTTGTCCTGCGCTGGACCCAGCGCGGCCGCCTCGAACAGGACGTGGCGGCCGAAATCGACGCCCCGAGCCTCTCGCTCGCGGGCAAGCTGGCCGCGTCCGGCATCGCCCTGACCGCGATCGTGCTGCTGGTCTGCTCCGCCTTCGACATCCAGCTCGGTCGGCCGACCTTCCTGGCTGGGGCGGCAACTGCGCTGCTGGTCCTGACCTGCTCGAACTGCAGCGCGATCGACGTGGTGAAGACTATCTCCTGGGGCGTGCTGCCGCTCGTCGCCGGGCTGTTCGTGCTGGTCGAGGCCCTGGAGAAGACCGGCGTCACGAAGGCGCTCGCCGCCTTGGCGCAGCACGCGGTGCAGCGCTCGGCGACGCTTTCGGTCTGGGCGTCCGGCGCATTGCTCGCGGTCGGCTGCAACCTGGTCAACAACCTGCCGGCCGGGCTGCTTGCCGGGCGCGTGGTCGAGCTGGCGCACGTGCCGGATCGCGTGCGCAGCGCCGTGCTGATCGGCGTCGATCTCGGGCCGAACCTGTCGGTCACCGGCTCGCTCGCCACGATCCTGTGGCTCACGGCACTCCGGCGCGAGGGTCACAGTGTGAGCGCCTGGACCTTCCTGAAACTGGGCGCGCTGGTGATGCCGCCCGCGCTCCTGCTCGCCATCGCCGGCGCGTTCGCGTTCGGCTGAACCACGTCCGGAGATCCCCCATGCAGATCAGCGCCGCCTGGCTCTACCCGTTCATCCTCGGCGCCGGAGCGCTGCAGGCCTGGGGGCCGCCGATGAACGGTGCGCTGCGGAAGTCGCTGGAAAATCCCTGGCTCGCCAGCATCGTCTCGTTCCTGCCGATCGTGGCCTTTCTGCTGGTTCTGTGGTTCTGCCTGCCGAACCCGATGCCGACTCTGAAGGGCATTGCGTCGATGCCATGGTGGGCGCCGCTCGGCGGCCTGGCCGGCGCGTTCGCGGTCGTCATGGGCCTGCTGTTCGTCGACAAGATCGGCGCCGGGCCTTTCGCCGGATTGACGATCACGGCGAACATCCTGATGTCGCTCGCCATCGACCATTTCGGCCTGTTCGGCATCGAGCGGCACGGCCTCAACGTCTGGCGCATCCTGGGCGGGGCGCTGATGACAGGCGGCATCGTCCTGATCGCGCTGTTCTAGCAGAAGTCCGGGGTTCCAACTTAACGGGCTCAGCGAATGACGTGCGAAGCACGCTGGCGCATGACGCCCGGCCTTGAGCCGCCGTGCAGAAGGCGGCCTATGGCAAGGCGTGCTATGTCCCTACACATCGGGCCGCGAGCATAGGCCGAGGTTGGAGTGGACATGGACGCGTTCGTAAACCTGCTGGAGGTGCGCAACTGCAAGCAGGCCTACCACAAGGATTCGGCCAGCGACTTCGTGGTGCTGGACAACGTGGATGTCAGCATCCGCTCGGGCGAGATCGTGGGGCTGCTCGGGCGTTCGGGGTCAGGCAAGTCCACCCTGCTGCGCATCGTGGCGGGGCTGCTGCGCCCCACCTCCGGCGCGGTGATCTGGCGCGGCGCCCAGCTGACCGGTCCGGCCGAGGGGGTCGCGATGGTGTTCCAGTCCTTCGCGCTGTTTCCCTGGCTGACCGTGCAGGAAAACGTCGAGCTCGGACTGGAGGCGCAGGGTGTCGCGCGCGCCGAACGCCGGGCCCGCGCCGAGGACGCGATCGACCTGATCGGCCTGGGTGGCTACGAGGATTCCTATCCCAAGGAGATGTCCGGCGGCATGCGCCAGCGCGTGGGCCTGGCGCGCGCGCTGGTGGTGCACCCCGACCTGCTGCTGATGGACGAGCCGTTCTCCGCGCTGGACGTGCTGACGGCCGAAACGCTGCGCACCGACCTGATCGACCTTTGGATGGACGGCAAGCTGCCGGTGCGCTCCATCCTGATGGTCACCCACAACATCGAGGAGGCGGTGCTGATGTGCGACCGCATCCTGGTGTTCAGCTCCAACCCCGGCCGCGTCGCACAGGAGCTGCGCGTGCCGTTCCCGCACCCGCGCAACCGGCACGACGCGGCGTTCCGCAAGTTCGTCGACGACATCTACGCGCTGATGACCCGCCGTGCGACCAGCATGCCGGCTCCCGTCGCCGGCGAGGCGGCAGCACCTGCGCCCGACGCCGTGCACGCGCTGCACCCGGTGAACACCAACCTGCTCGCCGGCCTGATCGAGACGGTGGCCGGCGAACCCTATCGCGGCCGCGCCGACCTGCCGCCGCTGGCCGCCGCCCTGCAGCTGGAGCTGGACGACCTGCTGCCGCTCGGCGAGACGCTGGCCCTGCTGCGGTTAGCCGAGCTGGAGGAGGGCGACATCAAGCTGACCGAAACCGGCCGCGAGTTCGCCCAGGCCGAAACCGATGCGCGTCGTGAGATGTTCGCCTCCGCCCTGCGCGCCCACGTCAAGCTGGCCGCGACCATACGCAGCGTGCTCGACGAGCGCTGGAATCACCGCGCCAGCGCCGTGCGGTTTCGCGACGAGCTGGAAGACCACATGTCGCCAGGCTACGCCGAGGACACGCTGCGCGCGGTCATCGGCTGGGGCCGGTTCGCCGAGCTGTTCAACTACGACGAGGAAGCGGACCAGTTCTTTCTGGACACCGACGAATGAGGCGGCGGTTGAACAGGGCGGGGATGGGCGGCTGGCTGCAGGCGATCCGTCGCGCGGCGGTGTCCGGCGGTTGCGCCAGCCTCACCTCCAGCCTGGCGCTCGTCCTCGTGGCACGGGCGGAGGGCAGCGGCGCCCTGCAGCCGGTGAACGCGACCAGCCACTGGCTGAACGGCGACGCTGCCGCATCGGTCGAACGCGCCGACTTTCGCCACACGCTCGTCGGCTACGCGACGCATCACGCGGCGACGCTGTTCTGGGCCGTGCTGTTCGAGCGCTTCATGCAGCGGCACCGGGATCGGCGCGGCAGTCGGTTGCTGGGCGAAGCGCTGATCGTGTCCGCGGTCGCTTCCGCCGTCGATTACGGCGCCACGCCGAAGCGTTTCACGCCCGGATGGGAGCTGGTGCTGACGAAGCGATCTATGGCTGCGGTCTACGGCGCGATGGCGCTGGGCCTGGCCGCCGGCGGCCTGCTCCTCGGGGACAGCCCCAGGCGCCGCGTCTTGCCTGGCAGGAGGCGTACACTCCGCGCGTGAGGCCAGCGGACCCTATCGTCCGGCAGAAACCGGCAGCGCCTCGAACGGGTCCAGCGACTCCACCCCGAGCGGGCGGAAGTGGCGCAGGTTGCGTGTCAGTACGACGTGGCCGTGCACCTGCGCGATGGCGCCGATCGCCAGGTCGGCAAAGCCCGGCGCCTGTCCCGTTGCGCGCGCGCGGTCGGCAAGCCGGCCCAGGACGCGGGACGCCGCCACGTCCAGAGCCAGGATGCGCGCGCTGTAGAGGTGCACGATGGCATCCAGCCACTCCGACAGCCGGGCCGCCTTGACGGCGGCGCCGGTCCGGCGGGCCTTGGGGATGCCGTCCTCGATCTCGGCTATCGTGATCACGGACAAATATAGGGCAGCGCTGTTCCGCTCCATCCACGCCGCAAGGCCGTGCGCGGGCGACCTGGTCGGCGCCCCCATGGAGATCACGTTCGTGTCCAGCAGGTACACGCGGGCTAGAATTCAACCTCTCGCCAGTCGCCCGCCACTCTCTCAGCAACATCGGCCTGGTCGACCGGCGAATGCGCCAGAAGCCAGCCGAACGAGGGCACGGCGGACAGCCGCTCCCACTCCTCGAAGCTCACGACGACGGCCTCGCGTTTGCCGTGGCGCGTGATGACGGACGGGCGGCCCTGCTTGGCGTCGTCCACTACGGCCGACAGCGTCGCCTTGGCCTCCCGCAACTGAAGCTCGTACATGCTGTTCTCCCGTGACTACAGTGGTCACACTAGGCGAGTTTTCCAGCTTCGGCAAGTAGCAAAGCCCGCCCTCCCATGGCAGGCTCGAACGATGCGCCTGGCCGTCCTGCTGCCTTTATGCCTGCTTGCGGCCTGTGCGGGAGGGCGGCGCTGCGCGCCGGCGCGGCACTGGGTGTCGCCGGCGACGCTGCGGGACCTGCCGGACCCGACCGCACATCCGGCGGCCGGCGTGGTCCTGCTGGGCGAACACCACGACAGCGCGGCCGACCATGCCTGGCAGCTCGCCAGCATCCGCCGCCTGTATGCCGTCGACCCGTCCATAGTGCTGGGTTTCGAGATGTTTCCCCGCGCGGCCCAGCCGGTGCTGGAGCTGTGGGTTGCGGGCCGGCTGTCGGAGGCCGATTTCCTGGCCCGCACCGACTGGGCCCATGTCTGGGGCTTCGCGCCCGAACTCTACATGCCGATCTTCCGCTTCGCGCGCGACCACCGCGTGCCGATGCGCGCGCTCAACGTCTCGCACCGCCTGGTCCATCTTGTCAGCCAGCTCGGCTGGGCCGGCGTGCCGGCATCCGCCCGCGAGGGCGTCGGCACGCCGGCGCCTCCCAGCGCCGCCTATCGCCGGGAACTCGCCGAGGTGATGTCCGGCCATGGCGGCCCGCCGATGTCGCCGGAGCGGCTGAACCATTTCGTCGACGCCCAGCTGCTGTGGGATGGCGCGATGGCCGAAGCCATAGAAGCGCAGCGCGCGAGCGAGCCGGGCCGCCCGATGGTGGCGCTGATGGGCGCCGGCCATCTGGAGAACCGGGACGGCGTGCCGCACCAGCTCGAAGCCTCGGGCGCGCGCCCGCTGGTGCTGATCCCCGTGGACGAAGCGTGCGAGCCGCTCGGCCGCGACTACGCCGACGCGGTCTACGTCGTCGGACCGTCGGTCAGCGAGGCGCCAGCCGCGCCACGGTCGTGATCGCCCCGCTCAGGTGGTACAGGCTGCTGGCCGGCGCGGGTTCGCCCGACAGCACGCCGTCCGCGCCGCGCCGCTCGTGCCACAACCCGTCCGGCCGCAGGTAGGCGGCCAGCGCCCGGACCGCTTGAAGCTGCTTCTGCTCCGAGGCGTCGGCGCGCAGGAACTCGGCGCGCAGCCGTTCGGTCTGCGGCCACAGGCGCGCGCCGGCGTCCAGCACCGCGCCGTCGCTGCCCAGCAGGTCGACCACGCCGCCATGCGCGGGGTGGATGCCGTGGCGGTCCACGAACGCCATCAGGCGCGAGGAGATTGCGTCCGGCGCTTGCAAGCCGAGCGCGGCCGATCGGTGCAGCAGCCACACCCATTCGCAATGGTGGCCCGGCTCGACCACGAACACGCCGTCCCGCCGCTCCGGCCGCCACGACTCGTCGAAATACTCGGGCAGCGCGCCCGTCTCCGCATCGACCAGCCGGCCGGCGAACAGGCCCAGCAGGCTCTCGGCGCACGCCCGGAACGGCGCGTCGCCGAAGGCTTCGTAGGCCGCCAGCACGGCTTCCAGCAGGTGCATGTGCGGGTTCTGCCGGCGCGGCAGGGCAGGCGGCAGGCTTTCGAGGTAGCCGCCCTGGGCGTGCGGGAAGGCGCGGTCGAGCCATCCGAGCAGGTCGTGCGCGCGCGCCCGCAATGCGTCCGCACCCAGCACCGCGGTGGCGCTGGACAGCGCCAGCAGCACGAAGGCGTGGTCGTAGAGGTCGCGCGTCAGGTCGATTGGCCGGTGGTCCAGGTCGTAGCGCCAGGCAAAGCCGCCTTCGGCCTGGGCCGCGTGTCGGTCCAGAAAGGCGAGGCCCAGCCGCACGGCTTGCTCGGCGCCGGCGATGCCCGCGCGGTGCGCCTCGGAGAAGACGGTGATCTGCCGCGCCACCACGCGCAGCCGCCGGTACGGCGCCACGCAGGCATGGGTGCGCAGGTCGAGCGCCTCGAAGAAACCGCCGCGCGCCCGGTCCACGCCATGTTCTAGCCAGGCGGGCCAGGCGGCATCGTGCAGCCAGCGCAGCAGGCCGCGAACGGCTGAGTCCAGCGCGGCCGTTGGCACGGCAGCTACCTGGCCGGTTTGCGGAATTTCAGCACGAACTGGTCGGTGTGCCCCTTGATCGACGGCGCGAAGACCTTGTCGGTATGCGGGTCGGCCGGATTCTGCAGCAGCGAGCTTTCCGCCTCCAGAACGAAGCCGGCCGCCTCGACCTGCGCCTTCACCGTCGCGGGGTCGATGCGGTGCAGCGTGGTTGGCGCCGTGTCGCTGCTGCCGGGCAGGCCGGCGTGGTCGATGACGACGAACACGCCGCCGGGCTTGAGTGCCGCGAAGATCGAGGCGTCCGCGGCACTTGCGGTCTTGGCGCCGAAGAAGCCGTATACGTCATGGTAGTTGTCGCTGGTCCATACGGCATCCAGAGTGAGGCCGCGCGCCGCCTGGGCCGCCGGCTCGACCACCGGCTTGATGTTGGCATAGGCGGGGTCGTGGGACAGCGCCTCCATGGCCGCGGACAGCTTCGGCATCTTGGCCGCCAGTTCGGACGGGGTGATCGCATAGACCTCGCCCTTGACCCCCACCACGCGGCTGAAGATGCGGGTGAAGTAGCCCGTCCCCGGCATGAAATCGGCCACGCTGTCGCCTGGCTTGATCCCTGCGAACGCCACCAGCTCGGCCGGATGCCGGCTGGCGTCGCGCGCGGTGTCGGCCGCCGGACGGCCAGGGTCGGCCACCGCCGCGGCGATCACCGGCGGCATGGCGGCATGCGCGCCGCTGCTCGCGAGCAGGGCGGCGAAGACGGCGGTCCTGGCAGCGTTCATAAACTCTCTCCACATCGGCGCCTGCCTGCCGCTCCTGCCGCGGCTTTGCAAGAGCAGGGCCCGGCCGGATCGGCGGCAAACGTCGTCGTGAGCCGCACGCGACGATGGTGGCGAGTTCTGGCAAACACTTTATAGCTCAGGCGTGACGAACAGGAGCATCGACGTGCTGAGAGCGGTTATAATCTTCGGAACGACGGTGGTCTGTGCAAATCCTGCCCAGGCGGGCGATTTCGCCTTTTCCAAGATCACGGTCCCTGGCGATGTTTTTTCTTACGTCAACGCGATCAACGCCGCCGACACCGTGGTTGGCGGCTATCAGCTCGCAGCAGCGGGACTGCCGACCCACGGCTTTGCCTGGGCGAACGGGGTCACCACCCTGGTCACCGTGCCCGGCGAGACACGCCAGAACTCCTTCGTGCTGGTGGGCGTCAACAAGCACGGCATCGCCGTCGGCTCGTTCTCCGACCGGAGCAATGGGGTGCAGGAAAGCGTGATCTACAACCTGAACACGGGCGACGCCAAGACCATCGCCCCGCCGGCCGGCTACGTGCTGGACGCGTTCGCGATGAGCGACACCGACATCGCCGCCGGATCGGCCACGCCCGTCTCCGGCGGCCAGAGCGTCATCTTCACGAAAACCCTTGGCAAGCCGGTGATGCTGCTCGGCACGGCTTTTCCGCCAGACGACACGCTGGACTTCCCGCGCGCCGTCGCGGCGTCCGGTGAGATCGTGGGCGTCTCCAACCTGCAGCCCGGTTCGACGCAGCAGGCGTTCAGCTATCTCAATGGCGGCTTTGCCGCAGTCTCGCCGCCCGCCGGAGGAAGCTACCTCTACCCGGATTTCGTCGACAGCCATGGCGTGATCGCCGGGAGTTACCTGGCCGGCGCGACCGGGCCGCATGGAACGCCGTTCCCGCACGGCTTCATCCGGCGCGGGTCGCAGCTGACCACGGTCGATTATCCGGGCACCGCCGGAGAGGTCGTCAGCACCATCGTCGCGGGCGTGACACGCACGGGCGACGTTGTGGGAACCTACACCGTCAGGGACGCCAGCGGTGCTGCGACGACCCACGGCTTCATCCGGCACCACGGCGTCTGGAGCAGCTTCGACGTCCCGGGGGCGGTCTCGACCAGCGTGACCGCCATCAACGGCCAGGGATCGGTCGCCGGCATGTTCACCGATGCCAAGCACGTCGGTCACGCCTTCGTCGGCGTTTGCACCGCCGACCAGGCGCCCTGCACGCAATGAGCCGTGGAGCATGTTCGGTTCAGGTGACCCGAACATGCTCCACTTTTGGAGTGGGCGAGCATGTTCGTCGGTTCAGGTGTAGCCCACCTGAACCGACCATGCTCTACGCCGACCCTGAAACATAGGCCTTGAGGCTGTCCACCTCCTGCGCCTGCGTATCGAGCTGCGCCTTGACCACGTCGCCTATGCTGATCATGCCGACCAGGGTTTCCCCGTCCAGCACCGGCAGGTGACGCACGCGGCTGTTGGTCATCAGCCCCATCGCGGCGCCGGTCGTCGTGGCGGGCGTCACCGTGTGCAGCACGTGGCTCATCAGCTGTGCGGCGGTCATGTCGAGGCAGGCGGCGCCGTCGCGGGCCAGGCTGCGCACGATGTCGCGTTCGCTGACGATGCCGAGCAGCTGACCTGCGGAGTCGCGCACCAAAACGGCGCCGATGCGCCATTCGGCCAGCGTGTGGGTCAGCTGCGACACCTTGGTGGCGGGCGACACGGAGGCGATCTCGTGGCCTTTCTGGCGCAGGATGGCGGCTACTGTCATGTCTCTGCTCCCTCCTCGCACGACAGGCCGCGTGTGGGTACCGGCCTGGGACAACGAGCCTGCGACTCCGGCACGCGCGATGCAACCGGTCAGGTGTGCGGTGCAGCAGACCCCGTCCCTGCCGGCCCGCTCTGTCCGGCCACGCCCTCCAGCCTGGCCAGCCTGCGCTCCAGCTCGGCCATCCTCGCCTCCGCCGCCTCCTGCCCGGCGCGCGCGCGCGCGGCCAGCTCGGCCACCGCGTCCAGCTCCTCGCGCCGCACCAGTTCCAGCCTGCGGATCGTCTCGTCCACCCTGGCGCGGATCGCCGCCTCGGTCTCCTCGCGCAGGCCGGCCAGCGCGGAGATCGCGCCGCCGGCCACTCCGGCGATGTCGTCGATGAAGCGTGGGCGTTCGGCCATGGCGTGTCCTCGTGCTGCGCGCCCCGCGGGCGGGGGGCTGTCCGGCGCGGCGTTCGCCCGTATAACCCCGCCATGATCTTGGTCACCGTGGGCGCCGGACAATGAGCGCGCCGCTGCAATTTCCGCAATTCGACCCGGTGCTGCTGCATCTGGGGCCGCTCTCCATCCGCTGGTATGCGCTCGCCTACATCGTGGGCCTGGTGACCGGGTGGCAGGTGATGCGCCGCATCACGCGCTGGCCGCCCGCGGTGGCCACGCTGGCGCAGACCGACGACTTCCTGACCTGGGCGACGCTCGGCGTGGTGCTCGGCGGCCGGCTCGGCTACTGCCTGTTCTACCAGCCTGGCTACTACCTGGCCCACCCGCTGCAGGTGCTGGCGGTGTGGACCGGCGGGATGAGCTTCCATGGCGGCATGCTGGGCGTGGTGACGGCGATCGTGCTGTTCTGCCGGCAGAACGGCATCCCCATACTGGGGTTCGCCGACCGGATGGCGATGGTGACGCCGATCGGGCTGGGGTTGGGGCGCATCGCCAACTTCATCAACGGCGAGCTGTGGGGTCGGCCGGCGCCGGACTGGCTGCCCTGGCGCATGGTCTTCCCCCGGACAGGCGACTTCGTGCCCCGCCATCCAAGCCAGATCTACCAGGCGCTGATGGAGGGGCTGCTGCTGTTCCTGGTGGTCTGGGCGTTCGGCCAGCGCGCGGCGGTGCGGGCGCGGTTCGGCATGCTGACCGGCATCTTCCTGGTGGGCTACGGGACGGCGCGCATCATGGGCGAGTTCTTCCGCGAGCCGGACGGGTTCCTGGGCTACCTCTGGGCCGGCGCCACGATGGGGCAGTTGCTGTCGATCCCGATGATCCTGGCCGGCGCGGCCCTGATCGCCTATGCGCGCCAGCGCGGTCCCGCCCTGCTGGCCGATGCGGCCCCCGTCGCCTGACGCGCGATGGCCGAGCGGCTGGACCGGTTCATGGCGCGGGCCAACGCCGCCTATTACGCGAGCCACGACCCGTTCGCCGACTTCACCACCGCGCCCGAAATCGGCCAGGTGTTCGGCGAGTTGCTGGGCGCCTGGGCGGCGGTCACCTGGCAAGCCATGGGCGCGCCTGACCCCGTGCAGCTGATCGAGGCGGGCCCTGGCCGCGGCACGCTGATGCAGGACGCGCGGCGCGCCACCGCACGGGTGGCGCCGGCGTTCTGGTCCGCCTGCCGGGTCCGGCTGATCGAGTTCTCGCCCCGGCTGCGCCAGCGGCAGGCCGAGCGCGTGCCCGACGCCACCTGGCACGATGCGCTCGACGATGTTCCGGGCGGCCCGGCCATCGTCATCGCCAACGAGTTCCTGGACGCGCTGCCCATCCGCCAGTTCGTCCGGACCCAGGCGGGCTGGCTCGAGCGTCACGTCGAGGACGGCCGCGCGCTCGACCTGCCGGCCGAAGACCGCGTCGATTGTGTCGGTCAGGCGCCGCCGGGCACGGTGGTCGAGGTGTCGCCGGCAGGCCAGGCCTGGATGTCGGACCTCGCCGGCCGCCTGGTGCGGCAAGGGGGCGCCGCGCTGATCCTGGATTACGGCACCGCGGACGGGCCGGGGGACAGCCTGCAAGCCATACGGGACGGCAAGCCCGCCGACCCGCTGGGCGAGCCGGGTGCTGCCGACCTGACCGCGCATGTCGATTTCGCCGCCATGCGCCGCGCGGCCGCCGGGGCCGGCGCCGCGTGCCACGGCCCGGTGCCGCAGGGCAGTTTCCTGGGCGGGCTGGGCCTGGCGGCGCGGACCGCCAGGCTGATCGCTGCCAACCCGCAGCGCGCGGCGGAACTGAGCGACGCGGCGTCCCGCCTGGCGTCCCCCGGCCGGATGGGCGTGCTGTTCAAGGCGCTGTGCATCACCGCGCCGGGCCTGTCCGCGCCCCCCGGATTTGCCTGATGCGCCCGGAGTACCTGCAAAGCCCGGCGCTGCCGGCCAGGCACGGCTTCTTCACCCGCCGCGGCGGCGTGTCGCAGGGGCCTTACGCCAGCCTCAACTGCAGCCTGTCCGGCGGCGACGAACCCGGGCGGGTGGCGCAGAACCGCACCCTGGCGGCCGAGGCGGTCGGTGTCACCGCGCACGGACTGGTCGGCGTCACCCAGGTGCACGGCACGCAGGTGGCGGCCGTGAATGCCCCCTGGCTTCCCGGCGAGGGGCCGCGCGCCGACGCGCTGGTGACCGCGCGCCCTGGCCTGGCGCTGGGCATCGTCACCGCCGATTGCGCGCCGGTGCTGTTCTGCGGCGGCGGGGTGGCCGGGGCGGCCCATGCCGGCTGGCGCGGTGCGGCCGCCGGCGTGCTGGAAGCCGTGATCGAGGCCATGGAGCGGCTGGGCGCCGCGCGGGCCGGGATCGTCGCTGCGGTCGGTCCCTGCATCGCCCAGGCAAGCTACGAGGTCGGCCCCGACCTGAGGGACGCCGTGCTGCCGACCCTGCAGGGGGCGGAGCAGTTCTTCGCGCCGGGGAGCAGGCCGGGGCACTGGCAGTTCGACCTGGCCGGCTACTGCGTGGCCCGCCTGCGCGCAGCCGGCGTGCAGGCATCGGCGTTGAACCTGGACACCTGCGCGGACGAGGCCCGCTTCTTCAGCCACCGACGGCGCACGCTCGCCGGCGGCGGGCCGATCGGGCACCAGATCTCGGCCATCGCCACGGGCGAGCCATGAGACCGAGCGTGCTGGCGGCGTTGGCGGCGTGCGCGGCCCTCTGCGGGTGCGGCGACCTGCCGCAGCCTTTCGCCGGGCACCCCGGCAAGCGCGCGCTGGAGCTCAGCCGCCCGCCGCCGCCGCGCCTGACGGTGCCGCTGCCGACAGACAGCCTGCTGCCGCAGCCGGACGCCGGCGCCTGGGCGCACGCCACCGCCGACGCGCTGGTGGCCGAGGAGGTGCCGGCGTTCCCGGTGACCGCGCATCCCGGCGACTGGGTGCTACGGCTGAGCGCCACGCTGCAGGGTGTGACGGTGACGCCGCGCTACAGCCTGATCGATCCCAAGGGCGCCGACAGGGGCGACGTGGCCGGCCATCCGATCCCCGCCAGCCAGTGGGCGCAGGCGGCGCCGGACGCGTTGCAGCGGTCGGCGGCCGAGGCGGCGCCCCAGGTGCTGGACCTGCTGCGCGCGGTGGACGCGACGATCAAGCAGAGCGATCCCAACAGCCTCTACAACCGCCCGGCCAGGATCTACTTCGCCGGGGTGACGGGCGCGCCTGGCGACGGCGACAGGGCGCTGGCCCGCGACATGCGCCGGCGGCTGCCGCAGACCGGCGACCTGCTGGTCAGTGCCGCCTACGCCGCCGACTTCACCGTGCGCGGCACCGTGAAGATGACCGACGAGCCGGGCGGCCAGCAGCAGGTGGAGATACACTGGCTGGTCGACGACCCCAACGGCCACCTCGCCGGCGACGTCGCCCAGGGCCATGACGTGGCCCGCGGCTCGCTGGACCGGTACTGGGGCGATGTCGCCGACGTGGTGACCGAGGAGGCGGCGGGCGGGGTGCACGACGTGATCACCAACTATTCCGGCCGGCGCAAGGCAGGCCCTAAAGGTAGCTGACGCCCTGGCCTTTACTCGCCTGCGACACCTGTCAGGGTGCGTGCGGCCAGTCCGGCATCACGGAGGCGATTGGGGTCTGGTGGCCCCCCTGGTCTTCAAAACCAGCGGCCCGCCAATAGCGGGCGGTGGGTTCGATTCCCATCCGCCTCCGCCCGAACGGCCCGCATGGCCTCTACCCGAGACCGAAATCGCCGCGCCTGAACGACGCCTGCAGCAGCGCGACGAGCGGGGCGAGGTCGAAGATGGACACGCCTTCGCTGCCGATCGGCAGCATCGGCAGGATGTCGGCGGCGAGCGGGCGCAGGCCGCTGCCGATCGCGGTCAGGGGCAGGGATCGGCTCCGTATCGCCCACACAGCACAGGCCGCCTCGATCGCCAGCGTGTTCCAGGCCGGCGTCAGCGCGCGCACGGTTTCAGCCACCGATTGCGGCGCGTTGCCGGCCACGTCCTCCACCCCGTCGTTGAGCTGGCCCGAGTAGTTCAGCATCGCAGGCTGCGCGGCCTGGCGCACCGCGGCGACGTTGGCGCCTGCGAGGTGGCCGAGCTTGAGGAACTGCACCCCGCCGGTCGCACCCGGCTCGGCGGCAAGGCCGGTCGGCAGGCCGGTGAAGTTCGGCCATTGCACCTTGTGGATGCGCTGGCCGGACGCTTCGACCACCTTGGCCAGCGCCTGCCGCAGCGTGTCCATCGCCAGCGCGCAGACGCTCGTCTCCATGTTGCCGTGGGCCAGGAACGTGCCTGTCGCCGTGTCGATCAGCGGGTTGTCGCAGGCCGACGACAGCTCGGCCTCGAAGATGCCGAGCGCGAAATCGTAGGCCGCTTCCGCCGCGCCGTGGATTTGCGGGACGCACCGGAAGCTCAGCGGATCCTGCAGCAGCCGCGCCTGCCCCTGTCGCCAGAGCTCGCTGCCCTCCAGGGCGGCCCTCAGCCGCAGGCCGATCCGGGTCTGGCCCGGCTGTGCGCGCGCCTCGTCGACCGGCGCGCTCCAGGCGGAGAGGTTGCCGCGGAACCCCTCCATCGTCAGCGCGGCGGAGAGCGCGGCCGCGTCGAGCAGTGCGCGTATCTCGGCGATCACCAGCGCGCCCTGCGCCAGCATCAGGCTGTTCGAGTTGAGCAGCGACAGCGCTTCCTTGGCCGCGAGGCTGGCGACGGGAGACGGGCCCGTGCCGCCGGAACCCACCCCCGCCTTGCCGAGCAGCGGCACCGCCATCTGGCTCATGGCCACGACGTCGGACGCGCCGACCGATCCGCCCAGCCGGAGGGTCGGCAGGTCGTCGGCCCGAAAGCGGGCCAGCAGGCTTTCGACGAGCTCGAGCCTGATGCCCGAGCGGCCCTTCGCGAAAAGCGCGAGCTGGATCGCCATCGCGGCGCGGACCACCGGGTCCGCGGCATCCTGCCCGGGCGCGAGCGTGGCGTGGGCGGTGATCAGCAGGGTGTTGTAGCGCTCGATCGCATCGGCGTTGACGGCAAAATCCTTCTGGCTGCCGACGCCGGTCGTGATGCCGTACGCGGGTGTCCGGCTGTCCACCAGCCGGTCGACGACCCTGCGCGCGTCGATGATCGCCTGGCGTCCGGCCTCGGAGAGCGCGAGGTCGGCCTCCCCCAGCGCCAGCGCGTGCACGTCGGACAGCGTCAGAGGCGCCTGGCCGAGCAGAATCGTCCTCGAACGCGGCATGGCCGA
>CALMVI010000068.1 GCA_937873095.1 uncultured Acetobacteraceae bacterium | reverse complement strand
CGCCCAGGTCGAGCAAGCCCGCCACCGTGAGCACCCCGCCCGACAGCGAGGTCTGGCCCAACCCGGCGAGCGTCAGCGAGCCGGTCAGCGACAGCACGCCGCCGGTCACCGCGATGCTGCCCGTGTTGGTGAAATTCGGCGTCTGGATCGCCAGCGTCTCGCCGAAGCCCACATTGATGCGGCCCTGGTTGACGAACCCCGGACCGCCTATCGTCAGCGTGCCGCCTGCCACCGCCGCGGTGATCGTGCCGGCGTTCACGATCGCGTCGCCGGCCGTGCCGCCGGGCGTGCCGATCGCCGCGAGTTGCCCAGCCTGCGTCACCACCAGACTGCCGCCGAGGGTCAGCGTGTCGGCCCCGCCGGTTGCCGGGTCGTGGACCAGGCCGACCGAGGCCGCAGTCCCGGCCGAACCGAGCAGGATCTGCGCGTGGTCGATCACCTGCGACCCCTGGAACCCCAGCACGCTGCCCGCGCCGAGCACGTCGGCAACCCCGTTCAGCAACAGGCCGTCGCGGACGCGCAGGTAAGACCCCGCCTGCGTCAGCGCCAGCGTGCCGACATAGCTCACGCCGTCCAGCAGCGCGCCGGACCCGCTGGCCTGGAGCAACCCTGCGGCGTCGCTGATCGTGCCGCCCAGCACCGCCCCGGAGAGCGTCACGCCGGACAGGTTCAGCGCGCCGGCATGGCTGCCGAGCGTCAGCGTGGCCCCGGCATTGGACAGCGTGCCGGCCAGCAGCAGCGAGCCGGAACTCTCGTTGATCGCGCCAAGCTGGCTGGTCGCCATCGATCCCGCCAGCACCAGCGTGCCGCCCGAGACGGAGATCGACCCGGCGTTCGACCAGGCAGGCGCCGCGCCGAACGGATTGGCTGCCTGGCCCAGCAGCATCGTCGACCCCGAAGCGACCGAGATCGTGCCCGTGTTGGCGAACCGCCCGACGGTGACCGCGAGCGTGTCGCCGGCCGAAAGCGCGATGCTGCCCTGGTTGATGAACGTCCCGTAGCCGCTGAGCGACAGCCGCCCGCCCGCGACCGCCGCCGCGATGACGCCCTGGTTGACCAGCGTGTCCGACACGCCCACGCCGGGCACCGGGCTCCAGCCATTGGCCGCCAGCGCCGCATACAGCCCCGCCTGCTGCACCGTCAGGTGCGCGCCCAGCGTCGCGGTGGTGCCGCTGCTCGCCAGCCAGACGTCGTTGGTGCCGATCGTGGCGGTGCCGGCGCTGCTGCCCAGCTGGATGGTGGCGTAATCCAGCGTCTCGCTGCCACGCAGCAGCAGCGCGGCCCCGGCCCCGGTGTCGACGATGCTGCCCGCCGACCCGCCCGCGCCGGTCACCAGCGCGCCGTCGGTCAGGGTGACCGCCGCACCCGCACCTGACAGCGCCAGGGTGCCGACATAGGTCACGCCGTCCAGCACGCCCGTGCCGGACGAAAAACCCAAGCCGTTGCCGGCGTCCAGCACGGTGCCGTTCAGGATCGTGCCCGCCAGGCCGATCGGGCCCAGCGCGCTCCCCAGCGCCGACCCTGCGCCGAGCGCCAGGGTGCCACCGGTGTTGTTGGCCGTGCCCAGTATCTCCACCTGGCCGGCGCTGAGCGTGACCGCGCCCAGGCTGGACAGCAGGCCAGAGGCGAACGTACCCCCGAGCGCCAGCGTCGCGTTGTTGACCAGGACCGTGCCGCCGTTGCTGAAACCGGTGGTCGCGAGTTCCAGGGTGGCGCCATTGCTGACCGCCAGGGTGCCCTGGTTGACGAAGTTGCCGCCGGTGACCTCCAGCGTGGCACCGGCCACCCCGGCCGTGATGGTGCCCTGGTTGACCAGCGTGTCCGTCAGCGTGGCACCGGGCAGCACGCTCGTGCTGCCGATCGCGAGCAGGCTGCTGGCGCCCGCATTGCCGACCTGCCTGACCCAAAGCGCGCTGCCCAGCGTCAGGGTGGCGCCTGCCGTCGCACTCCCGGCATGGCTCACCCCGAGCGTCGCCGGGCCGGACTGCCCAGGCAGGCCGCCGGTGGCGCCCAGGCTGACGGTGGCGTTGTTCAGCGTCTGGCTGCCGACGAAGTCGAGCAGCGCGTAGCCGCCGGTGACCGCGATGCTGCCTGCTCCGCTGCCGCCCGCGCCGGACAAGGCGAGGCCATCCTTGACGAACATCGTGGCCCCGGCCGCGCCGAGCGACAGCGCCCCCTGGACCGCCACCCCGTCCAGCGTGCCGCCGGTGCTCTGCAGCACCCCGCCGCCCAGGGCCAGCGTGCCGCCGCGGATCGCACCGTAGGCCAGCGCCAGCGTCCCCGACTGCAAGGCCAGCGTGCCGCCGAGCGTCAGCGTGCCGGCGTCGTAGAACTCGGCCCCTGCCGCGCCGATGGTGACCCCTGCCACGCTCGCGGTGCCGAACAGGGTCAGCGCGTAGCTGCCCTGGGCGTTGATCAGCACGGTATCGGTCGCCGCCGGCGGCGCGCCTGCGCTCCACCCGGCGCCAGAGGACCAGTCGGCGGAACTTCCAAGCCAGCTGTCGGTGCCCATGCGCGCGCCCCACAAAACGAGATCGATCCGAAACGTTATGGCCGGTTGTCGTTCCGGATAACGAAGCGGTGGGCAGACCTTCGCCGGGTTGCGCTAAGATACGGTAAACGCGAGTCGCAGCACCGGCCCCGCTGCCGTGACCGTCTTGCGGAGTGCGGATCGCCCGCCCATGACTCCTGGCTTGCGCACCACAACCGAGGGATCCCACGCCATGCCGCCGACCCGCAGATCAGTCCTCGCCGCAACCGGCGCCCTTCTCGCAAGTGCCGCCCTGCACCCCGCCGCGGCGGATACCCCGCCCGCCGCCGACCCCCGCATGGCCGACCGGGGCGAGGGCAAGCCCGGCGCGCCCGTGGTGGAGGAATGGTTCTCCTTCACCTGCCCGCATTGCGCCCGCTTCGCCGCCGACATCTTCCCGCAGGTGCAGGCCCAGCTGATCGATACCGGCAAGATCCGCTACGTCTTCCGCGAATACCCGCGCGACCAGATCGACCTGATGGCCGCCATGGTCGCCCGCAGCCTGCCGGCCGAGCGCTACCTACCGTTCATGACCGAGCTCCTGCGCACCCAGACGCGCTGGGCGTTCGACCGCAGCGTGGAACCGCGCGACGAGCTGGCCAAGATGGCGGCCCTGGCCGGCATGCCGCGCGAAATGTTCGACCGCGTGACCGCCGATGACGCCCTCAAGAGCGAGATCCTCGCCGCCCAGGCGCAGGCGGAAAAGACCTACAGCATCGAATCGACGCCGACCTTCGTCGTCAACGGCCACGTGCACCAGGGCGAAGTGACCTACGAGACCTTCGCCGGCTGGCTCGCCTAGCCGCCGCCACGCCATGACGCCACGCCTGACGCGGCTGAGGATCGCGGGCTTCAAGAGCTTTGCCGAGCCGGTCAGCCTCGACATCCTGCCCGGCCTGACCGGCATCGTCGGGCCGAACGGGTGCGGCAAGTCGAACGTCGCCGAGGCGCTGCGCTGGGCCATGGGCGAGACCAGCGCGCGGTCCTTGCGCGGCGGCGAGATGGACGACGTCATCTTCGCCGGCACCTCGGCGCGCGCCAGCCGCAACCTGGCGGAAGTCACCATCACGCTCGAGGCGCGCGGCGCCGCCCTGCCGCCGCCCTTCGCCGCGGAACCCGAGCTGCAGGTGACCCGCCGGATCGAGAGGGGCGCAGGCTCGATGTTCCGGGCGAACGGGCGCGAGCTGCGCGCGCGCGACGTGCAGACCCTCTACGCGGACCTCGCCAGCGGCGCCCGGTCCAGCGGAATGGTCAGCCAGGGCAGGGTCGCCGACCTGGTGCGCGCCAGGCCGGAGGAGCGGCGGCAGGTGCTGGAGGAGGCGGCCGGCATCACCGGCCTGCACGCCCGCAGGCACGAGGCCGAGCTGAAGCTGCGGGCCGCCGAGCAGAACGTCGCCCGCGCCGCCGATCTGCGCTCCCAGCTCGAGGGCACCCGCGAAGCACTGCGGCGCCAGGCGCGCCAGGCCGCCCGCTACCGCGCCCTCTCCGGCCTGGTCCGCGCCGCAGAGGCCGAGCACCTCGCGATCCTCCACGCCCAGGCAACAGCCGCACTCGACCAGGCCCAGGCCGAGCAGGCCGCCGCCGAACGCGCGCTCGCCGCGTCCGCCCTGCACGAGGCCGATGCCGCCCGCGCCCTGGCCGGCACGGAAGACACCCTGCCGCGCCTGCGCGAGCGTGCGTCTGGGTCGAGAAGCACCCTGGAACGGTGCCGCTTCACGGCCGAGGCGCTGGCTGCCGAAGCCGAGCGCGCGGCAGGGCAGGCCCGGGCGGAAGCGGCGCGGCGGGACGAGCTTGCCTCCGACCTCGAGTCGGCCGCCAGGGCCGAACACGACGCGCAGCAGGCGGTGCACCGCCTGGCCGCAGAGCTCGAGCAACAGGCAGCCAGGCTGTCGGCCATGCCGGAACAGGCCGAACTGGCCGAGGCCGCGCTCGAGCACGCACGCGCCGCCCTCGGCCAGGCGCAGACGCAGGCCGAGCACACCGCCCGGCGCGCGCGCGACGCGGCAGCCGAGGTGCCGCAGGCGCGCAAGGCGCTGCAGGACGCGGACGCAAGGCTGGCCGGCCTCCGCGCGCAGCAGAGCGCGCTGCTCGCCGAACTCGCGGCGTGCCGAACCGCCAGGATCGGCCACGAACAGCTCGCCGCCGCCGCGTCCGACACCGAACACGCCGAGGCAACGCTGCTGGCCGCACGCGCCAGGCTGGACGCCGCGGAAACCGCGCGGGTGGCCGCCGCCGACGCCTCGGCCCGCGCCCGCTCCGCCCTCGAAACCGCCGAGGCCAGGCAAGCGGCGGCGGCTCAGGAGGCGGCACGCGCCGCATCCCGCCTGGACCGGCTGCGCGCCACGCTGGACGCGGCCGAGCACGCCCTGGCGGATCACCAATCCCGCCGGGTGCAGCCCGGCGCGATGCGCGACGCGCACCAGGCGGCCGAGCGGGCAGAGGCCGCGCTGGTCCATGCGGAGGCAACCCTCGACCAGGTGGAACGCGGCGCCTCGCTCGCGTCCTCGGATGCCGCCTCGGCCCGGCGCGCCGCCGAGGACGCCCAGGCCGCGCGGGCGCTGGCGCAGGCCGCGCTCTCGGCCGCGCACTCAAGGGCCGCGCGCGTCGCCGCCGAGCTGGCCGCCGCGCAATCCTCCTCCGCCGCGGCAGAGGCCCCTGACGAGGATGCGTGTGCCCAAGCCGAGGCGCTGTGCGTCACCGCCGAACAGGCCATGGCCGCCAGCCGCGCCGAGCAGGCCCGCGCCCGGGAGGCCCATCGCTCGGCCGGCCAGGGTCAGGGCCGACGGCACGTCGAGGCTGCCGAGCCCTGTCCCTGGCGCGCGCGGACGCGGCCCGCCTCGGCGCCGAGGCGGACGGCCTGGCCTCCGCACTCGCCGGCGAGGGCAGTGCCGCCGACCTGCTCGGCAGCCTCGACGTGCCGTCGGCCCTGACCCTGGCCGTCGGCGCCGCCCTGGGCGATGCCGCCGGCGTCACGCTTGAGGAGGCGGGGAAGGGATCGGGGGAGGAGTCGGGCCGGTTCTGGCGCGCCCTGCCGCCGCTGGCTCCAGGCCCGCTGCCCCCGGGCAGCGTGGCACTCGCGTCGCTGCTGGCCGCACCCGAACCCCTGGCCCGCCTGCTGTCCCACACCGCCCTGCTGGACGATGGCGCGGACGGCGATGCGCTGCAGCCAACCCTGCCGCCCGGCATGGTGGCGGTGGACCGGCACGGCGCGTGCTGGCGCTGGGACGGCCTGGTGACGCAAGCGGGCACGCCCAACCGGACCGCCCTGCGGCTCGGCCTGCAACGGCGCCTGTCGAACGCACGCGCCGGGCGCGCCGCCGCGCTCCAGACAGTCGCCTCGGCCGAGCAGCAGCTCGCGCAAGCCGACAGCGCAGCCTCGGCCGCCAACCTGGACGCCAGCTCGGCCGACCATGCGGCGGAGGCTGCCGAGGCAGCCTGGCGTCAGGCCTGCCAGGCTGCCGAGCGACTGGCCGAGCAGGCAGCGCTCGCCCGGTCGCGCCGGGCCGCCCTGCTGCCCGTCATCGACGACCTGAATTCAGAGCGCGACGCCATCGGCCAGGCGGTCGCGGCCGCAGAAGCCCGGCTCGCGGGGCTGCCCGATGCGGACGGGCTGGACCGGGCCGCGCGCTCGGCGGACGCCCGGCGCCTGGCCGCCGAGCGCGCGGTCGCCGAGGCGCGCGCCGCGCAAG
>CALMVI010000067.1 GCA_937873095.1 uncultured Acetobacteraceae bacterium | reverse complement strand
AGCCCGCACCCCCGCCCACCTGCCCTGCCGAGGGCGGGGCCGGCAGAACGACCACCTCGCGCGTCTCGTCGCGCACCATCGCCATCCGGTGCGCCACGAAATCCAGCACCATCCAGCTGCCCGAGGTGGGCAGATCCACCCGCTGCTGGTGGCGCGACGCCGACCAGCGCAGGCGCTGCAGCAGGGCCGCGTCCCCGCCAGGGACCGGCACCCGATAGGTCACGTCCACGTCGCGGGTCGGCTGCAGCAGCGGCGCATCCTGCGCATGGGCGACAGGGCCCAGGATCGCCGCGGCCAGCAGCAGGCAGGCGCCCCGCCTCACCTGCCGAACCCGTCGACCGGCAGGGTGCCGGCGTTGCGGTAATCCGCCGGCAGGACGAACAGCTCCTGCGGCAGCCTGCCATACTGCACGGTGCTGGCCTGCACGGACCCGAGCAGGCCGTGCGAGTCGGACGCCGTCCCGCGCAGGATGACGCCGTCCTCGGTTATGCAGGCCGCCGCCTCGCCACGCGCCGACACGGCCGTCCAGTCCACGCAGGCGTGGCCGGCCACGACCGAGCGCCCATGCCGCTCGAACCGCGCGTCTCGCAGCACCGTCTGCTGCGGGTCGTAACGCCCGATGCCGAGGGTCGCGTACAGTTTGAGCAACGGCAGCAGGACGATGGCCTCGCCCGCCGGCCGGTCGACCAGGAAGGCGGTCGGCAGGTCGGCGCTGGTGATGCGCAGGTGCTGGCCGCCGGCCTGCACGCTCACCTGCACCGCCAGCGCCCCGTGGTCGCGCGGGTGGACCGCGTAGTCGACCACCACGTCGCGCGTCGGCGCCAGCAGAGGGGCAGCAGCGATGGCCGGGGTGGCCAGGCAGGCCAGGATGGCGGCGAGCGGTTTCATGCCCGGCAGGTGCGACGCGCGTGGCGGCGGGTCAAGGCGTGGCCGCCTCGCCAGGGTTCGGCCGGCTCAGCCGCCCGATCTCCTGACGCAGCAGCTCCGGATCCGGCTGGCCCACCCACCGCGCCGGCACGGATGCAGCCCGCTCGAGCATCTGCTTGTACTCGTCCCGCGGCACCTCGACGGCGCCGAACTGGGCCAGGTGGGCGGTGACGAACTGGGTGTCCAGCAGCGTGAACCCGCCCAGCCGCAGCCGTGCCACGAGGTGCACCAGCGCCACCTTGCTGGCGTCGCGCGCCAGGCTGAACATGCTCTCGCCGAAGAACACGCCGCCCAGCACCACCCCGTACAGCCCGCCCACCAGCGCGCCGTCCTGCCGCACCTCCACGCTGTGGGCGTGCCCGCGCAGGTGCAGGGCGGTGAACAGCCGCTCGATGTCGCGGTTGATCCAGGTGTCCTCGCGCCCCTCGCCTGGCGCCGCACACAGCGCGATCACCCGGGTGAACTCCTCGTCGCACACCACCTCGAAACCGGCATTGGCCAGCGTCCGCCGCAGCCGGCGCGGCAGGTGGAACCCGTCCAGCGGCAGGATGCCCCTCTGCTCGGGATCGAGCCAGTACAGCCGGTCCCCCCGACGCGTCTCCGCCATGGGGAACAGGCCGGCCCGGTAGGCGCGCAGCATCAGATCTGGCGTGACGTCGAAGTGCCGCCTGGACATGGCAGCCAGTTTGGCGAAAGCATCGGTCAGTTACCAGTTGTCAGTCGTCAGTTGTCAGAGGGGCCAAACAATGGACACGCATTCGCCAGACACCCACCGCCCGCTGCGCTTCGACGCGCCGCTGCGCGGCCGCATCTACGACAGCATCGCCGAGACCATCGGCAACACCCCCCTGGTGCGCATTCCGCGCATCACCGCGCAGGACAACATCCAGGCCGACATCTGCCTGAAGCTGGAGTTCTTCAACCCGACCAGCAGCGTGAAGGACCGCATCGGCGTCAACATGATCCTGGCCATGGAGGCGGCGGGCCAGCTGACCCCCGAAAGCGTGATCATCGAGCCGACCAGCGGCAACACCGGCATCGGGCTGGCCTTCATGTGCGCCAGCCGCGGCTACCACCTGATCCTGACCATGCCGGAGAGCGTCTCGGCCGAACGCCGCAAGATGCTGACCTTCCTGGGCGCCCAGGTCGAGCTGACGCCGCGCGCCGCCGGCATGAAGGGCGCGATCGCGCGTGCCGAGGAGCTGATGCAGACGCATCCCGGTGCGGTCAGCCCGAACCAGTTCGCCAACACCGCCAATCCCGAGATCCATCGCAAGACGACCGCCGAAGAAATCTGGCACGACACGGCGGGCCAGGTGGATGCGGTGGTCAGCGGCATCGGCACCGGCGGTACGCTGACCGGCATCGGCCAGGTGCTCAAGGGCCGCAACCCGGCCATCCGCATGGTCGCGGTCGAGCCGGAAGCCAGCCACGTCCTGTCCGGCGGCGCGCCCGGCCCGCATCCGCTGCAGGGCATCGGCGCCGGCTTCGTGCCGGCCGTCCTGCAGACAGGGCTGATCGACGAGATCATCCAGGTCGGCAACGACGAGAGTTTCGCCAACGCCCGCCGCCTGGCCCGCACCGAGGGCATCCCGGGCGGCATCTCGTCCGGCTCGGCGCTGGCCGCGACACTGAAGCTTGCCGCCCGCCCCGAGATGGCCGGCAAGCGCATCGTCACCATCATACCCTCGTTTGCCGAGCGCTACATCTCGACGGCGCTGTTCGAAGGGCTGTAACGCCCTACCCCTTCGTGGAGATGCCCGACCAGCGTTTCGTGCTGCGCATGATCCCGTACGGCGCGCACGTGGTGACCGCGCTGGACGGCGCGGGCGCGCCGGTCGCGGCGACCGCGCATTGGGTGACGCAGACCTCGTTCCAGCCCGCCCTGGTCATGGTGGCGTTGCCCAGCGGCGGCCTGGCCTACGACGCGGTCCGGGCGACCAGCCGCTTCGCCCTGCACATGCTGGGCAAGGAGGATGCGGGCGAGGCGTTCGCCTTCCAGACACGCCCCGCGGTGCTGGAGGGCGACACGCTGTCGGGCTGGGGTTTTTCGCCGTCGCGGCACAGCGGCCTGCCGCTGCTGCACGACGCGGTCGGCGTGCTGGAGTGCAGGGTCCGCGCGGTGATCGAGTTCGGCGACCACCACCCGGTCATCGCCGAGGTGGCCCACACCCATCTGCGCCTGCCGCAGCAGGACCGGCCGGACCAGATGATGCTGCATCTGGCCGACATGGGGCGGACGATTTTCTATGGCGGTTGAGCACCGCTGAAGCATTGATCGGAACCTGGTGGTGCGAGAACGTATGAAATACGCAGCTGATACTTAGTTATCAGCGCCGCAAGCGGAACGAGCTGTTGGACGGCATCGGAGTTGACCCACAAATTCATCGAAGGCGTCGGCCGTTGTTGAATGACAGCCAACAGCTTGGCTTCAGTCGCTACTCGGCTCGTCAATACTATGCCGTCCCACGTTATGTTCCCGCTTCCGTACACACAGACGTCAACGGCCTTGTCGTTGGCAAAGGCGGGTATGCTCAGCAGCCACGAAGACAAAACAACGCAAACTGGGGAAAGTATCCTGAGGCCAGTCATACCGCCTCTTCGCGTCCTCCATCCTGCTCTGGCGGCAAATCGACGCCCTCATAAACCTCCGCAAGTCTCATCTCGACGCCGATTGCCGGCAGCCGCAAAACGGCATCGGCACCGCTCACCACCTCGGACACCCAGTCCTCGCCCTTGCGACTGAAAACCAATGCACCCGCGTTCGTCTGCTCCAGCACGACGTAGTGCTGGATCGAGGGTGTCGCGCGATACTCCTCGTTCTTGAGAACCAGGTCAGTATGATCGCTGCTCGGACTGAGGATTTCGAACACCACAGTCGGCTCACTGACGACCGTCGTGCCGCGCGGCACCGGTGTGCAAACGACCAGCGCATCAGGGTAGCGGATACGGCCGGCAACCCTGATCTTCACGTCGCTTCCGTGCGCCCGGCATGGTTTGCCGCGGAGCTGGTTGGTCAGACCGGCCAGCAGATTTGCCTGAACGGATGAGTGCTCGACCGTGACCCCGACCATGGCGACCGGTCGAAGCCCGTCGAACTCATATTTGGTCGGCTGCCGCTCCTCCCAGTCGAGGAACTCGGCTACCGTCATCGGCCGGCGCAGGGCGACGTTCATGCCGAGTGCTTACCATCGTTCGAAATCCAGGGCACGCCAAACCTTTGCCTCTGGACCCCGCTGGGTTGAGACCCTAAGCCCCAAAACAGGATTTCAAAGGCTAGCCTTTGATGGGGTCCAGGGGCGTCGTGCGAGGCACGCTAGCGCGTGAAGCCCCTGGCCTTGCTTAGTAAGTCACGCTTTGCGCGCGGCGGCATCCCTCGCCTGCTTCATCTCGGCCCAGTTCGGCGCGTAACGCAGGCCTTCTTCGTATTTGGCGCGTGCGTCCGCCCAACGGCCTTCCGAGGCCAGCAGGTCTCCCCAGGCCTTCAACGGCTCGGCCAGATGCGGCGCGCAGCGGTTCGCGGCGGCGAAATCATCGGCCGCCTCGCGCGGCGCACCCGTCGCGGCTTCGGTCAGGCCCCGATAGAGATAGACGAAGGGCAGGTCGGGCGCGATGCCCTGGCCGTCCGCCCAGACCCGCCTGGCGCCGTCGAGATCGTGGGCTTGCGCCAGGGCGTAGCCGTAGAAGGCATAGCAGCGGTTCCACCTGCCGGCCCGCTCGAACACGGATCTGGCGTCCGCCGGCCGGCCCGCCAGGCCGTAAACCAGCACCAGCAGGCACGCGTAATCCGTGTCCACCGATTTCAGCATCGCGCTGGCCTGCCAGCTTTTCCAGAACGCCTCCATCGGCGGCAGGGCGGCGGCGGCGTCGTGGCGGTCGAGTGCCGCGTACACCTGCAGGATCAGATCCTCCGCCTTGGTGTAGGGCTCGGCCGGATCGCTCGCAGCCAGGTAGCGCGCCGCCGAGGCAGCATCGTGCATCATGCCGTAGGCGTCGGCGATGTAGGGGGCGTCGGGCACGGTGATCGCACCCGCTCCCTTGTTGTAGGCAAGATCGGCGAGGTCGGCTTCGAGCAGAAGCGGCAAGTCCCACACCAGCCCCGCGGCGTTCTGCAGCAGCCGCTTGTCCGGCCCGTGGCCCTTGGCGGCCGAAATCGCTTCGAGCAGGTCGTGGCTGGCGCGCCAGGCTGATTCTTCGCCCTCCGCAATCGGCAGGGCCGCCAGCAGGTTCATCCGGGGCACCCAGTTGCTCGGGTCGAGCGTCATGGCCAGGCGGAACTTGCCGGCGGCTTGCGCCTGCTCGTTCAGGTTCAGGAACGCATTGCCCCAGCTATTGGCGAGGTTGGACCGCAGCGTGTCCGCGGTGGCGCGCGAAAAGGCGCCCGGCAGGAAGGCCAAGGCTTCCCTGTCGCGTCCGCACCCGGTCAGATACACCGCAAAGGCGAGCGGCTGCGACTGGCCGTACACGTATTCCGCCGCCTGCACCGTCAGCTTTTCAAGATCACCCGCGCCGCCGGAAAAGGTTTTCGGCGCCACCCCGCTGCCGCGTATGGTCAGCGCCAGGCCGCCCTCATGGGTCTGCACCAGGTCGCCGCCGATGCGGACGTCGTGCCCGAAACGCTGCTGCAGCAACCGGTGGATTTCGCCCACGGAAACACCGGTTTCCGGCACTTCGATTTCTATTTCGGACGACCAGGCGCTGTACGATTGCATGGCTTTCTGCGTGGTCCGCGTCGCGTCGGCCAGTTTCTGCAACGCGTCGAGCACGCCGGCGGCCACGACCTTTCCGGTGACGCCCGTGGGCGCCAGCGCGGCAGGTGTTTCAAACGCCTCGACGACGACGGCCTGGGAGGTGAACGCGTCGTGCAGCAGCAGGTTGAGGCCGATGCCGAACAGCAGCGCGATCAGCGCGGTGAATGCCTGCATGGCGAGCCGCAGCCGCTGGCCATTGCGGCGCAACCTACTCTCGCGCGACTGGTCGTGCAGGTGGTGCAGCCGGATCGCGCGTTCCGCGTTCAGCTGGGCCGTCTGCGCTTTCAGCAGCTCTGACTGTTGCTGAAGGAACACCAGCGTCGCCGCGGCGACCTTCGGATCGTGCCTCGACTGCTCGATCGCCATGGCGACCGCGTAGGCGTCGGCTCCGGCCAGCGCCTCGGCGGCCGCGGCGTTCTCTGGCGCTTCCTCCTCACCGCCCAGCAATGTGCCGAGCACACCCTCCGCCATCTCCTGCCTCACCAGGTCGGACAGGCGCCACTATGCCAAACGCGCCCGCGATGGAAAGCTGGTTCGTCCGGGCGTTCGGGGTGCGGACGCAGTCCGGCCGGCACTTCCACCGGATCGGAGCGAAACTTGACCCCCTGCCACCGATCGGCCATGCACCGGCCCGCACCAGCGCGCCCCCGGGCCGGCGCGGCAAGCTGCGTGCCACCCCTGGCTGGACGGATACCCACACACCATGCGCGACAAGGGCGATTTCCTCTTCACGTCCGAATCGGTCTCCGAGGGCCATCCGGACAAGGTCGCCGACCGCATCAGCGACACCGTGCTCGACGCGTTCATGGCCGCCGACCCCCAGGCCCGCGTCGCCTGCGAGACCCTGGTCACCACCAACCGCATCATCCTGGCCGGCGAAACCCGCGGCCCTGCCTCGGTCACGTCGGACCAGCTGATCCACCTGGCGCGCGAGGCGGTGCGTGACATCGGCTACGACCAGGAGGGGTTTTCCTGGCGCCACGCCGAGGTCGAATGCCACCTGCACGCCCAGAGCGCAGACATCGCGGCCGGCGTGGACAGCGCCGGCAACAAGGACGAGGGCGCCGGCGACCAGGGCATCATGTTCGGCTACGCCACCACCGAAACCGACACCCTGATGCCCGCCCCCATCCACTACGCCCACCTCATCCTGCGCACGCTCAGCGAGCGGCGGCGCGCCGGGGACGCACGCGTCGCCGGCCTGCTGCCGGATGCGAAAAGCCAGGTCACGCTGCGCTACATCGACGGCCGCCCGGTTGCCGCCACCAGCGTGGTCCTGTCCACCCAGCACGAAGCCGGCATGGAGCAGGCCGCCATCCAGCGCGCGCTGCGCCCGCTGATCGCGGACGCGCTCCCCCAAGGCTGGATGTGCGCCGATGACGAGCTCTACATCAACCCGACCGGCAACTTCGTCATCGGCGGGCCGGACGGCGATTGCGGCCTGACCGGGCGCAAGATCATCGTCGACACCTATGGCGGCGCCGCGCCCCATGGCGGCGGCGCGTTCAGCGGCAAGGACCCGACCAAGGTGGACCGCAGCGCCGCCTACGCCGCCCGCTATCTGGCCAAGAACGTGGTTGCGGCGGGCCTGGCCGATCGCTGCACCATACAGATCAGCTACGCCATCGGCGTCGCCCACCCGCTATCGGTCTATGTCGAGCTGCACGGCACCGGCCAGGACGTCGAGGAATCCAAGCTGGAGCGGACCCTGCGCGAGATCATGGACCTCTCGCCGCGCGGCATACGCGAGCACCTGCGCCTGAACGCGCCGATCTACGTGCCCACCAGCGCCTACGGCCATTTCGGCCGCACCCCCGAATCCGGCCGCTTCACCTGGGAGCAGACCGATCTGGTGCCCGAGCTGCGCTCCGCCTTCGGGCGCTGACGCCTGACGCCGGGCGGGTCGGACGCGCGCGGCCGCAGGGTGCCGGTAAAGCCATCGCCGGACCGGCTTTACGGCCGGCTTCGCACCCATGCGCTGCGTCCCCGTCAGCAGCTGTTGCTGAAGGTCGCCCTGCCGCGCCTGCGCTACCACCCGGGGCACGGGTTTTCTGCCGGCATCGAGCAGCTATGGCTGGAAGTGGGCTTCGGCGGCGGCGAGCATAGCCGCGCCCAGGCCGCCGCCAACCCGCAAGCCGGCCTGATCGCCTGCGAGGTGTTCGAACAGGGCCTGTGCTCCCTGCTCGCGGCCCTGATCCCCGAGGGCGGCGAAGCGACCGCTGGACCGCCGGAAAACCTCCGAATCTGGCCCGAGGACGCCCGCATCCTGCTCGGCCTGTTGCCGCAAGCGAGCCTGGACCGTGTGTTCCTGATGTTTCCGGACCCCTGGCCCAAGGCGCGCCATGCCAAGCGCCGCTTCGTGCACCCGCACACCGTCGAGCTGGTCGCCAGCCGCATGAAAGCCGGCGCCGAGTGGCGGATCGCGACCGACGACCCGACCTACCAGTCCTGGATTGGCGAGGTGTTCGGCGCGCAATCCGCCTTCGATCCCGGGACGCCACGCACCGAGCGGCCGCCCGAATGGCCCGCCACCCGGTACGAGGCCAAGGCGCTGGCCGCTGGACGCCGGCCGCTGTACTGGAGCCTGCGCCGCATGTGACAGATGGCGCGCTCAGGTGTGGAGCGGGCCGGCCCTGTTCGGCTCCGCCGCCAGCACGCCGTCCGGCAGCATGCGCTGCAACTCGGGCTGCCGGTCCAGCCATTGGTGCTTCAGCGCGCCGGTCACATGCAGCGCGAACAGGGCAAGCAGCGTCCATCCCAGCAGGCCGTGCGCCTGCGCGAAGACGCTGTGGATGTGCTCCTTGGTGGCAGGGTCCTGGTCCTTGATGAAGCCGATCCGGAACCAGGGGATGATCCCGTACAGGTTCAGCGGGTTCTGCGGCGCGCCCTTCCAGGCGCTGTCATGGATCCAGCCGGTGATCGGCATCAGGAAGATCAGCGCGTACAGCGCGTAGTGCACGCTGTGCGACAGGCGGCGCTCCCACGGGCGATAGCTTGGCGGCATCGCCGGCGGCGGGTTCGCGAAGCGCCAGAGAAGGCGCATGATCGCGAGGCCCAGCACCGTGATCCCGATCGACTTGTGCAGGTTGATCATCGGCCGCTCGGCGCCCTGGGGCAGGCTGTCCACCGTCCAGACGATCAGGAAGTTGCAGACGATCCCAAGCGCCACGAGCCAGTGGAACAGCATGGCGAGGCGGGTGTAGCGGCCGTTGGTGGTCATGACGTGTGTCGATCCCCGTGCGCGCGGCGGGCAGGCCACGCTTATTTACACTACCGGCTGGTGACTGGCGGCGGAATAGCGCCACATCCGGCACCGAGCACACCAAGGATACGCCGCCCTGTCACCCACACTCGCCCAGGCGTTCCGCCTCGCCTCGCCGCGCCAGGCGCCCCCGCCCACGCCGCTTGCCAGCATCGCCATACATGGCTTCGTCGTCATCCTCTGGCTCGTGCTCCTGACCCGGGCGTTTGGCGGCGGCGGCGTGTTCGCCTGGGCGACCGGCATCGTCTATGTGGGCTACGACACCGTGCTCCTGGCCTTCGTGTTCTACCAGACCTGGCACCTGCGGCACCCCGCGGCCCCGCCGCGCCCCGACATGCCGCCGATCACGCTCGGCGTGATCGTTGCCGCCCATAACGAGGCCGGCATCCTGCCGCGAACCCTCGACTGCCTGTTTGCGCAGACCGACGCACCCGACCAGATCGTGATCGCCGATGACGGATCCACCGACACCACTGCCAGCTTGCTGGCCAGCTACGGCCTGACCCCGCCGCCTCTGGGCGCCATCGGCCCGGCATCGGCCACCCATCCCACGCTCCGCTGGCTTCGCCTGCCGCATGGCGGCAAGGCGCGCGCGCTGAACGAGGCGGTGACGCAGGTCGACACCGACGCCCTGCTCACCGTGGATGCCGACACCCTGCTGCACGAGGATGCGATCGGCGCCATGCGTGCGGCGTTCGCGGCCGACCCCGACCTGGTTGCCGCGACCGGCGTGCTGACCCCGCTCTGCGACCGGAGCGCCGCCGGCCGCTTCTTCCAGTGGTTCCAGACCTACGAATACATCCGCAACTTCCTCTCGCGCCACGCCTGGAGCCGCCTGGACAGCCTGCTGCTGATTTCAGGCGCCTTCGCCGGTTTCCGCAGCACGGCCCTGCTCGAAGTCGGCGGCTTCGATTGCGACTGCCTGGTCGAGGATTACGAGCTGATCCACCGCCTGATGCGCTTTTCCGCCCAGCACCACCGCGGCTGGCACACGGCCGTGCTGGGCCGCGCCCGCGCGCTGACCGACGCCCCCGCCAGCGCCGGCGCCTTCCTGCGCCAGCGCCGCCGCTGGTTCGGCGGTTTCCTGCAAACCCAGTTCTGGTATCGGGACATGGTGGGCAACCGGCGCTACGGCTGGCTCGGGCTGGCCATGCTGCCGGTCAAGGCGGCCGATACGCTGCAGCCGGTCTATGGCCTGACGGCGCTGGCGCTGCTCGCGTGGTTCCTGGCGACCGGCCAGTTCGCGGTGCTGCTTCCTGCGGCGGGGATCATGGCCGGCAAGGTCTGCATCGACCTCGGCTTTCACCTGTGGTCGGTCGTGCTCTACCGGCGCTGGACCGGCGACGCGCACAGCACCCGGCTCAGCCACGCCATCCTCGCGGCGATCGCCGAGCCGTTCACGTTCCAGGTGTTCCGCCATTCGGGGGCGGCCCTTGGCTGGCTGGCCTTTCTGACCGGTCAGCGCAGCTGGGGGACGCAAAGCCGGTTCGTCCTGCCAGGGCCGGTGGCCGCCCCCGACCAGCGCTGATCGGGGTCGCACCCAGCCGGACCGGCAAGATGCGTTTGCCGGACTAAAAAGCCTGCTTGAAACCGCCTAGACCATGACCGATTCGCATCGGCGGCGAGCAGATTCACGCGTTCAGGTCATTCCACCTGAACGCGTGAATCTGCTCTAGGCGCGGCGGCGGGCGTAGGCGGCCGACATGGTGAGCAGGCCGACAGCCAGCAGCGCCAGCGACGCGGGCTCCGGCACCGCTGTGGGCGAGCTCAGGACGAACGATGCCAGCTCAGTCGCGCCCGGCGTCGAGAATTCGTAGTAGCCGCTGCCGGCACCGCCCGTGAAATACACGTTGAAGCTCTGCATGCCGACCTTGAAGGAGAAACCGAGGTCATCCAGCGATGGCGTGCCGGAAAACAGCAGGTTGTCGTTCGCCTGGGAGCCGGGCGGGTAGGTGCCGGGGGCGCGCAGGCCGGTGATGGCGCTGCCGTTCTGGGTGCCCGAGATGCCGGTGATCAGCGTGCCCGAGGGCGACAGGTCGCCGGCCGTGGTCAGCATGCCCGACGCCGAGTAGCCCGTCCCGGAGAGCGAGAAGTCGTAAACGGACGCACGCGCCAGGCCAGGCGTGGCGGCAAGTGCGGCAAGACTGAGAGCCACCGTGGCGGGCTTCATCGGCAAATTCCTCATAGCGATGCAATCTCATTAACATTTCCATAACCCGCGAGTATGACACGAATAATACGTTGGGAGTTCGTTCTGATGTGCCTGCCTGCCGCCATCTGCCCCGTGCCGGCGCGTCCAGGCCCTGGCGGGGCGGCCTGCCTGGACAATGCGGGCGCGGGGCACCACGTTGCCGCCTCAACGAGACCTGGAGCCTTCCCCCACGATGACCGACACGAGCTGGCTTGCGACGAGCCGCACACGCCTGGATGAGGAAGATCCCGATCAAGACCCCGACGTGCCAGAGCCGATCGGCCCCGAGCGGCGCGAGCCGGACGACAACAAGACGCTCGCCGCCCCGATCAACGAGCTGGAAAGCCGCCTTCTCAAGCAGCGCAAGGTGCTGATCTTCGGCGCGATCGACGACAAGGTGGCGCGCGACGTGACCGGCCGGCTGCTCGCCCTGGCCGGCGCCTCGGCCGACCCGATCGACGTCTATGTCAACTCCCCGGGCGGCCACGTGGAGAGCGGCGACACCATCCACGACATGATCCGTTTCGTCGACGCCGAGGCCCCGATCCGCATGATCGGCACCGGCTGGGTCGCCAGCGCCGGCGCGCTGATCTTCCTGGCCGGCCACAAGGACCGCCGCTTCTGCCTGCCGAAGACGCGCTTCCTGCTGCACCAGCCGATGGGCGGCGTGCGCGGCCCGGCGGTCGACATCGCCATCGAAGCCCGCGAGATCGTCAAGATGCGCGAGCGCCTGAACCGCGTGATCGCCGACGAGACCGGGCAGCCTTACGACAAGGTGGCAAAGGACACCGACCGCAATTACTGGATGAGTGCGGAGGAGGCGATTGCATACGGCATGCTGTCACGGACGATCAGCAGCCTGAAGGACCTGCAGTGACGTAATTGGGGGTCTTGGGGTTTCGAACCCCAGCGGGTCGTGCTGCGCAACGAGTGCTGGCCCGGACACAACCGACGACCAGCGGCCGTCCTGCACAATGCCTTCATCCCCAGCGTAAGTCACGCGCCTAGGAGCCGACACAAGCACGCGATTCGCGCCTACGGGGCTCCGCCCCAAACTCCGCCGGGGCGGGCGCCCCCGGACCCGCAGACAACTAAAATAATTGGGGATCCAAACGCCCCGCGTTTGGCGGGGTGCGGGGCAGCGCCCCCCGTTCCTGCCTGTCGCGCCTTCGGCGCCGCGAAACGCTGCCCCTGAACCCCGCTGCGGTTGAAACCCCAGACCTTCGATTTTCAGGCCGCGGCTTGATGGCGCTCTCCCGATAGCGTGGCGATCAGCTCCTGCTTGACCGCCTCGGCGCGCTCGTTGGCGACCTGGCAGGTGCCCGCCGCTTCGTGTCCGCCGCCGCCATAATGCAGGCACACCGAACCCACATCGACGGGCGAGCTGCGGTCTAGGATCGACTTGCCGATGGCGAACACCGTGTTCTGCTTGCGCATGCCCCAGAGCACATGCGCCGAGATGTTGGCGTCCGGGAACTTTGCATAGATGGCGAAGCGGTTGCCGGCGTAGATCACATCCTCGCCGCGCAAGTCGAGCACGGCCAGCTTGCCGTGCAGCGTGGTGCAGCGCTCGAGCTGCGCGGCGAAGGCTGCCCGATGCTCGCCGTAGAGCTCGACGCGCTCGCGCACATCAGGCAATGCCAGCACCTCCTCGACCGAGTGGTCGCGGCAGCGCTCGATCAGCTGCATCATCAGCTCGTAGTTCGAGATGCGGAACTGCCTGAACCTTCCGAGGCCGGTGCGCGAATCCATCAGGAAGTTCAGCAGCACCCAGCCTTGCGGGTCGAGTATCTCCTCGCGGCTGAACTGTGCGGAGTCCGCTCGATCCACCGCGACCATCAGGTCGGGCGCGATCCGCGGAAATGTCTCGCGCCCGCCATAGTAGTTGTACACCACCCGCGCGGCGGACGGCGCCGACGGGTCGATGACGTGGTTGCTGTATACCCGGCCCGCCTTGCGGGACATTTCGCTGGCATGATGGTCGAAAGCGAGGTGACAGCCCTCGACGAAAGGCAGGTTCGTCACGATGTCGCCGGGCCCGATCGCGACCAGGCCGTCCTGCATGTCCTTGGGATGGACGAAGTCGATCCGCTCGATCAGATCGAGCTCGCGCAGCAGCATGCCGCAGACCAGTCCGTCGAAATCGCTGCGGGTGACGAGACGAAACTTCTGTGCCTGCATGTCTCTGCTCATCGGCTGGGATGCGCCGATCATCGCGCATGGAAGCTAAGCCTTCCTTACCGAGATGCGGCCCGGCTCCGCCGGCGAGTTGACAGGCACCGGTGATTGATGGGCTACAGCCCTGCCGGACGAACTCCCGCTCTCCACCCTAGGCTCGCCCACCCATGCTCAAAGGCATCGCCACCGTCGGCGCCTGGACGATGGCCAGCCGCATCGCCGGCCTGGCGCGCGACCTGCTGATCGCCGCGGTCCTCGGCGCCGGCCCTGTTTCGGACGCGTTCTTCGTCGCCAACCGCCTGCCGAACCTGTTCCGCCGGCTGTTCGGCGAAGGCGCGTTCAACAGCGCCTTCGTCCCCGTCTTCTCCGGCCTGCTGATCAACGAGGGAGAGGGTGTCGCGCGCGAGTTCACCGAACAGGCCGCAGCGGCGCTCGCCTTCTGGCTGCTGATCCTGACCGTGCTGGGCGAGGTGTTCATGCGCCCGCTGCTGCACCTGATCGCCGCGGGCTTTGCCGACGAGCCGTCGAAGTTCGAGCTGACGGTCGTGCTGGCGCGGCTCGCCTTTCCCTACCTGCTGCTGATCTGCCTGGCCGCGCTCCTGTCCGGCGTGCTGAACGCGCTGAGCCGGTTCACCGCGGCCGCGGCGGCTCCCCTGCTTTACAACGCGTTTGCCATCGCCGCGATGTACGCGCTGGTGCCCTTCGTGCCGACCGCGGGCCACGCGCTGGCCATCGGCGTCTCGGCCAGCGGCGTCGCCCAGCTGGCGCTGCTGTACTGGGCCGTGCGGCGGGCCGGCATGCGGCTGCACCTGCCGCGCCCGCGCATGACGCAGCGGATGCGGCTGCTGCTGCGTCGCATGGCGCCCGGCCTGGTCGGCGCCGGCGTGACCCAGCTCAGCCTGGCGGTCGACACGGTCATCGGCACCTACCTGCCGGAAAAATCGGTATCGTTCATGTACTATGCCGACCGGATCAACCAGCTGCCGCTCGGCGTCCTGGGCATCGCGGTCAGCACCGCGCTGCTGCCGCTGATGGCGCGCCAAGTCAGCGCCGGGCAGGACGCCGCCGCCCGCGACTCGCTCAACCGCGGCATCGAATACGCGCTGCTGCTCACCCTGCCGGCGGCGGCCGCCCTGTGCATCATCGCCAACCCCATCCTGCAGGTGCTGTTCGTGCACGGCGCCTTCACCCATGCCGACGCGACCATGAGCGCGCAGTCGCTGGTCGCCTATGCCGGCGGGCTTCCCGCCTTCGTGCTGATCAAGGTGCTGGGGCCCGGCTTCTTCGCCCGCGGCGACACCGCAACCCCGGTGAAGGTCGGCATGGGCATCCTCGCGCTGAACCTGGCCCTCAGCCTGGCGCTGATGCGCCCGCTGCGCCACGTGGGTCCGCCGCTCGCCACCACGCTGGCGATGACGGTGAACGTGGCGCTGCTGGCCGTGCTGCTGCTGCGGCGCGGGCACCTCGCCCCCGACCGCAGGATGATGCGGCACCTGGCGCGCATGGTTGCGGCAACCGGGGCGATGGCGGCGGTGCTGTGGCGCCTGCGCATCTGGCTGGCGCCGCATGCGGGGCTGCATGTTTCCATCCTCGCTCTGGCCGCTATGGTGTCGGGTGGGGTTGCGGTCTACGGCGCAGCGGCGCTGGCGCTGGGCCTGGCCGATCTCGGCGCAATCAGGGAGACGTTACGACGCAGGCTGAACCGGACGTCCAAAGCACTGAGCTGACCTTCGCCGACATCGGGCTTCACCACGCTTCCGGCGCCGCCCCGGCTCTGGAGTTCCACGAGATTGCCCCGGCGCAGCGCAGCCGCCCGCCCGCGCCGCTGTTCCTGCTCGGCCCCGCCGGTCCCGCGGTGCACCAGGAGCTGTTCGGCCAGTTCGACGTGCCGGAGCTCGGGACCTACGTGGTGGAGGAGGCGACCGTCGCGCCGAGCGGCATCGCCATCAAGGACGGCGTCGCGTTCAACTCCGCGGCCTTCATCCACCCGCCGTATCACTTCGCCCAGGTCACGCAGCGCCTGGCAGGCAGCAGCCTGCCGCGCCGGCGAATCCGTGGCAGCCTGGCCGTGATCTACGGGCCGGGGCACGAGACCTACGGCCATTGGCTGGTCGATTTCCTGCCTCGGCTGTGGGTGCTGGCGCAATGCGGCTACGACCTTGCAACCCTCCGCTACGTGGTCCCGCCGGAGCTGACCATGGTCGCACGCAGCCTGCTCTCCAGGCTGGGCATCGGCCGCCAGCAGCTGGTGCCCTACCGCTACTGGCGGGAAGTGATCGTCGCGGATCTGCTGCTGCTGCCCACCGGCCTGCGCGCGCAGAACCGGGTGGGCGGGCATTTCGGCGAGGCGACCGCGTTCTGGACCAGCCGGCTTGGCGTCCAAGAGCCGGAGCCGGGCGACAACCCCACGCATCTGATGGTGTCCCGCCACCACGTGCAGGGCGCGCGCATCCTGAACAACCGCGCGCAGATCGAGGCCATCGCGCTGGCCCGCGGCTACGCCATCGTGCATCCACAGGACATGACGCTGACCCGGCAGGCCGCCCTGTTCGCAGGCGCCCGGGTCATCGTCGGCGAATACGGCTCGGCCCTGCACGGATCGGTCTACGCCGCAGCCGGAACGCTCACCATCGGCCTGCGCGGCACCGCCCGGCACCCGAGCTTCGTGCAGTCCGGCATCGCCGCGGCGCTGCGCCAGCATGCCGGCTACGTGCTGGGCGAGATGACGCTCGGCGCGGCAGAGGGCGAGGTCGGCCAGGTGTTCGCCATCCGGCCGGAGGATTTCGAGCGCGCGCTGGACATCGCCGCCGTCGTGGCGAAGTGAGGCCGCGATGACCGAGACCGACGCGCTCGCCCCCACGCTTGCCCAGATCGCGCGGGTGGCCGACCTGCCGGACCACCAGGCGCGGATGGACAGGCCGCTCGTCAGCTACCGCGTGGTGGCGCCGGCCGGCCGCAGCCCCGCTCCCGCGCCGGCCTTCATGTTCGGACCATCGGACGCCGAGCTGACCCGCCAGATCTTCGGCCAGGTGGAAACGCCCGAAATCGGCGTGACCAGCATCGCCGACGCGGCAGTGGCGCCCACCGGCATCGGCGTGTGCCAGGACGTCGCGTTCTCGGCTGCGTCGCTCAACCAGCCGCGCGACCACGTGACGACCATCGTCGCACGTCTGAACGAGGTGCGCCCGCCCTGCCGCGTCGTGCCCGGACCGCTGGTGCCGCTGTTCGGCCCGGCCGAGGACGATGACGGCCACGTGCTCATCGACTACCTGCCGCGCCTGTGGCTGCTGGAGCAGGCGGGCTACCGGGTGGAAGCGCTGCATTTCCTGGTGCCCGACCCGTTGGGCCCGTTGCTCGAGGAAGCGCTGCACCTGATCGGCATCCCCGAAAGCCGGCTGGTCCGCTACGCGCACTGGCGGGAGACGATCCGGACCGACCTGCTGCTGCTGCCCTCCATCCTGCGGCGCCACGAGCGCCTCAGCCCCGATTTCGGCGCGGCGAGCCGTTTCTGGACCGGCCGGCTGGGGCTGGCCCCGCCGGCCGGCCGCGAGACCATCTACGTGCCGGGGCCGGCGGGCGGCCCGGTGCTGCGCAACCGCGAGCGCATCGAGGATCTGGCCGAGCGGCACGGCTACCGCATAGCGCCCGTCGATGGCCTGGGCTTTGCCGAACGGGCGGCGCTGTTCGGCGGGGCCGGGCGCATCGTCGGGCCGTACTCGACCGCACTGCACCTCAGCGTGTTCTCGGCGCCCGGCACGACGCTCTGCGCCCTGCGCGGCACCCACCGGGTGCCCGGCACGCTGCAGAGCGGGGTCTGCGCCGCTTTGGGCCAGAGCGTCGGCTACGTGTTCGGCGCGCAGGACGCCGCAGGGTTCACCGTCGACGAAACCGATTTTCAGCGCGCGCTGGCGCTGTTGGAGCTGCAGCCTTGAGCCATCTTCTGATCGTGGTCATCGGCATGCACCGCAGCGGCACCAGCATGTGCTCCAACATCCTGCAGACCATGGGCGCGGACATGGCCGAGGCGGCGTATGCCGCGCCGGGCAACACGCGCGGCCATTGGGAACGCCCCAGGCTTGTCGACACCAACGACGCCATCTTCGCCCTGTTCCAACGCGGCTGGACCACGCCGGCGCACGTGCTGGACATGCCGCGCGGCTGGCTGGAAGACCCGCGCGTGCAGCGGTTGCGCGCCACCGCGGCGTCCTGGCTGAAGCCGTTGCTGGGCCGGGACCGTCCGTTCGGTTTCAAGGACCCGCGCTCCACCCTTCTGCTGCCGTTCTGGCGGCAGGTGTTCGAGGATGTGGACGCGCAGCCGACCATCGTGTTCTGCGTGCGCGATCCGGCGCAGGTGGCGCGCTCGCTGCTGGTGCGCGACGGCATGGACCGTGGCCAGGCGGAGTATCGCTGGCTGAGCTACAACGTGGAGGCGGTGCGCGCGGTGGCCGGCGAGCCGGTCTGCATCGTTGCCTACGAGCACTGGTTTGAGCGCCGGGCCGAGACGATGGCGCGGCTGGCCGCGCATACCGGGCTGCCCGTGCCGGCAGCGCCCGCTCTGGCGGCGGTCATCGATGTCGAGCTGCGCCACGACGACGCCATCCCGCCCGCCGCCGCCCTCGCCAGGCGCCTGCACCGCGCCATCCTGGCCAACTCCTCGCGAGACCGGATCGACCCGGAGCTTGCCCACCTGGCCGTGCTGCTCGGCGAGATGAAGGAGCAGGTGCAGCCGCTGCTGGTCGGCTGCGAGGCGTTGCGCGCCGGCACGATCGAACAGCGCCGGGTGATCGGCGACCTGCAGGCGCTTGTGGAGCGGCTTCGCAAGGCCGATGCGAGCCCGGGGTAGCAAAGCGCCCCGCGCGTCTGCTGGCGGATTTTTGCCGCCGCCGATGCATCGCTTCGGGCACCGCTCCGTTGGAGCAGACCACGACACGGCTGCAGGAGGTGAGCGTATGGCGCGATCGACGATACTGGGCGACGTGGCGCGCGGCGTGATCGCCGGCTCGGCCGCCATCTACGCGCTCGACCGGCTGGACAACGCCATGTGGGGCAAGGAGGGCGCGGCGGTGCGGGCGCAGACGGTCGCCGTCCGGCCGGGCGGCTTGGACCCGGCGCACGTGCTGGCCAACCGCCTGGCCAGCTCCGTGGGCCTGCGCCTTTCGCCCGCGCAGCCCAACCCGCTCGGGGTAGCCATCCATTACGGCCTGGGCGGCATCATGGGGGCGCTCTACGCCGTGCTGCGGCCCAGGGTGGGATTCATCGGGGCAGGATCGGGCGTGCCGTTCGGGATGACGATGTTCCTGCTGGAAGACGAGGCGATGAACACCGCGCTTGGCACCGCCGGGCCGCCCGGCGCCTACCCCTGGCAGGACCACGCGCGCGGCCTGGTGGCGCACGGCTTCTTCGGCTACGTGACCGACCTGCTGTTGCGCGTGCTGTTCGGCGCCCAACGATAACGCGCAGCCGGCCAGGGGCTTGCCGCTGGCCTTTCAGAGCGGGGCTTCAGGCCTGGCGCGCGATGTGCCCCAGCAGAGTCTCCAGCCGGTCCGCTTCTTCGAACGGCTTGTCCCAGCGCAGCCGGGCCACGCGGGGAAACCGCAGGGCGACACCCGATTTGTGGCGGGTGGAAAACTGCGCGGCGTCGAAGGCGATTTCCAGCACCAGACCGCGCTCCACCTCCCGCACCGGGCCGTACGCCTTGACCGTGTGGTTGCGTATCCAGCGGTCGAGCTTGACGAGCTCCTCGTCGGTGAAGCCGGAATAGGCCTTTCCCACCGGCACCAGCTCGCCGTCGTCGCGCCACAGCCCGAACGTGTAGTCGCTGTAGAAACTGCTGCGTTTGCCGTGGCCGCGCTGGGCATACATCACCACCGCGTCGATCGTCAGCGGGTCGCGCTTCCACTTCCACCACAGGCCTTTGGGGCGGCCGGGCACGTAGGGGCTGTCCAGGCGCTTCAGCATCAGCCCCTCTATGGAGGCGGCGCGCGTGCCCTCGCGTATGGCGGCCAGCTCGTCGATCGATCCGAAGGCAATCAGCTCGGAGAGGTCCAGGCGGTCGGACGGGTGGCGCGCCATCCAGCCTTCCAGGCGCGCGCGGCGCTGCGGAAACGGCAGCGCGCGCACATCCTCGGCGCCGTCGAACAGGATGTCGTACAGCCTGACCCGCAGCGGAAAGTCCCGCACCAGCTTGGCCGACGCCGTCTTGCGGTTCAGCCGCTGCTGCAGGTCGGCGAACGGCGCCACCGCGCCGTCGCGCACCACCAGAAGCTCCCCGTCCAGCACCGCGTCGCTCGCCAGCACGCCGTCGAGGTCGGGGAACGCGGCCGACACGTCCTCGGCGCCGCGGGAAAACACCCGCTGCCCGCCAGGCGCACGCACCAGCTGCACGCGTATGCCGTCCCACTTCCACTCCGCGGCGTAGGCCGCGGCATCCAGCGCCGCCAGGTCGGGCGGCTCCAACGGATGCGCCAGCATCGGCGGGCGGAACACCGGCGCGCCTGCGGCGTCCGGCGCCTCGCTGCGTCCCTCCAGCCAGTCGAATAGCGGCTGATAGGGCGGGGTCAGGCTGTGCCAGACCTCCTCCACATCGTCCGGCGCCACCACGCGCCCATGCGCCGCGGCAAACTCGGCCAGCGCGGTCTTGGTCAGACGGGCCGAGGCGCCGACGCGCAACTCCCCGGTGATCATTTTCAATACCGCATACCGGACGTTCGGGCCGGACGTGTCCAACCACCCTGTCAACAGAGCGGGGAGTTCGCCCTTGGGCCTTGTGCGTAATGCTTCCACGATCTCGGTCACGCTCGGCGGCGCCGCTTCCGTCGTGGCCGGCCAGATCAGCGCTACGGTCTCGGCCAAATCGCCCACGAAATCGTATGACCAGCCGAGCAGAACGGGATCGACGCGCGCTTCGGCCACAGCGCGGATCAGCCCCGCCTTCGCTGTCGCGAAGGACAATTCGCCGGTCAGCGCCGCCAGCGCCCAGCCGCGGTCGGGGTCCGCCTCGGTTTCGAAAAACCTTCGCAGTAACGCGATTTTCGCGAGACGGCCTGGGGTCAGGGTCAGGCGGTCCAGCAATTCGGCGAAGGCTATCACAACAAAAAAACCTTCTTTTCTGAAGAAAAGAAGCAGAAGACTTTTCTCAATTTGGGGGCGCCTCTTCGGCTGAGTCGTCGCCGTAGCCGAGCAGGCGAAGGGCGCGGGCGCGCAGGCCGCGTGCCTGGGCAGCGTGGATCAGCGCCTCCTCGGCCCCGTGCGTCACCCACACTTCGGGCGCGCCCACCTCGTCCAGCGTCGCCAGCAGCTCCGGCCAGTCCGCGTGGTCGGAGATCACCAGCGGCAGTTCCACCCCCTTCGCGCGCGCCCTCTGCCGCACCCGCATCCAGCCCGACGCCAGCACGGTCACCGGCTCGGCCAGACGGCGCGCCCAGCGGTCGGCGATGGCCGAGGGCGGGGCCAGGACGATCGCTCCCGCCAGGTCGGCCTTGTGCGCGCCGGTCGCAGGCCGCAGGTCGCCCAGCGCCACGCCAAGCTGTTCGTAGAGGGTGCAGAGCGCGATCAGCGCGCCGTGCAGATAGACCGGCCGCTCCCACCCTTCCGCCCGCAACAGGGCGATCAGGCGTTGCGCCTTGCCCAGCGCGTAGCAGCCGACGACGTGCGTGCGCTCGGGAAACAGGGCGACGCTGTCGACCAGCTTGCGCACCTCGCCGGATGCCGGCGGGTGCACGAAGATGGGCAGCCCGAAGGTCGCCTCGGTCACGAACACGTCGCACGGGATCGGCACGAACGGCGCGCAGGTTGGGTCGGAGGCGCGCTTGTAGTCGCCGCTGATCACCGCCCGGCTGCCCTGGTGCTCGATCGCCACCTGCGCGCTGCCCAGCACGTGGCCCGCCGGCTGCATCCAGACGCGGACGTCGCCAATGGTCAGGGTCTCGCCAGGCGCCAGCGCCTGCTGCGTGCCGCCTGCGCGGCCCTGCCCCATGCGCACGTCCATGATGGCCAGCGTCTGCCGCGTCGCCAGCACCGCACCATGTCCCGGGCGGGCGTGATCGGCATGGGCGTGGGTGATGACCGCGCGCGGCACCGCCACGACCGGGTCGATGAAGAAGTTGCCTGGTGAGCAGTAGAGGCCTTCCGGGCGGACGCAGAGCCAGGTGTCGGGGTGCGGCATGTCAGGCGGCGAAATCGCCAATCCAGATGACCTTCTGGGAGAACCGCGCCGATCGCTTGCCGGCAGCAATCAACCTGCGGTCGTCGCTCACCAGCGGCGCGTCCGTACGCTCCACCAGAGCCAGATACAGCGCATCATAGACGCTGACGTTCAGCTCCATCGCGATCGAGCCCGCCTGAACAATGAGTGTCGGCAGCGGCGTCGTTCCGACCGCCAGTTGCGTCAGAAAGTCCAACCGCGCAATCAGCAACTCTGGCGCCAGCGTTCGTCGGATCGCAACTTTCGCCCACAGAACGTTGGATGCTTCCGCCAGAAAATGCGCCGGCGCATAAAGAGCCGGCACGCTTCTGACCAGTTGGTCGGCCTGGTCAGAATAATCTTCCAGCGTCACAAGCTTGACTGCGACGCTGGCATCGATGACCGCAGCTTTCAAAAACGCGTATCGCGATAGTGTCGCACAATTTCCGTGCTGTCGGACGCTGTATGCCCGGCCGTCTCGTCTCGCAGCCGCTTCGCCACGTCCCAGAACGGCTCGCCATTGATCAGCAAAGCCTGTTCCAGAATGGCGCGATGCTCCGCCTCGGCCGACCGGTTGTTCACGGCCGCACGCTGCCGCAGCAGCCGAACAAGCATGTCATCCAAGTCCCTCACAAGAAGCTGCGCCATGACGGCCTTCCAAGCTGCTATCAAGCATGATAGCACATCGTCGCCTGAGTTCAAGAGGTTTGACAACGTCGCGTGCTGAAAATAACGAGCCATGGCCGCAAAGTATGAGCCGGACTGGGCTGCCCCTCTCGACAAAAGTTCAGCATCGGACGTCACGACATGTAGATTGGCGATCTGACAAGACTGCAACACTGTTAAGTAATTCACTCGACCACTCAGCTAATCGCACGTTTTCCCAGACGCAGCAGCCTTCGTCCTTCGCTTATTGCCATCGGGCTCGGCCATACCCGAGCTTATAGCAAGATTTATCGGTTGCCTTGCTGTCAGCGTGCCCTAAAACACTCCCGTCATGCCCGGACCGCTGCCGGACCGCTTCTCCGCCTGGTTCTCGGCCCGCGGCTGGTCGCCCCGCCCTCACCAGCTCGCCATGCTCGACGCGGCGCGCGCGCGCGAAAGCGTGCTGCTGATCGCGCCGACCGGCGGCGGCAAGACGCTGTCCGGATTCCTGCCGAGCCTGGTGGCCCTGGCCGAGCCTCGGCCGCATGACGGCATCCACACGCTCTATGTCAGCCCGCTCAAGGCGCTGGCGGCCGACATCGCGCGCAACCTCACCGTGCCGGTCGCCGACATGGCGCTGCCCATCCGGATCGAAACGCGCACCGGCGACACGTCCTCCGAACGCCGCCGCAAGCAGCAGGAGCAGCCGCCCGACATCCTGCTCACCACGCCCGAAAGCCTGGCCGTGCTGCTGAGCCAGGAACGCTCGGCCGAGTTCTTCGCCACGCTCGACACGGTGGTCATCGACGAGATCCACGCGCTGGCCGGCACCAAGCGCGGCGACCAGCTGGCACTCGGCCTTGCGCGCCTGACCGCTTTGGCGCCGCTGGCGCGCCGGGTGGGCCTGTCTGCAACCGTCGCCCATCCAGCGCCGCTGCTCGCCTATGTCGGCGCCGGCGGGCCCGCCCGCCAGGTCGTGGTGCCGCAGGGCGCGCCGCCCGCGCTGCGCATGATGCTGCCCGAGCAGAACTTCGCCTGGGCCGGGCACATGGGGCTCGCCTCGGCCAGCGTGATCCTGGAGCGGGTGCGGTCGGCCGGCATGACCATCGTGTTCGTCAACACCCGCGCCCAGGGCGAGATGATCTTCCAGGAGCTGTGGAAGCTCAACGACGACACCCTGCCCATCGCCCTGCACCACGGCAGCCTGGACCTGGCGCAGCGGCTGCGCGTGGAAGCGGCGATGGCGCAGGGACAGCTGCGCGCCGTCGTTGCCACCTCCTCGCTCGACCTCGGCATCGACTGGGGCGGGGTGGACCAGGTGATCCAGGTCGGCGCGCCCAAGGGCGTGTCCCGCCTGCTGCAGCGCGTGGGCCGATCCAACCACCGCATGGACGAGGCGAGCCAGGCGATCCTGGTGCCGGCCAACCGGTTCGAGGTGCTGGAGTGCCAGGCGGCCATCGCCGGGGTCGCGGCCCACGAGCTGGACGGCGACCCGCCCCGGCCGGGCGGGCTGGACGTGCTGGCCCAGCACCTGCTGCTGACCGCCTGCGGCACGCCGTTCCATCCCGACGCCATGTTCGCCGAAGTGCGCCGTGCCGCGCCCTACGCCGCGATGGGCAGGAGCGAGTTCGACGGCGTGCTGGAGTTCGTCGAGACCGGCGGCTACGCGCTGGCCAGCTACGAACGCTACCGCAAGCTGTTTCGCGATTCCGAAGGTCTGGTGCACGTCGTGAACGCGCGCATCGCGCGCCAGGCCCGCATGAACGTCGGCACCATCGTGGAGGCGCCGCTGCTGCAGGTGCGGCTCGGCGGCGTGCGCGGGCTGCGCCTGGGCGAGCTCGAGGAGATGTTCGCGACCAGCCTCCGCCCTGGCAACACCTTCATGTTCGCCGGCCGCCTGCTGCGCTTCGAACGCATTCACGAGACCACGCTCGTCTGCACCGATGGCGGCACCGGCATTCCTGCCGTCCCCGCCTATGCGGGCACCAAGATGCCGCTGACCACCAACCTTGCCGCCCGCGTGCGCGCCATGCTGCACGACCCGTCCGCCTGGCACGCCTATCCCGAGCCGGTCCGCGAATGGCTGGACCTGCAGCTTCACCGCTCCGAGCTGCCAGGGCCGGACGACCTGCTGGTCGAGATCTTTCCGCGCCAGGGCCGCTGGTACCTCGTCGCCTACACCTTCGAGGGCCGCAACGCGCACCAGACGCTGGGCATGCTGCTGACCAAGCGGATGGAGCGGGCCGGCATCGCACCGCTCGGCTTCGTCGCCACCGACTACGTGATCGCCGTCTGGTCGGGCAACGAACCGCGGGACATCGACGATTTGTTCGACCACGACATGCTGGGCGACGACCTCGAAGCCTGGATGGCGGAAAGCAGCATGCTGCGCCGCACGTTCCGCAACGTCGCCGTGATCGCCGGGCTGATCGAGCGGCACCAGCCGGGCGTCGAGCGCAACCGGCGCCAGGTCACCGTGAACAGCGACCTGATCTACGACGTGCTGCGCCGGCACCAGCCCGACCACATCCTGCTCAAGGCCACCCGCGCCGACGCGGCGAGCGGGCTGACCGACCTCAGCCGCATCTCGCTCCTGCTCGACCGCGCGCAGGGCCACGTGCGCGTGCGCCGGCTGGACCGCGTCTCCCCGCTTGCCGTGCCGGTGATGCTGGACATCGGACGCGAGGTGGTCCGCACCAGGGCCGACGAGGACGCCTTCCTGCGCGAGGAGGAGGAGGCGCTGATCGCCGAGGCCACGTCGGAGCGAACTGTCCCGGTCCCGCCACGCTGATGTTGCGGCGCGCCTGCGATGCGGGTAGCCTATCCGCATTGAGAGTGATTCTCATCTGGAGTGAAAACCGTGGCAGAAATCGGACGCCGCTGCGAACGCGCCGTCGTCACCGCCTATCGCGAGCTTCGGCGGGCGGGCACGGACGACATGTCCGCCTTCCAGAGCTGCACGACATTATATCGCATCCACCATCCCGAGGCGGGCCTGAGCGAAGCGCGCGCGCTGGTCTCCGAATGGATCGACCACCACATCACCCGCCAGGCGACCGGCGAGACGCCAGGCTGCGAGTGCTAGCAGGATAACCTTCAAGAACCGGGGGCCTGGGGTTTCAAACCCCAGCGGGGTCTAGGGGCAGCGCCCCTGGCCTTCCTTCCGGTGTTACCGCGCGCCCACCGCCACGTAATCCCGCTGCGAGTGTCCCGTATAAACCTGTCGCGGGCGGCCGATGCGCTGTAGCGGGTCCTCCATCATCTCCTTCCACTGGCTGATCCAGCCCACGGTCCGGGCGACCGCGAACAGCACGGTGAACATGCTGGTGGGTATGCCCATCGCCTTGAGGATGATGCCCGAATAGAAGTCGACGTTCGGATACAGCTTCTTGCTGATGAAGTAGTCGTCGTGCAGGGCGATATGCTCGAGCTCCAGCGCGAGGTCGAGCAGAGGGTCGTCCTTGATGCCCAGCTCGTCCAGCACCTCGTGGCAGGTGCGCTCCATGATCTTGGCGCGCGGGTCGTAGTTCTTGTACACGCGGTGCCCGAAGCCCATCAGCCTGACATGGCTGTTCTTGTCCTTCACCTTCGCGATGAAGTCGGGGATGGCGCTCTTGTCGCCGATCTCGGCCAGCATCTTCAGCACCGCCTCGTTGGCGCCGCCATGCGCGGGGCCCCACAGGCTGGCGATGCCGGCGGCGATGCAGGCGAACGGGTTGGCGCCGGTCGAGCCCGCCAGGCGAACGGTGCTGGTCGACGCGTTCTGCTCGTGATCTGCGTGCAGGATCAGGATGCGGTCCATCGCGCGCGCCAGCACGGGGTTCACGTGGTACGGCTCGGCCGGCACCGCGTTCATCATGTAGAGGAAGTTTTCCGCGTAGCCGAGGTCGTTGCGCGGGTACATGAACGGCTGGCCCACGGAATACTTGTAGGCCCAGGCGGCGATGGTCGGCACCTTGGCGATCAGGCGGAAAGCGCTGATCCGGCGGTGGTCGGGGTTATTGATGTCCAGGCTGTCGTGGTAGAACGCGCTCAGCGCACCCACCACGCCGCACAGCACCGCCATCGGGTGCGCGTCGCGTCGGAAGCCGTTGTAGAACTGGCGCAGCTGCTCGTGCACCATCGTGTGGTGCAGCACGCCGCGCTCGAACTCCGCCATCTCCTCGCGTGTGGGCAGCTCGCCGTTCAGCAGCAGATGCGCCACTTCGAGGAACGTCGACTTCTCGGCCAGCTGGTCGATCGGGTAGCCGCGATGCAGCAGCACGCCTTCGTCGCCGTCGATGTAGGTGATCTTGCTGTCGCACGCCGCCGTGCCGCCATAGCCCGGGTCGTAGGTGAACACCCCCAGATCCGCGTACAGCTTGCGGATGTCGAACACGGACGGGCCGATGGTGCCCGCCATCAGCGGCATCTTCGCAGTGTGATTGGTGCCGTCCAGGGTGACGGTGACGGAGCCGGGGGCGCTGCCGCTCATGCGAGGGATCCTGTGTTGCACCGGGCGTGCCGGGCGGTGTCTGTGGCGGCCGGGCCGCGCCGCACCATAATGGCGCGGATCACGGCAGCGCAACCTTCGCACCCGCAGCATTCCCGCTCGGACTGACGGCGGCACTCAGGCCCAGAACGGGGCGGCGCGGAGGAACCTGCTCCAGGCACGCTCCACGCGGCGCGACGCATGCGCGCTGCGACCGGCGCCGAATCCCTGCACGACGCCGCTGGCGAACGCCCGGTCCGCGCCGCCGCCCAGCTGCGCCATCAGCCCGGCGGCAACCGCCGTGTCGTTGACCCCGCCCAGCACCTCCTGCAGGCGCTCCAGCCGAGGCAGGTAGCGGCGCACCTGCTTGGCCGAGAACAGCGGGGCGAAGAACTCGGTCGCGTAGCGCAGCCGCTTGGCATGCTTGCGCACGTCGTGCAGCGCTTCGGCCGAAAGATGCGTCACCGACTTGCCGGGTGCGACCACCTGTTTCAGCCGGCGGTCGAGCGCATGCGCCGCGAACGGCTCGACCGGCGCCGCAAGCTGGCTGGCCTGCTCGGGCGAGGCCTGGGCGAGCCAGGGCTGCGCCGTGGGCAGCAGGGCCAGGGTCAGCTGCAGCTTCGTCCAGGCGGCGTCCTGCAGATGCGCCGCAAGCGCCGCATAGGACGCCGCCCTGCGCCGCCCCGCCTCGGCCAGCAGCCTGTCGATCCGCCTGTCCCCGGCAAAGGCCTCGGCGATCTCGGCGCCCGTCTCGGCCAGGAACACGTCCCAGTCGCGCGCCGCGCCGAGCGCTGCCGCAAGCGACCTCAAGGCGCCGTCCAGCTCGTCCAGCCAGGCGGGCCCGGATGCTGGCTGGACCACCCTTCTGAACACGCCGAGCGCCGAACGCAGGCGGCGGATGGCTACCCTCATCTGGTGCACCGGCTCGGGCGACTGCGCGCCAGGCACATGCCCTGCCCAATGCAGGATGGTGTCGGCCAGTTGTGCGACCGCGAGGCAGAGCGCGCCGCCGACTGACGAGCCGGGCGGGATGGCAGGGGCGCCGCCACGGGGCCGGACGGGCTCGCGGCCGGTCGCAACGCAGGCCGCCTCGGCCGCCAGCGCCGCACGCGGCACGCTCAGCCGCACCGCCTCGCCCAGCCGTAGCGCCAGCGCGGCCATCTCGGCCGCCTCGCCATGCAAATAGAGGCGGCAGGCCGGGCGGTCCTGCACCACGCCGCGCAACGTTCCGTCCAGCACCGCCAGCCAAGCGCCGCCGTCCAGGGTCACCAGCCGCCGCGTGCCGTGGAACGCCGCCATCGGAGCCAGCCCGTCGGGCAGGCGATGGCCAAGCGCCCCAGGAGCAGGCCCTTCGGCCAGGAACGGCGCGGCATGGCCGGGGAGCCAGCCGGCATCCTGGCGCCGCTCCAGCCGCCACTGGCCGCGCGACGCGCCGCCGCCCTGGCTCAGCACCAGCCCCGCCTCGGCCAGGGCGCCGTCGGGGGTGTCGTGCCAGACGATGCTGGCCCGGGCGGTCCGCACCCGTCCCTGGCGCAGCGAGAGCAGCGACGGCGTTCGCATCAGGCGGGCCAGGTCGGATGGCGGCAGCGCCAGTTCCAGCGTCGCGCGGCAGGGATCGGCCGGCGGCGCGTGCTCGGCGGCGGCGTCCCGGCTCAGCCCGCCGCCTCCGTCAGGTCGCGCGGGCAGACGAAGCGGACCAGTCGGCCGCCGCCTTCGCCCAGCTCGCCCCAGCCATGCGGGACCAGGAATTCGGCCAGTGCGCCGGCAGGGAAGCCCTCGGACATGCGCTGGAACATCTGGCTGCCGTCGCTCGGCCCGGCCAGCCCGACCGCGAAGTCGTGCAGCCCGGGGTTGTGGCCGACCAGCATCAGGCTGCGCACCGTCGCCGACACGCCGCGCACCACCTCGCGTATGCGGGCCGCCTCCGCCAGGTAAAGCCCGTCCATCGGCTCGATGATCGGGGTCTCGTCCCAGGGCGCCAGCGCGTCCAGGGTCTGTCGGGTGCGCCGCGCCGACGAGACCAGCACCACGTCCGGCACCAGCCCAAGCTCGCGGATGACCGTGCGCATCTGCGCCGCCGCATGCCGGCCGCGGGCGTTCAGCGGGCGCGCGTGGTCCGACTGTCCGATGTCGTCCCAGGACGATTTGGCGTGTCGCAGGAGGAGCAGCTGTTGCATCGCGCGCCCAGGCTCGCACACGCGGTATGGGCGCGCAAAGCCCGGGTTTGGCCACGTGAGTCGGAGACGCGGCGAACCTGCGAAGGTCGCGCGGCGATGTATGTCCGTTCAGTCAGGAGAGCGGTCGATGGGCGTGTTGCGGATGATCCTGGGCGACCAGCTCAGCGCGTCGCTGAGCGCGCTCAGCGACCTCGACCCGGCGCGGGACGTGGTCCTGATGGCCGAGGTGCAGGCCGAGTGCACCTATGTCCGCCACCACGCCCACAAGATCGTGCTCGTGCTGTCGGGCATGCGCCATTTCGCGGCCGCCCTGCGCGCGCGCGGCGTGACCGTGGAGTACGTGACGCTCGACGACCCGGACAACACCCAGTCGCTGCGCGGCGAGTTCTTGCGCGCGATAGAACGCCATAAGGCAGATCGCGCGGTGCTGACCGAACCGGGCGAGTGGCGCCTGAGCGAGGACATGCGGCACTGGCACGAGGCGGCGGGGCTGGAGGTCGACATACGCGACGACACGCGTTTTTTCGCCCGCATCCAGGAGTTCCTGGCCTGGGCGCGCGACCGCCGCGGCCTGCGCATGGAGTTCTTCTACCGCGACATGCGGCGCCGGCACGCGATCCTGATGGATGGCGACCAGCCCGAAGGCGGCGCCTGGAACTACGACCGCGAGAACCGCGCCAGCCTGCCCAGAGGCGTCGCCAACCCTCCGGTGCCGCGCTTCCAGCCGGACGCGATCACTCGCGACGTGATCGCGCTCGTCGAACGCCACTTTCCCGCCCATGTCGGCTGCGCGGGCGATTTCGCGCTGCCCGTCACCGCGGAAGACGCGCACGCCGCGCTGTCCGACTTCATCGAGTATCGCCTGCCGAGCTTCGGCACCTTCCAGGACGCGATGAAGGCGGGCGAGCCGGTGCTGTTCCACGCGCTCGTCTCAACCTCGATGAATCTCGGCCTGCTGTTGCCGCGCGAGATCTGTGCGGCCGCCGAAGACGCCTACCGGCGCGGCCACGCCAAACTGAACGCGGTGGAAGGGTTCATCCGCCAGATCGTCGGCTGGCGCGAATACGTGCGCGGCATCTACTGGATGAACATGCCGGATTACGCGCACAAGAACGCGCTGGGCGCGACCCAGCGCATGCCGTGGTTCTACTGGACCGGCCGCACGCGGATGAACTGCCTGCACCATGCGATCACCGATACGCTGGCGCATGCCTACGCGCACCACATCCAGCGCCTGATGATCACCGGCAATTTCGCCCTGCTCGCCGGCCTGCACCCGGACGACGTCGATGAGTGGTACCTGATCGTGTACGCCGACGCGTATCAGTGGGTGGAAATGCCCAACGTGCGCGGCATGGCCCTGTTCGCCGACGGCGGCATCATGGGCTCCAAACCGTATGCGGCATCGGGCTCGTACATCAACCGGATGAGCGACTACTGCCGCGGCTGCGCCTACGACGTGAAGGACGCGGTCGGACCCAACGCGTGCCCGTTCAACTATCTCTACTGGGATTTCTTCGCCCGCCACGAAAAGGCGCTGGCCGGCAACATCAGGCTGGCGATGCCGATCAAGACCCTGTCCCGCATGGACCCGGCCAAGCTCGCCAAGATGCGGGCAAACGCGGCGGCGTTCCTGGCGTCCGACGCGATGCGTGTTGAACCGGAGCCGACATGATCAGCGTCAACCGTGCGTTTACTCTGTTCACATCAAATCAAATCAAATCAAACGAAACGCCCGTTCAAAACACAAAATAACCGGCAAACTTCCCACCGGCGATGGTCCCACACTCGTATGGACCAAGCTTCGAATGGATCTTCAGCCATGCTCCATTTTGGAAGCAGAGAGTGAACGCAAGCTCCTCTCGCTCGAGTGACGCCACTCGTCGTTGGATCAAGCAGTGGAGTGAAATCGCTGCGCCTTCGCTTGCAACGCAGCCGTAAGAATACTGGTCTCCAGCCGGCTCACAATGTTCAAGGCGATGTCCGACCGACAGGTGGCTTCCGCTATCGAAGGAAAACTGAACGCCATACGGATCGAGCCTGATCTGACTGATCTGATCACCGATGAACGGGGTCAAATCTTCATACAATGGCATCGCGTGCATATAGAATGCTCCGGTGGCCTCTCATCGCTCCGGGTCTGAATGACCGGGCAGACTGCTCGCCAGCGCTTCTATGCGGGCCTCCATCCGGGTCTCGAAATAACCCAGGCGGCCCATCATTTCGGACTTCACCATCAGCTCGACGTCGTCCTTGACCTCGGTAATCCGGCGCTCGGTCCGGCGTCCCTGCTCGACCACGTCGAGCAGCACCGAACGAATTGCGTTAAGCTCGCGGCGCTGCTTGTCCTGGTCATCGAGCACGCGCTGAACCATGGTCTGCAGCAATTCGAGGCTTACGTCAGCCATGTGCGCCTCCGGATAGCGGACACGGTGTCCGCTATCCACCTTATAGCATTCAATCCAGATCCACCCAGCTCAGATGCCCGCCCTTGCCGGCGCCGGTGTCCATGAACACGGCCGTGCCGCCGCCATCGCCATGCGTCACCCATGGCCGGCCGTCTCGGCTGCGCTGGTCGTGGCCGCAATAGACCGTCATGCCGCTCGGGATGTGGTTCACCCAGCGCAGCAGCCGTTCGGGGAACCCGTCCGCCTGGGTGCGGCCGGTGGTCTCGCCGAACATGGCGCGCGACAGCAGCGGATCGACCGGGCCGAGCGGGTCTGGCGGCGCGTGCGCCAGCATGCCGGTGTGGAACGCGGCGTGGACGAAAAACCGCCGCTCCTGAACCAGCCAGGCCGGCGCGCGCTCCATCTCCGCCAGCGCGCGGGCGCGCAGCGGGGCATCCAGCGCCGCCATCGTGGCGTCCAGCTGCGGGCCGCCGCGCACCCGTTCGCCGCGCAGCGCACGGCCCAGCTTGCGGTCGTGATTGCCCACCAGGAACAGTCCCCGCCCCTCGTCGATCAGCCGGAACATCAGCCGCAGCGCGCCCGCGCTGTCCGGCCCGCTATCGATCAGGTCGCCCAGCTGCACCACGAAGCGGTCGGTGTCGGCGGCGAAGGCGAAGGCGCGCAGATCGCCGTGCACGTCCCCCACGATGCGCAGGCCGCGGCCGGACGGGATGTTCACGCGGCCGCCTCCCGCACCGTCCTGCGATACACGTCCAGCGCACGATTCCGGCCCTCGTTCAGATCCACCACCGGACGCGGGTAATTGCCCCCGAGCGTCACCCCAGCCTCGGCCAGGACCGCCGCCGGCGCGGTCCAGGGCGCGTGCACGTATTTGTCCGGCAACCGCGCCAGCTCGGGCACGAAACGGCGGACGTAGCCGCCGTCGGCGTCGAACTTCTCCCCCTGAGTCACCGGGTTGAACACCCGGAAGAAGGGCTGGCTGTCGATGCCGGTGCCGGCGATCCATTGCCAGCTGGCGCTGTTGCTGGCCAGGTCGGCATCCACCAGCGTGTCCCAGAAGAACGCCGCACCCTCCTGCCACGCGATCAGCAGGTGCTTGACCAGGAACGAGGCCGCGATCATCCGCACCCTGTTGTGCATCCAGCCGGTCTGCCAGAGCTGGCGCATGCCTGCGTCCACGATCGGCACGCCGGTCAGCCCGCGCTGCCAGGCGCGCAGCCCGTCCGGGTCGGTCCGGCTGGCCAGCCGGGCGAAGGCCGGGCGAAGCGGCGCCTCGGGCAGCGTCGGGTGGTGCCACAGCAGGTAGGCCGAGAAATCGCGCCAGATCAGCTCGCGGCGATAGGTGTGGTGATCGCGGCCCTCGCCCTCCACCCGGCTGGCGTGCCAGACGGCGCGCGGCGACAGCTCGCCGAAATGCAGGTGCGGCGACAGCATGGACGTGCCGTCCTCGCCCGGCAGGTTGCGGCCGGTGCCGTAGCGCGCCACCGCCCCGCCCACGAACTGCGCCAGCCGGCTGGCCGCCGCGGCTTCGCCCGGCGTCCAGGTCGCGCGAAAGCCGCCCGCCCAGTCGGGATGCGTCGGCAGCAGGTCCCAATCCTCCAGCCGGTCGCTCGCCACCGCCTTGGCCGGCTTGATGGCGACGGGCGCCGGTTCCGGCCGGCCCGGCTCGCCCAGCTCCTCGACCGCGCGGGCGAAGGGAGTGTACATGCCATAGACCGTGCCGGTCTTGCTGCGGACCGCATCGAAATCGATCAGCGAGGCGGTGCGGTGAAGCGCCAGCGCGCGGCCGTCCGCGGCAAGCAGGCGCGCGACCTCGGCGTCGGCCGTCCGCCAGCCGGGCTCGTGCCCGATCCCGGCATGCACCACCCCCGCCCCCGCCTCGCGCGCCAGGGCCGGGATGATCTCCGTCGAGCGGCCGCGCCGCAGCACCAGGCCAGCGCCGGCCTGCCGCAGTGCTGCGCCCAGCGACGCCAGGCTGCTATGCAGCCACCAGCGCGAGGCGCCGCCCGCCGGCCAGGCGATGGTGTCGTCCAGCACGTAGACGGCGAGCACGCGCGCCCCGCCCGCCATGGCAGCCAGCAGCGCCGGCTGGTCGTGCAGGCGCAAATCCTGGCGGAACCAGACCAGCGACGTTCCCGAGGCGTTTGCCATCACCAGACCCTGGGCGCCCTGCCCCAGGGGGAAGCACGCGGGCCGCTCCGGCGCACTGGGGCGAGATCATCGCACGGCGTCGCCGCCTGGCCGTCCGGGGGGATGGCGAAGCAGAAGACCCGGTCGCGGCCCAGCAGGAAGGCGCGGCCGCCCTCGGGATAGTGCCGCGCGATGGCAGGGCTGCGCACATCCAGGCCGCCCGTGTAGGCGCCGAAGGAGGGAAGCATGATGCGGTGCGCGTCGGTCATGAAACAGGGTCGAACGATCTCTCCGACGCGCGTGGCCACGCGCGCCTTGGGGTGGAAATGGCCCGACACCTCGCCTGGCGCATTGGGCAGCGATCGGCGGCTTGCCGCCTGGTGCCGGAACAACAATCCTTCGGCGGCGAAAGTTTCGCACGCATGCCCAGCGATCCCCGCCGGCGGCAGCGGGTCGTGGTTGCCGCGGACCCAGACCAGTGCCGCCGCCTGCCCGATGGAGGCCAGCACGGCCGCGTCGGCATCCGACAGCCGGGTTGCGGCGTGGGCGTCGTGGAAGCTGTCGCCCACCGCGACCACGGTGCGCGGCGCGTGCCGCCGCACGAGCTCGGCCAGCCTGGCCAGCGTCCCGCAACTGTCCCAGGGCGGCACCAGCTGGCCGCGCCCGGCGCAGGCGCTGCCCTTTTCCAGGTGCAGGTCGGCCACCGCCAGCAGCGAAAGGCGCGGCCAGACCAGCACGCCCGCCGGGTCCAGCAGAAGCGTTTCGCCGCGGAAGGTGATGCTGGCCATGCGGGACGACAAACTCCTGGTCGGGAGAACCTGTATAGAACGCATGGGCGGGCGCCGCACCAGGGCGCGCCTTTACCGCGCCCCTGCCGCGATGCAGAAACGCCGTTCGGGCAGGCATGGAGACGCAGGGCGTGGCAGCGACGGATTGGGACAGGGACGCGGCGCTGACGGCCGCACGCATCCTGCTGGAGATCGGCGCGCTCAATTTCCGGCCGGACGAACCCTACACGCTCACCTCGGGCTGGAAGTCGCCGGTCTATATCGACTGCCGCAAGATCATCTATTTCCCCCGCGCCCGCGCCCGCATCTGCGAGCTGGGCGTGGAAAAGCTGAACCGCCATGTGGGCTTCGAGCAGATCGAAGTGGTGGCGGGCGGCGAGACGGCCGGCATTCCCTTCGCGGCCTGGATCGCCGACCGGCTGCAGACGCCGATGGCCTATGTCCGCAAGCAGCCCAAAGGTTTCGGCAAGAACGCGCTCATCGAGGGCGACGTGCCGGACGGCCGCCGCACCCTGCTCGTCGAAGACCTCACCACGGACGGCCGCTCGAAGATCAAGTTCACCCAGGCGCTGCGGGATGCCGGCGCGATCGTGAACCACGCCTTCGTCGTGTTCTACTACGGCGTGTTCCCCGGCAGCCTGGAAAAGCTCAAGCAGATGGACATCACGCTGCACCACCTCTGCACCTGGTGGGACGTGCTGGAAGCCTGCCGCGACCGCCCGTATTTTCCCGAGGCGCATCTGGCCGAGGTAAGGCGGTTTCTGGAGAACCCGGTGGCCTGGTCGAAGGCGCACGGGGCGGATGTGGAGCAGGCGGCGAGCTCGTAGCAACCATTACCTTTGTTACGGTCTTGTCGCCTTGTTTTTGCGTTCATCCT
>CALMVI010000066.1 GCA_937873095.1 uncultured Acetobacteraceae bacterium | reverse complement strand
ACGTCGTTCCCAGGCACAGGACGCAAAATCTGTCCTATGCTAGCGCGCATGGGGCGCTGCCCCACACCCCGCCGGGGGCGGGCGCCCCCGGACCCGCAAACAAGTGAGATTACTGGGATCCAAACGCCCGGCGTTTGGCGGGGTGCGGGGCAGAGCCCCGCTCTGCCTGTTGCGCCTTCGGCACCAGCTTAAACGCCCCTGGCCTTAAGACAACGCGTTGCGCAGGTCCGCGATCAGGTCGTCCGGGTGTTCGACTCCTACGGAAATCCGCACAAGATTGTCCAGCAATCCGAAGCGCCGCTTCCGCTCGGCCGGCACAGCGATGTGCGTCATTGCGGCAGGGTGCGAGGCGAGGCTTTCCGTTCCGCCAAGGCTCACCGCCAGCTTGATCAACGACAGACGGTCCAGCAGCGCGAACGCCTCGGCCTCCCCGCCTTTCACATAGACGCTGATCGTCGATCCGGGGCCGCTGCACTGGCGCGCGTAGAGGTCGGCCTCGCGCGACCCCTCCGCCAGATGCCCCAGGAACCCGACCTTCTCGATCGCGGGATGGTTGGCCAGGAAGCCGGCCACCTTGGCGGCGTTCTCGCCCGCCCGAGTCATGCGCAGCTCCAGCGTTTCCAGGCTGCGCATCAGCAGCCAGCCGGTATGCGGGTCGCTCATCGTGCCGAGCGCGCTGCGCATCGAGCGAATCGGCTTCAGCGCCGCGCGCGCGCCCAGCACGGCGCCCGCCACCACGTCGCTGTGCCCGCCCACGTATTTTGTCAGCGAGTACACCACCATGTCCGCGCCATGCGCCAGCGGCGCCTGCCAGAGCGGCCCCAGGAACGTGTTGTCGACGATGACCGCAGGGCGGCCGCCGGGCTGGTCATGCAGACCGGCGGCCAGCTCGGCGCAATGCGCGATGTCGACCAGGTCGTTGGTGGGGTTGGCGGGCGTCTCCAGCATGAAGGCGGCGATGCGTCCGCCCGGCCCACAGGCCGCGCGCGCCTCGGCCAGCCGCGCCTCGACCTCGTGCGGTTCGAGGTTGCCGGCGAACTCGAAACCCTGGATGCCGAATTGCGGCAGCACCTTCATCAGCAGCGTTTCGGTGCCGCCATAGATCGGCGCGTTGTAGAACACCACGTCGCCGGGGCGCGCCACACTCAGCAGCGTCGTCGCAATCGCCGCCATGCCGCTGGCGAACACCAGCGCCGCCTCCGCCCCGTCCCACACCGTCAGCCGGTCCTCGAGGATTTCCAGATCGGGGTTGTTGAAGCGAGAGTAGATCAGGCCGGGCTGCTCGTTCTCGCGCAGTTCGCGCAAGCCCGCCACCAGCTCGAAGAACTCCTTGCCGTGCTGGGCGGAGCGGAACACGAAGGTGCTGGTCTGGAAGATCGGCACTTTTACCGAGCCTTCCGACAGCGCCGGGTCGTAGCCGTAGCCCATCATCAGGGATTCGGGGTGCAGCGTCTGGCCCGCGAGCACGCGCTTGTGGTGGTTCATCGGTCGAAGGCTCCTACTGAAAGCCGGCGACGCGGCGCGGCACGTAATCGGCTTCCAGCGCCGCCATCTCCTCGGCGGTCAGCTTAACATCGACAGCCGCAACCGCGTCCTCCAGATGCGCGGGCCTGCTGGCGCCCACGATCGGCGCCGTCACCCCTGGCTGGGCCAGCACCCAGGCCAGCGCAACCTGCGCCATCGGCACGCCGCGCGCCTCCGCCACGCGCTGCACCGCGCCCACGATCGCCCGGTCGCTATCCTCGAACCCGCGGTAGAGCGTGCGGCCGAACTGGTCGGTCTCCGCGCGCCTGGTCGGCGGCGCCTCGGTCCAGGGGCGGGTGAGCTTGCCGCGCGCCAGCGGGCTCCAGGGGATCACGCCCACGCCCTCCTCACGGCACAGCCCCATCATCTCGCGCTCCTCCTCGCGGTAGAGCAGGTTGAGGTGGTTCTGCATGGAGACGAAGCGCGTCCACCCGTTCAGCTTGGCCACGTACAGAGCCTTGCAGAACTGCCAGGCATGCATCGAGGACGCGCCGAGGTAGCGCACCTTTCCCGCCCGGACCAGATCGTGCAGCGCCTCCAGCGTTTCCTCGATCGGCGTTTCCGGATCGAAGCGGTGAATTTGATAGAGATCCACGTAATCCATGCCGAGCCTGGTCAGGCTGGCGTCGATCGCCTCGAAGATCGCCTTGCGCGACAGGCCGCCTCCGTTCGGGCCCTTGTGCATCGGCCCGTGCACCTTGGTCGCCACCACCAGCGCGTGGCGCGGCACGTGGCCCAGCGCGCGGCCGAGGATCTCCTCGCTCGACCCCGCCGAATACACGTTGGCGGTGTCGAAGAAGTTGATGCCGCGCTCCAGCGCGCGCGCGATGAACGGCCGGCTTTCGGCTTCCGGCAGCGTCCATTCGTGGGTGCCCCGACCAGGTTCGCCGTAGGTCATGCAGCCCAGCGCGATGCGGGACACCTTCAGCCCTGTCCGGCCTAGATTTACGTACTCCACCAGGTGCTCCTTCGATGAGCGACGCTACCGCACAGGGCATGGACTGCCAAAGAATGGCGCCAGCACCCCGCTTGCCATACTATGCGCGATCAGCAGAGCCCGGGACACCCGACGATGACCGCAACCAGTATAGTGACCGCACGCGTGGATGATGCGACCAAGGCCGAGGCTGCGGCCGTGCTTGCCGAAATGGGCCTATCTTTGTCGGACGCGTTCCGGCTGCTGCTGAGGCGTGTCGCAATCGACAAGGAGTTGCCGTTCGAACCGCTGATACCCAACGCGGAGACGATCGCGGCCATGCAGGAGGCGCGCAACGGTGATCTGGTCAGCTTCGATACTACAGCTGAGCTTTTTGCCCATTTGAATGCGGAAGATTAGGCCAACTACCAAGTTCAAGCGGGACTACCGCCGCGAGAAATCGGGACAGCATGGCGGCAAGCTGGAAACGCCATTAGCCGAAGTGATAGATATACTTGCGATTGATGGCACACTGCCTTCCCGCAATCGCGACCACGCCCTCACGGGACAGTGGACCGATTACCGCGACTGCCATTTGAGGCCAGACCTAATCCTGATCTATCGCAAGCCTGACGAAGACTGGCTCGAACTGGTCCGCCTAGGCTCGCATAGCGAACTCGGTTTCTGACGCCACTTGGGAGGAAGCACGGCGCCCCTTAGGCTACGAAAATGTCCCTCTCCGCCCCCTTCATCGCGCGCCCGATCGCCACCTGCCTGCTGTCCGTCGCCGTGCTGCTCGGCGGCGCGCTCGGCTACGCGGCCCTGCCCGTCTCCGCCCTGCCGCAGGTGGATTTCCCCACCATCGTCGTCACCACCAGCTACCCGGGTGCGGGGCCGGACACGATGGCCACGCTCGTCACCGCGCCTCTGGAACGCCAGCTCGGCCAGATCAACGGCATCACCACGCTGCAGAGCAGCTCGGCGGTCGGCGTCAGCGAGATCACGCTGCAATTCGACCTGACCCGCAGCATCGATGGTGCCGCGCAAGACGTGCAGGCCGCGATCAACGCGGCGCAGGGCATCCTGCCGCAATCGCTGCCCTACCCGCCCAGCTACAACCGGGTGAACCCGGCCGACGCGCCGATCCTCAGCCTGGCCGTTACCAGCGACACCGTGCCGGTGGACCAGGTGGCCGATGCCGCCGACACGCTGCTGCAGCCCAAGCTCAGCCAGATCGACGGCGTGGGCCGCGTGGTGGTGCAGGGCGGGCTGAAGCCCGCGATCCGGGTGCAGCTCGATCCCGCCCGGCTGGCCGCCTACGGCCTGTCGATGGAGGACGTGCGCACCGCCATCACCGGCGCCAACGTCAGCGGCGCCAAGGGCAGCTTCAACGGCGCCCACCTCGCCTACGCGGTCGGCACCAACGACCAGCTCCTCACGCCCGCCGCCTACAAATCCCTTATCCTGGCCTGGCGCGCCGGTGCGGCGGTCCGCCTCAGCGACGTCGGCACCGTGGTGCACGGGGTCGAAAACGACCGCGTCGCCGCCTGGTACTACGGGAAGAACGGAGAAGGCCGGCCGGCCGTGCTGCTGGACGTGCAGCGGCAGCCAGGGGCCAACATCGTGGGCACCGCGGACGCGGTGCGCCAGGAACTTCCCGAACTGACCCGCGCCCTGCCGCCAGGCATCCACCTGGAGCTCTCGGCCGACCGGACCACGACCATACGCGCCTCCGTCAGCGACGTGCAGCGCACGCTGCTGCTGTCCATGGTGCTGGTGGTGGGCGTCATCTTCCTGTTCCTGCGCAGCTGGCGCGCCACCATCATCCCCGCCGTCGCCCTGCCGCTGAGCCTGATCGGCACGTTCGGCATCATGGACTGGCTGGGCTACGGGCTGGACAACCTCTCGCTGATGGCGCTGACGGTCGCGTCCGGCTTCGTGGTGGACGACGCCATCGTGATGATCGAGAACGTGGTACGCTACATCGAAGCCGGAGAGCCCCCGCTGGAGGCGGCGTTTCGCGGCGCCGGCCAGATCGGCTTCACCATCGTCTCTCTGACAGTGTCGCTGATCGCGGTGTTCATCCCGCTGCTGTTCATGGGCGGCGTGGTCGGGCGGCTGTTCAAGGAGTTTTCCGTCACCCTCTCGGTCGCCGTCCTGGTCTCGGCCGTGGTGTCGCTGACGCTGACACCGATGATGTGCGGGCGGCTGCTGCGCCCGCACGTACCCGGTCCGAAGTCGCGCGTCGAGGCGCTGTTCGGCGGGCTGGTGGACCGCTACCGCCGCAGCCTGGTGGTCAGCCTGCGCCACCAGGGCCTGGTGCTCGGCATCGCCGCACTCACGCTGGTCGGCACGGTCGCACTCTACGTCGCGGTGCCGAAAGGCTTCCTGCCGCAGCAGGACACCGGCGCCATCATCGCCACCACCGAGGCGGCGCAGGCCATCTCCATCCCGGCGATGTCGGCGTTGCAGCTGCGGGCGGCCGCGATCGTGGAGCGCGACGCCGCGGTGGACAGCGTCGCCTCCCTGGTGGGCGCCGGCAGCGTGAACCCGACGCCGAATGTCGGGCGGCTGTCGATCGTGCTCAAGCCGCGGCGCCAGCGCGAGGCGGTGCAGGCGGTCATCGCCCGGCTGCAATCGGCGCTGGCCGGCGTGCCCGGCCTCTCGGTGTTCATGCAGCCGGTGCAGGACATCCAGATCGGCGCCCGCGTCAGCCGCACGCAGTACCAGTACACCCTGACCGACACCGACCAGGCGGAGCTGGAACGCTGGACGCCGCTGCTGCTCGACCGGCTCACCCGGTCGCCCGACCTGGCCCACGTCACCAGCGACCAGCAGCAGAGCGGGTTCGCCACCGAGATCGTCGTCGATCGCGACCGCGCCACCCGGCTGGGTGTGACGATGCAGGCGATCGAGGACGTGCTGTACGACGCGTTCGGCCAGCGCCAGGTCAGCACCATCTACCAGCAGAGCAACCAGTATCGTGTGGTGATGCAGGCCGATCCCGCCTGGATCGCCGATCCCGGTTCGCTCATGCGTCTGCGCGTGCCCGGTACGGTCGCCAGTTTTGGCGCCAACGGGGCCGCGCAGGTGGCCACCAGCACGGTCGCCACCACGAACACGGTGGCGCAGGTGCCGTTGCTGGCGGTGGCGCGGCTGGTGCGGCGGACCGCGCCGCTGGTGATCACCCACCAGTCGCAATTCCCCTCCGTCACCATCAGTTTCGACGTGCGCGCCGGCGCCTCGCTGGGCCAGGCGGTCGCCGCCGTGCAGCAGGCCGAACGGGAGATCGGCCTGCCGGCGACCATCATCGGTGCCTATTCCGGCGACGCCGCCGAGTTCCAGCGGAGTCTCGCCGCCGAACCCTGGCTGATCCTCGCCGCGGTGGCCGTGATCTACATCGTGCTCGGCGTGCTCTACGAAAGCTTCATCCACCCCGTGACCATTCTGTCCACGCTGCCCTCGGCCGGCATAGGCGCGCTGCTCGCGCTGATGTTCACAGGAGCGGACCTGTCGATCGTGGCGCTGGTCGGCATCGTGCTGCTGATGGGCATCGTGAAGAAGAACGGCATCCTGGTGGTCGATTTCGCCCTGGAAGCCGAGCGCGAGCGCGGCTTGTCGCCAGAAGAGGCGGCGGTGGAGGCCTGTGTGCTGCGCTTCCGGCCGATCATGATGACGACGGCCGCCGCCCTGCTTGGCGCGCTGCCTCTGGTGCTGGACCGCGGCACCGGATCGGAGCTGCGCTGGCCGCTCGGGGTCGCGATCGTCGGCGGGTTGCTGCTGAGCCAGGTGCTGACGCTGTACACGACGCCGGCGATCTATGTCGGGTTCGAACGGCTGCGCCGCCGCGCGCCTCGGGCGTCTGCGGCGCAGGTGGCTTTGGCGGAATGACGATCATAGTCGGCCATCACCTTGGCCGGGCTTGTCCCGGCCACCCACGCGGTCGGGCGCGACGGGTGGCGCAATATCTCAATACTCCGTCACACGGCTGGTTCGCTGAAGACGTGAAAGCGCGTGATGCACCACCGCGTGGATGGCCGGAACAAGTCCGGCCAGGGGGAACGTGGTGAAGCGGCCATGAACTTCTCCACCCTCTTCATCCTCCGCCCGGTCGCCACCCTCCTCCTCTCGCTCGGCCTGCTCGCCGCCGGCGTGGTGGCCTACCAGTTCCTGCCCGTCGCCGCCCTGCCGAACGTGGACGTGCCGGCCATCGTGGTGTTCGCCTCCCGCCCGGGCGCCGATCCGGCCACCATGGCGAACTCCATCGCCGCACCGCTGGAGCGGCGCATCGGCGAGATCGGCGGCGTGTCGGACATGTTCTCGACCAGCTCGGTCGGCAACACCAGCGTCATCACCCTGTTCGACCTGGACCGCACCACCGACGATTCGGCGCGCGAGGTGCAGTCCGCGATCAACGCCGCGCAGACCGACCTGCCCTCCGGCCTGCCTGTCCGGCCCACCTACAAGAAGTTCAACCCGGCCGACCCCGCCATCATCACGCTGGCACTCTCGTCCGACCATCTGGGCATCGGCCAGATATACGAGGCCGCCGACACCGTGTTGCAGCAGCGCTTTTCCCAGGTGGAGGGTGTCAGCCGCGTGCAGATCGACGGCGGGCAGACGCCGGCCATCCGCGTGCAGCTGGACCCCGGGGCGCTGCGGGCGGCCGGCATCTCGGCCGACGACGTGCGCCAGGCGATCGACAGCGCCAACGTGCTGGAACCGACAGGCAGCTTCCAGGGGCCGCGCCGGGCGGAGGAGATCGCCGTCAACGGCCAGATCGACCGCGCCGCCGCCTATGGCCGCATCGTGCTGAAGACGCATGCCGGCGCGGTGCTGCGGCTGTCGGACGTGGCCCACATCGTGGACGGCGTCGCCAACGTCCGCCTGGCCGCCTGGAACGGCCACACGCCGGCCATCCTGATGCGGCTGTTCAAGGTGCCGGGCGCGAACATCATCGACGTCGTGGACCGCGTGCGTGGGCTGCTGCCGCAGATGCGCGCCTGGATACCGCCCGACATCACCGTGACCGTGCTGGACGACCGCACGCAGACGATCCGCGCCAGCACCAACGACGTGAAGCTGACTCTGGTGATCACCGGCGTGCTGGTGCTGCTGACCGTCGCCGTGTTCCTGCGCCGGATGGCGGCGACCGTCGCTGCGGCCGTCACCGTGCCGCTGTCGCTCGCAGGCACCGCGGCGGGCATGTGGGCGATGGGGTTCACGCTCAACAACTACTCGCTGATGGCGATCACGATATCGGTGGGCTTCGTGGTGGACGACGCGATCGTGATGATCGAGAACATCACCAGGCTGCGCGAGCAGGGCATGGACCGGCTGCAGGCGGCCCTCGTCGGCGCGCGGCAGATCGGGTTCACGGTGGTGTCCATCACCCTGTCGCTGGTCGCCGTGTTCATTCCGCTGCTGTTCATGGGCGGGCTGCTCGGCCGCATCTTCCACGAATTCGCCTTCACGCTCACCATGGCCATCTGCCTGTCGGCCGTGGTGTCGCTCACGCTCACGCCAATGGTGTGCGGGCGGCTGGCCGATCGCGAGCCTACCGGCCGGCTCGGGCGCATCGACCGCGCGACCGAGCGGGTGTTCCGCCGGGTGACCGCGCGCTACATGCGCGGCGCCGACTGGGCGCTGCGCCACCGCTGGACGATGATCGGCGTCACCCTGCTGACCATCGTGCTGACCTTCTTCCTCTACGGCGCTGTGCCAAAGAACTTCGTGGCCGAGCAGGACACCGGCCTGCTGCGCGGCACCACCATCGGCGCGGCCAACGCATCCTTCGACGAGATGGTGCGCCTGCAGCGCCGCGCGATCGACGTGCTGCTGGCCGACCCCGCGATCGCCAATGTCGGCTCGATCGTCGGTGTCGCGACCGGCTTCGACGTCGCCAACCAGGGCACGCTGCTGATCTCGCTCAAGCCGATGGCCGAGCGGCACGTGCGCGCGCAGGTGGTGATCGCACGGCTGCGGCCGAAGCTCGCCGCAATCGCGGGTTTGCAGACGTCGCTGTTCGCGCCTGGCGATTTCGGCGGCGGCAACAACAAGGGCGGCGGCGGCGAGTACGATTTCGACCTGCTGGGCGACGACACCGAGCAGCTCTCGCTCTGGACCAGCCGCATCGAAACCAGGCTGCAGCACGAACCCGGCTTCCTCGAAGTGACGTCCGACCAGGACACCGCGTCCCCGCAGGCGACGCTGACCATCGACCGGGAGGCCGCGTCGCGCCTGCAGGTCTCTGCCGCGGCCATCGACATCGCCCTGAGCGATGCGCTGGCGCAGCGCCCCGTCTCCACCATCTACACGCAACGCAACCAGTACAGCGTGGTGCTGGAAACCCTGCCCTGGCTGCAGCGCGATCCGCATTACCTCGACCACGTCTATGTCGCCGCAAACACCGGCCTGCCGGTGCCTCTCGGTTCGGTCACCCACCTTAGCTACGGAACCACCGCCTCCAACGTGACCCACAACGCACAGCGCGTTGACACCGAGATCGACTTCAACCTCAAGCCTGGCCTGGCGCTCGGCACGGCGACCGACCGCATACGCGCGATCGTGGCCGACATGTCGCTGCCGCCATCGATCCATCTGCAGTTCGGCGGCAACGCCAAGCTGTTCATGCAGTCGCTCGCCAGCGAGCCCGCGCTGATCGGCGCCGCGCTGCTGTCGATCTACATCGTGCTCGGCGTGCTCTACGAGAGCACGATCCACCCTATCACCATCATGTCCACCCTGCCCTCGGCGGGGCTGGGCGCGCTGCTGGCCATCCTGGTCACGGGCACCAGCCTGGGCGTGCTCAGCATCGTGGGCATCGTGCTGCTGATGGGCATCGTGAAGAAGAACGCGATCATGCTGGTCGATTTCGCGCTGGACGCCCAGCGCGAGCGCGGCATGACCCCGGAAGCGGCCATACGCGAAGCCTGCGAGGAGCGGTTCCGGCCGATCATCATGACCACGCTGACTGCGCTGTGCGGCGCGCTGCCGCTGGCGCTGGCGCTCGGCACCGGATCGGAACTGCGCCGGCCGCTGGGCATCGCCATCGTCGGCGGCCTGCTGGTGAGCCAGGCGCTGACGCTGTACACCACGCCGGTCATCTACCTGGCGCTGGAGCGCAGCACCCGCGCCAAGCGCCGCCGCATCGTCCACGCGCCGATAGGGGCCTGACCTCCGTGTCGCGGTAACAACACGTCAAGCATTATCGTATAGCCTGTGCAACGAAGCCCGATGCGTGCTGCCTGCGCAGGTGATAGTCACCCACCCAGGAAGCACCGGACCGGGGCAGTTCTCGCCATGGGTGCCCGACGCGCCGGTGAGGGAGAACCTGTTCCCGAGCCAGCCGGTTCGGGTGCCTAAAGCTTCGTCGTCCAGATCGGGCTCGGTCTGGACGATGCTGCTCGCCAAAGCCTGGGGCGCATTCGCGCGGGAGTGGTGTCTGACGGTGTTCGCGCGATGACAACGGGACGGGCGCTGTTTCTGCTGGACGCCGTGGCCATCCTGCTGGTGTGGCCGGTTCTGCTGCATTTCGGCTGCTGGGGTCAGGAGTGTTTCGGCCCGACGCCGGACGGGCTGGCGGCCGCGCTGTATCCGGCGGCCGACCTGGTCTCGCTGTACGCCTTGGGACTGTATCGGCGGGATGCGCTGATCCAGACCAGGGAGTCGCTCGGTCGGGTCCCCCTGGCCGTCAGCCTGGGCGCGGTCGGCGTTGCCGTGTTGTCGAGCGCGCTCGGGGTCTGGGTCGGCTCGCCGCTCAACCGGGTCAGGCTGTTCTCCGGCGCGGTGCTTGGGTTTTGCCTGTCCGGCCTGATCGCCCGCCTGATTTTTTCCGGCCTCAAGCGCCGTGGCGCCTTTTCGCGGCGGCTGCTCGTGATGGGCGCAGGCACGCAGGCCTGGGACCTGTTCTGCATGCTGCGCAACGAGGGCAACCACCCGCAATATCGCATGCAGTTCGTCACCCAGGAGGAGTTCGGCCCCGTCGACCCAAGGCTGACCGCGGCGCTGGGCGAAGGGATCGAGCTGGTGCAGGACACCGACGTGCTGACGGCGGCCCAGCGTTACGATCCGGACGAGATCGTGGTGGCGCCCGACGACAGGCGCGGCGTGCCGCTGGACATGCTGCTGGCTTGCAAGAAGGAGGGCTATCCGGTCAGCCAGTATCTCACCTTTCTGGAGCACGAGATACGCCGCGTCGACATACGGCGGGTGGAGGTGAGCTGGCTGCTGTATTCCAGCGGTTTCTACTTCGGCACGCTCGACAACGCGCTCAAGCGCATGCTGGACGTGGGTGTCAGCCTGGTGCTGCTTCTGCTGTTCTCGCCGTTTCTTCTCGCCGCCTGCATCGCCATCAAGCTCGATGACGGCGGTCCGATCCTCTACAGCCAGGAGAGGGTGACGCGGAACGGGCGTCCATTCAACATCTACAAGATGCGCACCATGCGGACCGACGCGGAGAGCAACGGCGCGGTATGGGCGCAGGCGCGGGACCCAAGGATCACCAAGGCCGGGCACTTCCTGCGCCAGACGCGCATCGACGAGATGCCGCAGCTGTTCAACGTATTGCGCGGCGACATGTCCCTGGTGGGGCCGCGGCCGGAGCGGCCGAAATTCATCGCCGAACTTGCCGAGAAGCTGCCGCTCTACCAGGAACGGCACATGGTGAAGGCCGGGCTGACCGGCTGGGCGCAAATCAACTACCCGTACGGCGCGTCGCTCGACGACGCGCGCAGCAAGCTGAGCTACGACCTCTATTACGTGAAGAACTTCTCCATCCTGTTCGACCTGCTGATCCTGCTGCAGACGCTGCGCGTGGTGCTCTGGCCGAGCGGCGCGCGCTGAGCGAGTACGGCCAGGGGCGTTGAGGTTGTGAGTCTATCTATACAGCTTGGGGCTCCGCCCCAAACCCCGCCGGGGGCGGGCGCCCCCGGACCCGCCAAACATTAAAGTTACTGGGATCCAAACGCCCGGCGTTTGGCGGGGCGCGGGGCAGAGCCCCGCTTTTCCTGCCTTTTGCGCCTTCGGCGCCCCTGGCCTTACCTTCCGGCGAACAGTATGCTCCCTCACCGACCGGGAGCCGAGCGATGATCAGCCTCAAGATCAACGGACAGACCCGAGAGCTCGACATCCCGCCGGACATGCCCGTCCTGTGGGTGCTGCGCGACGTGGTCGGCCTGACCGGCACCAAATACGGCTGCGGCATCGCCCAATGCGGCGCCTGCACCGTCCATCTCGATGGCCAGGCGGTCAGGAGCTGCGTGTTGCCGGCGGGCGGCGTCGGCGACGCGCACATCACCACCATCGAAGGCGTCGGTGCCTCCGCCATCGGCCAGAGGGTACAGAAGGCCTGGCTGGACCGAGAGGTCGTGCAATGCGGCTATTGCCAGTCCGGCCAGATCATGCAGGCGGCTGCCCTGCTGCAGCAGACGCCCAGGCCGACCGACCCGGAGATCGATGCCGCCATGGCAGGCAACATCTGCCGGTGCGGCACCTACGTGCGCATCCGTGCCGCGATCTACGACGCAGCCGGGGCCTGAGCCGTGGATCAGCATCGCCGCGACGTGCTCAAGCTCGGCCTGCTCGCGGGCGGCGGGCTGCTGCTCGGGTTTACCCTGCCCGGCCTCGGCGGCCGGCGGGCGCGCGCGGGCGACGCCGACGTGCCGGGGCCGGCACCGGCCGCCTTCATCCGCATCGCCGGGGATGGCGGCATCACCCTGATCATGCCGGACGCCGAGTGCGGCCAGGGCATCTGGACCTCGGCGGCCATGCTGCTGGCCGAGGAGCTCGAGGTGGGTCTCGACCGGGTGCAGCTGCTGCCCGCCCCGCCCGACGCCAGGCTGTACGCCAGCCCGGCGCTGGAGGAGCAGGCGACTGGCGGCTCCACCTCCATCATCGGCGACTGGGAGAGGCTGCGTCAGGCAGGCGCCCGCGCGCGCATCATGCTGGTCCAGGCCGCGGCCGGGCAGTGGCATGTCGACCCCGCCACCTGCCGCGCCGCGTCGGGCATGGTCCATCACGATGCGACCGGGCGCGTCCTGCCCTACGGGGCGCTGGCCAACGCCGCGGGCGCCCTGCCCGTCCCAGGCCGGGTATCGCTGAAGGAACCGGCGGACTGGACGCTGATCGGGCGTTCCCAGCGCCGCCTGGACACGCCAGGCAAGGTGAACGGCGCCACGGTCTACGGCATCGACGTGCAGGTGCCGGGCATGAGGATCGGCACGGTCTCGGCCAGCCCCGTGCTCGGCGGGCGCCTGCTCGGGATCGACGAGGCGGCCGCCCGGCGCGTTCCGGGCGTGCGCGACGTCGTGCGGCTCGACGACCTGGTGGCCGTTATCGGCGACCATTTCTGGGCGGCCCGGCAGGGCCTGGAAGCGGCCAGCCCGCGCTGGGATGACGGGCCGAACGCGCGGATGAACAGCGCCGACCTGGTGGGCGCCCTGGCGCGCGCGACCGAGCAGCCTGGCGCGGTCGCGCGCGACGACAACGACGCGCCGGCCAGGATCGCCGCCGCGCCGCGCCGCGTGGAGGCCACCTACGAACTGCCGTTCCTCAGCCACGCGCCGATGGAGCCGATCAACACCACGCTGCACATCCGTCCCGACGGCGCCGATCTGTGGGTCGGCACCCAGGTGCCGGTGCGCGCGCGGGACGCCGTGGCCAAGGCAGCGGGCCTGAAGCCCGAGCAGGTGACGGTGCACAACCACGTCATGGGCGGCGCTTTCGGCCGCCGGCTGGACGTGGACAGCATCGAGCAGGCCGGCCGCATCGCAAGGCGGCTCGGCTATCCCGTCAAGCTGATCTGGACGCGGGAGGAGGACATCTCCCACGACCTGTTCCGTCCCTATTACTACGACCGCCTGTCGGCCGGCCTCGACGCCAACGGCCGCATCGTCGGCTGGACGCACAAGACCGGCGGCTCGTCGGTGATGGCGCGCTGGGCGCCGGAGGGCATGAAGGGGGCGCTCGACCCCGATGCCGTGGAAGGTGCGGCCGAGACCCCCTACGACCTGCCCGCCGTGAAGGTCGAATACGTGCGCCACGAACATCCGGGCGTCACCACTGCATGGTGGCGCGGGGTCGGGCCCACGCACAACGTGTTCGTCGTCGAGAGCTTCATGGACGAGTGCGCGGCGGCGGCGGGCCAGGACCCGGTCGCCTATCGCCGCACCATGCTCGCCCGCAACCCGCGCGCGCTGGCCGTGCTGAACCTCGCCGCAGAGAAATCCGGCTGGGGCCAGGCATTGGCGCCGGGACGGGGACGCGGCGTGTCGCTGCAATACGCGTTCAGCTCGTTCCTGGCCCATGTGCTGGAGGTCGAGGTGACCCAGCGCGGCGAGATCGTGCTGAAGCGCTGCACGGTGGCCGTCGATTGCGGCCGGCGGGTCAACCCGGACACCGTCGCCAGCCAGATCGAGGGCGGGCTGTGCTTCGGTCTGGGCACGGCGCTGTACAGCGGCATCACGCACGAGAACGGCCGCGTGCAGCAGACCAACTTCAACAATTACCGCATGCTGCGCATCGACGAGGCGCCGGCGATCGAGGTGCACCAGGTCGAGAGCACGGAGCATCCGGGCGGCATAGGCGAGACGGGAACCGCCGCATCGGCGGCCGCACTCGGCAACGCCATCTTCGCCGCGACCGGCAAGCGGCTGCGCAAGCTGCCGTTCGGCCTGGGGGCGTTGCAGACCGCATGA
>CALMVI010000065.1 GCA_937873095.1 uncultured Acetobacteraceae bacterium | reverse complement strand
CGGCTTGCGTGCCGGGATGGGCTACACGGGGGCGGCCACGATCGCCGAGTTGCGCACCAGCACGCAGTTCCGCCGCATCACCGGCGCTGGCTTGCGCGAGAGCCATGTGCACGACGTGGCGATAACCCGCGAGGCGCCGAATTACCGGCAGGAATCGTAGGGTGGAATGCCCATCCTCACCCGCTTGACTGGTAAGTTGCGCATGCCCAGGTCGGCATTGCTATTCAGGGTGTTCGTCGGCCTGCATCAGGTAGGCTGCAGGTCGCAGTATTTGTAGGCCACGCCACGGGTGGAGGACGAGCAGATCGCTGTCACCGCTGACGATGGTTCCCGCACCGGCCGCCAGCGCCAGTTCGAGATATTTATTGTCCTTGGCATCGCGGCAATCGGTCACGCGTTCGACCGGGTCGAACCACACGGCATTGTTGCGCAGCATGTCGAGGATGCGCATGCGACGCACGGCGGTCACAGCTTTTGCAAAGCGCGGCCTGTCGAGAACTTCGGCGATTTCGGTGTCCACCTCTGCTGAGAGCGCAAACAGGTCCAACGCCTCCGCGCGTAGCGATGCGCGCTCCGGCACGCTGTTCTCTCCCAACGCTGCACTCACTACGGCAGACGCATCGAAGACGATCAAGAAGCGGCAACGCTACGGCGTTCAGCATTATAGGTTTCAAGTTCCGCATCGATGTCGGCGTCGGTCAGATTGGCGCCGCGCGCGTCGGCTTTGGCGTCCGCGATAGCCTGCGCGAGATCGCTGGGGCCCGGCTTCGGGTGCAGCACTCGGCTAACCAGGCGCCCCATAGCAGCGCGGGTTCGATGGTCGGCAAGCGCCGCCGCGGCGCCTGAGTCGACCTCGATCACGACGGATATCGTTTTGGGCACTATCAACTCCTTGCGATACTGGACAAAGAGACCGCTGCCTAATTCGCAGCGCATCGGCTTCTGCCGAAAATCTGGATGTCGGCAGTAGGTATTTTGGTTTCGACGGCACGTTCTGAGTTCGAACGGCTTCCCGTCGGCAGTTGCGGGCAATCGCGCTGTTGCAGCGCGTGTGCAGGCGGTGCACGCCGTACGTAACCAGACCCGCAATAAGGAGGCCGAGAAAGACTACGTATACGGATATGAAGTTAATCGACGATCTCGTGTTCACGGGCGGACGCTCTACATGGAAATTTGTCGCCTTCTCAGAGCACTTCTCAATGATGAGCCTACGGATTTCCACCAACGTCGGCTCTGAGAACGAGTAGCTGGAAACCCTAATCTGGCTTCGACCTGCAAAAATCTTTAGAAACCTAACTCCTTTTACCGAACTGAAGAATGCGTAGTTTACATCTCGTATGTCGAGGTATTTCTTGCCTAGCATGCTAGTTTGATAGATTTTATTGGAAGTAACCCCGATTCGGACAGACAGACTGTGGAAGATGAAAAAGCTGTAGATCAGGTCGATAAACAACAAAATCGAAAGCAGTCTTGGCGCCTGCAAACGGCTTTTAGCGTCGAAGGAGGTCAACAATGCTGCAGCACACGTCAAAAAAATCACGATACAGAACAGCCAGAACATGTTCTTTTTGGATTTAAGATCAGGGTGAAATTGGATCACATCATCTGGAAAATTATCCATTCGCCACCTTTATACTTCCCAGGTAACGCTCGTTAAGCAGGTTGCGATTGGCCTGCGTCGTTATAAATAAGTCGCTCCCAACGAAGCTCCGGCACGTTTGTTGGTGAGTTTACATCGTTGACCCGGCCAGTGCGGATTGCAGATCGGTATGCGCAAAATCGTTTCCCTTGAACAGCA
>CALMVI010000064.1 GCA_937873095.1 uncultured Acetobacteraceae bacterium | reverse complement strand
AACGTGGAGGTCATCTCCAACAACATCGCCAACATGAGCACCACCGGCTTCAAGCGCCGGCGGGCAGAGTTCCAGGACCTGATCTATCAGAACCTCAGGAGCGTGGGCTCGAACTCGTCGGACAACGGCACGGTGGTGCCGTCCGGCGCGCAGATCGGCCTGGGCGTGAAGACGGCCGCCATCTACCGCATCACCGAGCAGGGCAACCTGCAGCAGACTGGCAACTCGCTGGACATGGCGATCCAGGGCAACGGCTACTTCCAGGTGACCCTGCCGTCCGGCGAGACGGCCTACACGCGCGACGGCACGTTCGCGCTGGCGCCCGACGGCACGATCGTGACCGCGGACGGTTTTCCGGTGGCGCCGGGGATCACCGTGCCGACCAACGCCGTGAGTGTGAGCGTGAACGCGTCCGGCCAGGTGCAGGCGACGATCAGCGGCCAGACCCAGCCGCAGACGCTGGGCCAGATTCAGCTCGCGGCCTTCCCCAACGAGGCCGGGCTCGATGCACAGGGCGACAACCTGTTCCTGCAGAGCGGCGCGTCCGGCAACGCCGCGACGGGCACGCCCGGCTCGCCGGGGTTCGGCAGCGTGATGCAGGGCTATGTCGAGAGCAGCAACGTGAACGTGGTGACCGAGATCACCAGCCTGATCACCGCCCAGCGCGCCTACGAGATGAACAGCAAGGTCATCACGTCGTCCAACGAAATGCTCCAGACACTCACGAACCTGAGGTGATGACCATGCGCATCCTACGCGTTCTGTCTGCTGCGGCCTGCGTCGCGGCCATGCCTGCCCAGGCGGCGCTGCTGCGGCCGTTCACCCAGATCACCGGGCCGACGGTGCGGCTGGCCGATCTGTTCGACCAGCTTGGTGCGACGCCCGACCGCGTGCTCGGCGCGGCACCGGCGCCGGGCCTGCGCATCGTGGTGAACTCGCCGCAACTGGCGGCCATCGCGCGCGACTTCGCCGTGGACTGGCGGCCGGCCAGCGGCGGCGAGCAGGCGGTGATCGAACGGCGCGGCGACGCTTTGTCGCAGGACGCGATCGCCACGCTGCTGCGCCGCAGCCTGGCCGACGCGGGTGCGCCCGACGATTACGACGTGGCCGCGCCGGACATGCAGCCGATCGTGGTTCCTGCCGGAGTGGCCGTGCAGTCGGAGGTGTCGCAGATCACCTACGAGCCTGAGCACGGGCGTTTCAGCGCGCTGCTGTCGGTGTCGGCGCCCGGCATGGCGAGCGTGCAGGCGCGCATATCCGGCCAGGTGGTGCCGATGGTCCGCACCGCGGTGGCGTCGCATCGCCTGGCGCCCGGCAGCGTGCTGGCGGCAGGCGACGTTCAGCAGGCGCGCGTGCGGCTGGCCAGCCTGCGCGGCGGCGCGGCATTGCTGCCCGAGGCGGCGATGGGACTTTCGACAAGGCGCCCGGTGGCCGCTGGGCAGGCGTTGAGCGCGGCCGACCTGGTTCGTCCGCCGATGGTGTTGAGGGGGGCGACGGTGCGCATGACGCTCAACAGCGATGGGATCGCGCTCAGCGCCCAGGGGATCGCCGCCGAGGCCGGCGCGCGGGGCGACCGCATACGTGTCGAAAACCCCGCCTCGCACCGCATCGTCGAGGCTGAGGTGACCGGCCAGGACGAAGTGCGAGTCTCGCCAGGAGCGAACGCCGTCACCGTTTCGCCCGGGGCGAACGCCGTCACTCTGGTGTCGGCACGATGACCCGCCTTCCCCGCACCGTGACGATCGTCGGGCTCGCCTGGCTCTCCGGGTGCAGCACCCTGACCCGGCTGTCCGAAATCGGCAGGCCACCGGTGATGACGGCCACGGCAGACCCCACCGCTGACCCGAGATGGCGGCCGGTGACGATGCCGATGCCGCGGGCGGAGGCGACGCCGCGCGAGCCGGCCAGCCTGTGGCGCAGCGGCAGCCGGGCGTTCTTCAAGGACCAGCGCGCGGCGCAGGTGGGCGACATCGTGACCGTGCTGGTCAACACGACGGATGCCGCCAACGTGCAGAACGCCACCAACGCCACGCGCACCGGCACCGAATCCGAAGGCATCCCCAATTTGTTCGGCCTCGAGACGGCACTGCCAAAAATCCTGGGCAAGGCGGTGAATGCGGCCACCACGGTGAACCTCAACAGCACCAACACCGCGGTTGGCAGCGGCACCATCAAGCGCAACGAGACGGTGACGCTGCGGCTGGCCGGTGTGGTGACGCAGGTTCTGCCGAACGGCAACCTGGTGATCGCTGCGCGGCAGGAGATGCGGGTGAACAGCGAGCTGCGCGAGCTTCAGGTCAGCGGCGTGATCCGGCCGCAGGACATCGCCAGCGACAACACCGTGCCGCATGACCGTATGGCGGAGGCGCGCATATCGTACGGCGGGCGCGGCCAGTTGACCGAGTTGCAGACCGCCCGTTACGGCCAGCAGGCCTTGGACATCCTGCTGCCGTTCTGATCGGGCCGCTCCGGCCCGTCGCCGGCGCGTGCCGGCGACGGCGGGCGGCGGGTCACTCGTCCCTGTGCACGCGCTCCATGCGTTCGTGCCGTTCCTGCGCCTCGAGCGACAGCGTGGCGATCGGCCGGGCCTCCAGGCGGCGGATGCCGATCGGCTCGCCGGTTTCCTCGCACAATCCGTATTGGCCGTTCTCTATCCTCTGCAGCGCCTGGTCGATCTTGGACACCAGCTTGCGCGCGCGGTCCCTGGTACGCAGTTCCAGGGCGCGGTCGGTCTCCACGCTGGCCCGGTCGGTTATGTCGGCTTCGAGGATGCCGCCCTGTCCCAGGCTGGCCAGGGTGTCGTCTGAGTCGCGCAGCAGGTCGGCGCGCCAACGCAGCAGTTTCTGGCGGAAATACTCGACCTGCAGCGGGTTCATGAACTCCTCGCTGTCGGAAGGCCGATAGTCTGGCGGCAGCGTGAGCATCATCGCGGCGATCCTCGTCAGATATGGCCGTCAGGGGCGTGCGTCAGCGCCCCCCGGCCTTCTGGCGCGGCTTATAGACGGGGCGCCAGGCCGCGCCAAGCGCGCAGGGGCGGCCGAATCCGGCGAGTGCCGCTGTCAGCCCGAGCGCGCGACCTCGACCGCAGCACGCGCCGCTATGCCCTGCAGCACGGCGTTCAGGCCGGGGTCGGCCGCCGTCTTGAGGCTGCCGGCAAGTGCCGCGAGGCAGGCCCGGGCGCCGTCGGCATCGCCGCCCAGCGCACCCACTTGCAGCCTGGTCAGCGTCTTCAGCATGGCATCCCCGTGCTGGGCAGCCTCCCGGTCGCGCTCGGCGGGAGAGGCTGCAGGAGTTTGCGCCGCACCACAGACGCCCAGGACATCGGTCGGTGCGGCGAGCGCGCCGGGCGCTGCCGGCTCGTGGGCTGCCGCCTCCTCACCGACGGAGAACTTGTCCTGACTGCGGCGGGCGCGCGGCGCCTGCGCCACCGGTCTGCCGAGCTGGTCGATACGCATGCCCTACCCTCCGAAATCCAGGCGCACCGTTTCGCGAATGCACCTTCCAGCAACCATTTGATGATTTCATGGTCCCATGCCTGAAGGACATGGACCTGACTGCGCCTGGAATCACCGCCGCACAGCATGGCGGTCAATGGTTTCCGGCGCGCAAAGATTTTGCTCGAGCCTGAGCCTCGTCCTGGTGCTGTGCCTGCTCGCCGTGACGGTGCCGGTGCATGCACAGGTCAGGGTCAAGGACATCGCCGACGTCGAGGGCGTGCGGGAAAACCAGCTTGTCGGCTACGGCCTGGTGGTCGGGTTGAACGGCACCGGCGACAAGCTGGACAACGCGGTGTTCACCCGGGAGTCGCTGGTCGGCATGCTCGAACGCCTGGGCGTGAACACGCGCGACCAGATCGCCAAGCTGCAGACCAAGAACGTGGCCGCGGTGATGGTGACAGGCAACCTGCCGGCCTTCGCGCGGACCGGCAGCCGTATCGACGTTTCGGTCTCGGCCATCGGCGATGCCACCAACCTTTCCGGCGGAACCCTTCTCGTCACTCCTATGCTCGCCGCGGATGGCGAGGTCTACGGCGTGGGCCAGGGCTCGGTCACCACGGGCGCGGTCGCGGCGCGCGGGGCGTCAGGATCGTCGGTCACGCGCAACGTGCCCACCTCCGGCAAGATCGCCAACGGCGCCATCGTGGAGCGCGAAGTGGCGTTTGCGCTCGGCGCGCATGACGAGGTGGCACTCGCACTTCGCAACCCGGACCTGACCACCGCCCGGCGCATGGAAATCGCGATCAACGAGGCGGTCGGCCCGAACGTCGCCCGCGCCACCGATCCGCGCACGGTGGCGCTCAACCTTCACGGGCTGGACGTGGTCGACGCGCTGGCCCGGATCGAGGATTTGCGGGTGGAGCCGGACGCGCCTGCCGTCGTCGTCATCGACGAGACGAGCGGCACGATCGTGATGGGCGCCAACGTGCGCATCAGCACCGTCGCCATCGCACAGGGCAACCTGACGATCCGCGTCTCCGAAGCGCCCGAAATCAGCCAGCCCGAAGCGTTCAGCCGCGGACGGACGAAAACGGTGCCGCGCAGCACGATCAGCGTGGACACCGAGCACGACCACAAACTCGGGCTGCTGCAGGCGTCGCCCACGCTGCGCGACCTTGTTGCCAGCCTCAATGCGCTCGGCGTGGGGCCGCGCGACCTGATCAGCATCCTGCAAGCCATCAAGGCTGCCGGGGCGCTGCAAGCCGATCTGGAGGTTAGATGATGCGCGTCGATAGTGGACAGGAGATGCCGGCAAAGTCGGATGCGGCGCAGGGAAAGTTGCGCCGGACCGCGGAAGATTTCACGTCGGTCGCCTTGAACGAACTGCTCAAGCCGATCTTCGACACCGCCGACATGTCCGACGGACTAATCGGCGGTGGTGCTGCCGAGCAGGCTTTCAAACCGATGATGGTGGCCGAGATCGCCAAGAACATCGCCCGCAACGGCGGGCTGGGTTTGGCCGAGCCGGTACTTCAGCAGATGCTGCGCCTGCAGGAGGCACGCAAGTGACCGACCGGAAGTCCGGTGCCGACAGCTCTCCGATGCAGGAGGCGATACGCCGGCTGAGCGCCTTGCTGACGGAGGAGAATGCCGCACTCGAGTCGATGGATTTCGCGCGGGCAGGCAGCCTGCTCGCGCCCAAGCATGACGCAGCGAACGCGCTTGCCTCGGCTTGGCGTGCTGCCGAGCCGGGAAGCATTCCAACGACCGAGATGCACGACCTCGGCCGGCTCGCAGAGGAGAACAGACAGCTGCTCAAGCGTGCGATGCGGGTTCAGAGCCGCGTTCTGGACCTCGTGGCCAAAGCCGCCCGCAGCGGCCCCCAGGCCGGCGGCTACGGCTCGGCAGGAAAGCCTGCAAAGCGCACGACCGACGCGCACAGCTTCAAGGCACGCGCCTGATCGGGTGTCGCGCGAAAGCGGCGGCCGGTCCGAGTGCGCATCGAAGCGTTCGGGGCCGGCCGCCGGGTCGGTTAGCCGTGTTGGCGGGAGCGCACCCCCGCCAGCGCACCTAGCTTCAGCCGTGTTCGGCTTCGCTCGTCTCGGCTTCTTCCTCGTGCCGCTCCTCTGCTGCGGTTACCTCGACCGGGGTTTCGACGACGTTCTTCGGCCGGCCGCGCTTCTTGGGCGCAGGTGGCGCCGTTTCCTCCAAATGTTCCGCCTGCATCTCCACCGCCTTGTTGCGGCGCGGCTTGCGGATCTTTTCGGGAGCTTCGCGCACCGACGCGCGGCTGGTGCCGTTTGACGCACGGGCGGACTTGCGGCCGTTCGTCGAGCGTCCGTCGACCTTGCGCGGCGCTGCCTGCTCGCGAGCCGACTTGCGCTCCGAAGCGGCCTTGGTGGCGCGAGGAGCAGCCCTGGTGCTGCGGGTCGCTGTCTTCGCGGTGGTTCGCGCCGCCGGACGCGCAGGCTTGCGTGCCGCTGTCGTGCGTGCCGGAGCGCCCTTCGTCGCGCGCGCGGGCGCGGGCTTTGCGCGAGACGTGGCAGTCTTGGTGGTGCGTGTCGAAGACTTGGCGGTCCGCGCGGCCGTGGTGCGGGACGAAGCCGCTTTCGTGGCACGGCCGGCGGCCGGCGGACGACCGCGTGCCGGCTTGCTCGCGCTAGCCTTGGCCGTGCGGGCCGGCGCTGCCTTGCGCGGCGCAGCCTTGGTGGCACGGGCCGTGCGTGCAGCAGGCTTTGCGGCGCGTGAGGCCGGCTTGGCGCGCGTGGACGTTTTTGCAGGAGTCGCCTTGGTTGCTGCGGCCTTGGTGCCGCGTGACGCCGCCTTGGGCGGCCGTCCGACAGGCGCCTTGGCGCGTGCCGGCGCAGGTTTTGCCGGCCGGCCGGCCGGCCCTCGCCGCGTCGTCGATCGTACCGCCATCGGTCTGGCGCGCCTTGGCGCGCTCCGCTCCCCCGTTCCCGTATCGTCGCTGCTCATTGCTTGCTCCTCAAGATCGTTGCCGGATGACGTGTCTGGTGCAGACGTCGTGCTGCTGGTCGGGGCGCGTGCGCGTCGTGTTGCTCGGCGGCGGCCCGACACGGCAGCACCGTGCTGCCAGTTTCGACCGATGACGGCGTCGAGTCATGGTCAGCAGAGGCGCTCAACAAACGTTGCTCCCAGAGTCACGCATGCATGCGGCCGGAATCGAACGGTTCGCGAATCGCAGACAGGCGTTCCTCCGCTATCGGCTGCATCCCGCATGCATGTCAATGCAAAGCGACGGTTACAGCGAAGTTTCCAACGAAATTTATGCCTACCGAATTCGTTCCGACACCAGGCGGCGCGCCGCCGTGCGCTAGAGCGGATTCATGCTGACTGCGTCAGCCCGATCCGCTCCAGTGTCTGCTCTGGCGAGCGGCTGGATGATGATGCTCTAAGCGGGTTCATGCTGACTGCGTCAGCCCGACCCGCTCCAGCGTCTGCTCTGGCGCGCAGCTTGATCATCCAGACTGAATCCAGTCTGGATGGTGCTGCTCTAAGCGGGTTCATGCTGACTGCGTCAGCCCGATCCGCTCCGGTGTCTGCTCTGGCGAGCAGCTTGATCATCCAGAGTGAGTTTGGGTTGGGTCGTGCCGCTCTCATCGGCTGCCACGTTGTCGAGCAGGCGCACGCTGCCAAGTCGTGCCGCAGCAATCAGGCGCGTGCCCGGTCCGGCTTGCGAGACGCCGGACATCGTCTCGCCATCCACCAGCGCCAGGTAGTCGACCGCGAAGCCGGAGGCGGCGAGCGTGTGTCGCGCAGCGCCCAACCTGTCGTCCACTGCGGCGGCAGCTTTGATGTCGCGCGCTGCCGCCAGCATCGTCGCGTAGAGCAGCGGCGCGGCCCGGCGCTCGGCTTGCGTCAGAAAACGGTTGCGCGAGGAAAGAGCCAGGCCGTCGGACTCGCGCAGGGTGGGCACGCCGGCGATGCGCACGTTCAGGGCCAGATCGCGTTCGACACGGCGTATCACTTGAAGCTGCTGCCAGTCTTTCTCGCCGAAACAGGCGATGTCCGGTCTGACCTGGCCGAAAAGTTTCGCCACCACGGTCGCGACACCGCGAAAATGCCCAGGACGCGCGTCGCCTTCCCATCCGAGCGCCGGTCCGGCGACGTCGACCGCGGTGGCGTTCGCGTCGTCGTACATGTCGGTCACCTGAGGCAGCCACACGGCGTCGCAACCGGCCTGCGCGAGAAGCGCCAGGTCGCCCGCCTCGTCACGCGGATAGCGGTTGAAATCGCCGGAGTCGCTGAACTGCGTCGGGTTGACGAAGATGGACGCGATCACGCCGCCGCCGATCTCGCGCGCGTGGGCAACCAGCGACACGTGGCCGGCGTGGAGCGCGCCCATCGTCGGAACCAGCACCAGCGAGGGGTGGGACTGCCGAACGTAGCAGGTCGCCCGTGCAAGCTCCTGGCGAGTCCTGGCAACGTGCATGACAGACATCCGTAGTGGCGCGGCGGGCGGTCCGCGCGCGCGGGTTCAGGCGCGGCTGTGTCGCGCGCGGCTTGCGCAGGTGCAAGCGGCAAGACCCTCGCCGCGCCGGCTGCTTGCCATGTGGCGCCGCACGGACCAGTTTTCATCCTGCCGCTCCGGCGCTGCCGGGCGGCAGAACAGCACGAGGCACGGCCTGCATGCCCGACACGCTCCCTTATCGCTGGCAGCCGGACCGGCGTCCCGACCCCTCGCCGTTCGCAGCACCGCCCTTGTTCCGGGCGATGCTGCGCGGCGTGCGCGCAACCTGTCCGGTGTGCGGAAGGGGCCGCCTGTTCGTCGGGTGGTTGCGGGTCGCTCCGGTGTGCAGCGCGTGCGCAGCGCCGCTCGGGCTGATCAGCGCCGACGACGCGCCGCCCTACTTCACCGTGTTCATCGTCGCCCACCTCGCCATCGGCGCCCTGGTGGCGGTGGACCGGTCCGTGCGGTTGTCCATCCTGGCCGAGATGCTGATTTTCCTGCCTGCCACCCTGCTGCTGACGCTGCTGCTGATCCGGCCGGTGAAGGGCGCGACGGTCGGGCTGATGATGAAACTCGGCTTCATGAAGCCGCCGGACGAGCGGGATGACGGCTGAAGGCGCGCCCGGCGCACAGGCCAGCCGTTCGCTCGTCAGCGTCGTCCTCCATGGCGAGCGCGGCCAGATCTCGCCGTTGCAGCAGGCCGACCTCGACCAGGCGGTGCGCGACCTGGCGATGGAAAACCGTTTCGCGCCGCGCGGGCTCTCCGGCCCGTTCGTGCTTCACCTCTCGATCGTCGAGGGGCGGCTCGCCTTCGACGTGCGCGACGCCGCCGACGCGCCGCTGATGGCGTTGGGGCTGGCGCTCGGGCCATTCCGCCGGCTGATCAAGGATTACCAGCTGCTGGTCGACAGCTACGCGAACGCCATCCAGGACGGGCGCGAGGCGAGCATCCAGGCGATCGACATGGGACGGCGCGGCCTGCACAACGAGGGCGCCGAGCTGATGGTCGCACGCCTGCAGGGACGGGTGGAGATCGACTTCGAGACCGCCCGGCGCCTGTTCACCCTGGTCTGCGTCCTGCACCAGAGGATTTAAGTGCGGATCGACGAGTTCACCTGATCGCATGCCGCTCCAGGCTCGGGAACGAAGATGAAGATTGACGGGACACCCTATCGCAGCGTCTGGGTCGACGAGCACGACCAGTGGTCGGTGCGGATCATCGACCAGACCAAGCTGCCGTGGTCGGTGGAGATCCTGCGGCTGACGGCGGTGCGGGATGCGGCGCACGCCATACGCAGCATGCAGGTGCGCGGCGCTCCCCTGATCGGCGCGGTGGCGGCGTACGGCCTGGCGCTCGGGCTGCGGGCAGACGCGTCCACCGAGGCGATGGAGCGCGATGCAGCCCTGCTTGCGGCGACACGGCCGACCGCGGTCAACCTGCGCTGGGCGCTGGACCGCATGCTGACGGTGCTGCGCAACACGCGCCAGGCCGACCGTGTGCGCGCCGCCTACGCGCAGGCGCAGCAGATCGCCGACGAGGACGCCGAGCGCAACGAGCAGATCGGGCTGCACGGGCTGCCGCTGATCGAGCAGGCCGCCGCCGCACGACAGGGCAGCGGCCCGGTCCGCGTGCTGACGCATTGCAACGCAGGCTGGCTGGCGACCGTGGATTGGGGCACGGCGATGGCGCCCATCTACAAGGCGCACGATGCCGGCATCGACGTTCACGTCTGGGTGGACGAGACGCGGCCGCGCAACCAGGGCGCGGCGCTGACGGCGTTCGAGCTGGGCAAGCACGGCGTCGCCCACACGGTCGTGTCGGACAACGCCGGCGGGCACCTGATGCAGCACGGCCAGGTGGACCTGGTCATCGTGGGGGCGGACCGCGTCACGCGCACGGGGGACGCCGCAAACAAGATCGGCACCTACCTCAAGGCGCTGGCGGCGCACGACAACGGTGTGCCGTTCCATGTCGCCCTGCCCTCCTCGACGATCGACTGGACCATCGACGACGGCGTACGCGACATCCCGATCGAGGAACGTGCGCAATCCGAGGTGACCACGATGACGGGCCGCGCGATGGACGGCTCGGTCGCCACAATCCGCGTGGTCCCGACGGGAAGCCCTGCGGCCAACCCCGCCTTCGACGTGACGCCGCACCGCCTGATCACCGGCCTGATCACCGAACGCGGCCGCACGCAAGCGACGCGGGAAGGGCTGGCCGCCCTGTTCCCCGAACTCGGCCCGACCCGGACGCGGCCAGGAGAGTCAGGGGCCGCCTGACTGGCTCTGTTGCTGCGACTGTTCCGGCCTGCGCCAGAAGGACTGCGCGATGGCGTCCTGCAGGCCGATGAACTGAAGCTGCACCCAGTCGAGGAACTCGTGCAGGCCGCGTGAGAGGATCTGCTGGATCGACTGGTCCATCAGCGCTGCCCGCAACTCGTCGAGCTGCTCCTGCGCCGCGTGGGCGCCGCGCAGGCCGTAGCCGGAGCTGAGCTGCCCCAGATAGATCTCGATCTGCCGGACGCAGCGCGTGACGCTGCGCGGAAACGAGTCGTTGAGCAGGAGGAAGCCTGCGACCGATGCCGGCGTCATGTGGCTCGGGTTGATGCGGCGATAGGCCTGGAACCCCGATGCGGCCCGCAGCAGCGCGTGCCACTGGCTGACATCGAGCGCGCTGCCGACGTCTTCGGGCGAGGGCAGCAGCGTGTGGTACTTGATGTCCACCAGGCGGGACGTCTGGTCCCCGCGTTCGACGTATTTGCCGATGCAGTAGAACGCCCAGCCCTGGTCGCGGTAGAACGTGCCGTCGATGATGCCGGCATGGGTCTGGCACTGTTCCTTGAGGTAGACGCACAGGCCGGACACGCGGCTGGGCACGCAATCCTCCTTAGAAAACTGGCGCACGCGGTTGTAGAAGACGTTGATCTGGTTCCACATCTCGATCGGGATCAGCGGCCGCAGCGTGCGCGCGTTTTCCCGCGCGGCAAACAACGACGACAGGATGGAGTTCGGGTTTTCCCGCTCTGCCAGGTAGAAGCGCGCCACCGTCTCCGCGTTGGCCCGGCCGTAGAGGGCCGAAAAACGTTCCTCGTCGGCGTTGATCTGGATCACGCTGCGCCAACCCGACTGATCCACGCCGTGGCGAACGAAGGTGTCGGTCACGTCCAGCACGCGGGCCAGGTTTTCCACGCGCTCCATGTAGCGCGCCAGCCAGAACAACGCTTCGGCGTAGCGCGAGAGAAGCAGCGGCTGCCGGCGTACGGATGCTTCTGGGTCGGGGCAGGCGTTCACCGGCCTCTCACTCCAGCACCCACGTGTCCTTCGAGCCGCCGCCCTGCGAGGAGTTCACCACGAGCGATCCCTCGCGCAACGCCACCCGCGTCAGCCCGCCTGGCAGCACCCAGGTTTTCCGCCCGGTGATTGCGAACGGCCGCAGGTCGACGTGGCGCGGCATGAGCCCGTGGCCCGCAAGGGTGGGCGAGACGGACAGGTTGATCATCGGCTGACTTATATAGTTGGCGGGATCAGCGCGTAGCTGCACGCGAAAGGCGTCGATCTCGTCGCGCGTGGCATGCGGGCCGATGATCAGCCCGTAGCCGCCCGACTCGCCCACCGGCTTGACCACGAGGTGCTCCAGGTGGTCGAGCGTGTAGGCAAGGCCTTCCGCCTCGCCGCAGATGTGGGTTTCCACGTTGGGCAGGATTGCGTCCTGGCCGAGGTAGTAGCGGATGATTCGCGGCATGTAGGCGTAGATCGCCTTGTCGTCGGCGACGCCGGTGCCGACCGCGTTGGCGATCGCGACCCGTCCCCTGCGCCACGACTCGATCAGGCCGCGCACGCCAAGCGTGCTGTCTGGCCGGAACACGTCGGGGTCGAGGAAGTCGTCGTTCAGCCGTCGGTAGATGGAGTGGACCGGCGCCAGGCCCGCGGTGGTTCGCATGTAGACGCAGTGGTTCTCGACGACGAGGTCGCTGCCCTCGACCAGCGGCACGCCCATCTCGCGGGCCAGGAAGATGTGCTCGAAATAGGCCGAGTTGTAGATGCCTGGCGAGAGCAGCACCACTTGCGGGTCGGCCGCGTCGGCCGGCGCGATCTCGGCCAGGGCCGCCTGCAGCATCATGCCGTAGGTGCCGACCGGCTTGACGGCAATCCCGTCCATCAGGTCGGGGAAGATGCGCCGCATCATGTTGCGGTTCTCGATGACGTAGCTGACGCCGGACGGCGTGCGCGCGTTGTCCTCCAGCACCAGGAACTGCCCGGTCTCGTCGCGGATGATGTCCACGCCGCAGACATGCACGTAGGTGCCGTGCGGCACGTCCAGCCCGGCCATCTCAGGGCGGTAGTTGCTGTTGGCCAGCACCAGGTGGCGGGGCACCACGCCGTCGTTGAGGATGTGCTGGTCGTGGTACACGTCCCAGATGAACGCGTTCAGCGCCGCCACGCGCTGACGCACGCCGCGCTCCAGGCCGTCCCACTCGCGCGCGGTCAGCACGCGCGGGATCAGGTCGAACGGCAGGATGCGGTCGATCGCATCCTTGTCGGAATACACGGTGAAGGTGATGCCCTGGTTGAACAACTCCACCTCGGCAATCTTCGCGCGGCGCTGCAGTTCGGCCGGGTCCATCGCGGCCAGCCGGCTGGCGATGAGCTGCACCGCGGGGTCGTGCGACGTGCAATCCATCAGCTCGCAGAAGAAATGGCGTTTGTCGTAGCCGTCCAGAAGGCCGTTCACGTGTGCTCGCTTCCTTGAACACCTTGGCCGGGCTTGTTCCGGCCATCCACGCGGCCGCCAGCGACACGGTGCCGGTTGATCCCGATGCGTGGCACAGGCGTGTCTGCGTCATTTCCGCCCAGCCTCATGAACCGGTGTCCGGGCGCTCCGGCTCCAAATCCACGCTGACCTTCAAACTATGCTTTCCCCCGCCCAGGATGACGCCGCAAAGCGGGCTCACATCGGAAAAGTCCCTACCCCAGCCAAGCACCACATGCTCGTCCCTGACCAGCACCCCGTTGGTCGGGTCGACATGCATCCAACCATGCTCCGCTCCCAGCCAGCATGCCACCCATGCATGCGACTGGTCGCAGCCGCGCTGTCTCGGCTGTCCGGGCGGCGGCCTGGTCTGGATATAGCCGCTGACGTAACGCGCGGGCAAACCGAGCGACCGCAGGCCCGCGATCATCACGTGGGAGAAATCCTGGCAGACCCCCGCACGCTGCGCCAGCACCTGCGCCACCGTCGTATGCACCGTCGTGGCGCCGGACCGGAACGCGAAGTCGCGGCCGATGCGCGTGTTCAGGTCGGTCAGCGCCTCCAGCACCGGCCGGCCGGCCGGAAACGAGGCGCGCGCGTACTCCCCGGCCGCGGCCAGGGCCGGCGCCATCGGGCTGTCGAACAGGAACTCGGCTGCCTCGTAGGCCGCCTGCCCGCCCTCGGCCGCCGCGCGCGACACCGTCTCCCAGCCAGGCGTCGGCGCGGCGGCGGTCAATGACGCGGGCGATTGCACCTCCACCGTCGCTTCCAGGGTGACGACCAGGCGCGGATGGGCGGTGTCGAGGAACAGCCAGGACACCGCGTTGCCGAAGCAGTCGGTGGCGTGGCGCATCGCGGCGGGCGCCGGATCGCACAGCAACCCGGTCCGCAGCACGCGCTGCCAGGACAGCGTGCGCGGCTGCAGGTGCAGCATGTGCGTGCCCAGATCGACCGGCGTCGCATAATCGTACTGCGTCACATGGCGAACCGTGTAGATCACCGGACGGACGGCCTCATCGGAACAGCCCGTCGGTGAAGGTCACCGGCAGCAGCGCGAAGTAGCGCCGCATCACCGCGCCCGACACCTGACCCACCTGGGCGCCGATGCTGCGCAGATGCGCCACCAGGGCGGCGGTGGAGGGATGCAGGGGAGCGTCCGCCAGCTCGCCCATCAGCAGCCTCGTCTCGTCCAGGGCGGCATCCAGCGTCGCGATGATGACGGCGTCGTCTTCGGAGGCGAGGCTGGACAGGGTGTGGCGCGCGGTCGCGAGCTGGAAGCCTAGCCCGCGCGGGTTGCCCTCGTCGGCCACGATCAGGTCGATCACCGGCAGGGCCTGGATGGCGGCCAGGTAGCGCGCGCGGTAGGTGAGCGCGCTGTCGCACAGGTCGAGCGCCAGGATCAGCCCCGCTTCCAGCCGCTCCGGCCGCTGGTCCAGCGCGTGCGCCACCTGGCCCGCGACCGCCTGCGCGCGTTCGACACGCCGGCCCAGATCCAGGAACAGCCAGCCGCCGCCGCGGACCATGTTCTCCGCGGCGTAGCCGGAGACGGTGGCGCAGAACTGCAGCACCTCGCCCGCGAACTCGTGCATCAGCCCTATGCCCACCGCGCGCTGGCCGGGCCGCAGCAGGACGCGCGCGCCTTTCAGGCGGCGCAGCTCGTGCGCGAGGGTGGCGTGCATCTCGCCGCTCAGCCGGTCGCGCAGCGTGTCGGCCAGGTCGCGCACTCGGCCGCTCAGGCGGGCGACGGCGCCCGCCTCGCCGGCCAGGGCGCGCGCGAGCAGATCGGCCAGCTGGCCCGGACCTGCGCCGGACGCAAGCTCTTCGGACACCACGCCCGCATCGGCCAGGCAGGCGATCAGGGCCGCCATGTCAGGCAGGTCGCGCGGCAGCAGCGTGTCGCGGGACAGCTTGGCCAGCACCAGGCGAACCAGGCGGGCGGTGTTCTCCAGCCGCTCCAGGTAGCGTCCGAGCCAGTAGAAATTGTCCGCGACACGGCTCGGCAGGTCGCCCGCCACGCGCCTGACGGGAAGCTGCGGCAGCGGCAGTCCGGGCGGACCGTGGATGTCGAGGCCCTCCTCCAGCATGACCCAGACATCCTTGGTCAGACCGGCGCGCCGCGTGTTGCCCGCTGCCTCGCCGGGGCCGAGCACCTGGGCCAGCCCGCCTGGGAGCGGCCGCCAGGCAGTGCCGTCCCAGACGAGGAACAGGCGCAGCGTGACCGGGCGCGGCTCGAGCGTCTCGCCCGCGCCGATGCAGGGCGCGCAGCTGGGCACGCGCAAGCCTTCGGCGGCGTAGGCCCATGGGCGCTCGGCAACCGCGAGCAGCAGCGCCTTCTGGGTCGCGTCGCGGGCAGCGGGCGGGGTACGGTCGCCTGCGGACAGGATGCGCCAGGCCGCAGGGTCGGCGGCGAACGCGGCGTAGTGGCCAGGGTCGCCGAGCCACAGCACCGGCGCGGTCGGCAGCACCAGCTCGCGTCCGGTCAGCACACGCGCCAGCTGCGGCAGGAAGGCAGCCAGCGCCGGCGCTTCGGCGAAGTCGGCGCCGGGACCGTTGAGCACCTGCAACGCCCCGTCCCGCCAGGCGGTCAGCAGACCGGGCGTGCCGCAGGACCGGCTCGACGGCGTTTCGAGCAGGTCCAGCGCGTCGCCGCGCTGGCGGCGCAGCAGCACGTGCACCGGACGCAGGCCGCGCAGGGTCTTCAGCCACAGCGCACCGCCGCGCAATGTCAGGTCGTCGTCTTCGACCAGCGAGCAGCCGAGGGCTCGCGCCAGGATCACGTGCTCGAACCAGGCGGCATCGGCGTGGCCGGGGGTGAGCAGTGCGAGGCCGGGATTGCCGGCCGGTTGCGGCGCCAGGCGCTGCAGGCTGTCCTGCCAGACGTCCAGGAACGGCCGCAGCTGCCGGATTTCCATGCTGCGGAACAGCTCCGGCAGCACGCGGGCCATGATGCGGCGGTTTTCCAGGGCATAGGCCAGGCCCGCCGGCGCGCCGGTGTGGTCGGCGACCACGCACCATTGCCCGTCGGCACCGCGCATCAGGTCGGCGGCGTAAAGATGCAGGTGCCGGGGCGGCGTCCGACGCTCCGGCGCGGTGGTGCGCACCGCGCGCACATAGGCGCTGTTGGGATAGACCAGGGCAGGGCGCAGATGGCCGTTGCTCAGCAGGCTGCGCGGGCCGTAGAGGTCGGCCAGCACGGCTTCGAGCAGCTCGGCGCGCTGGGCCAGGCCGATGGCGAGGCTCGCGAACTCGGTCTCGCTCAGCACGAACGGGATGGGATCGCACCGCCACGCCGCCGGGCCGGAGCCGCCGAGCAGAGCCGCACCCTCCTCGGCGCAGGCGCGTTCGAGTTCGGCGCCGCGGTCCCGCAGCGTCGCAACGCCAAGCCCGAGCAGGCTTCCCAGCACGCGGCGCCAAGGGGCGCGCAGGCGGCCCGACGCGTCGAGCAGCTCGTCGGCGCCCTTCGCCGTCACGGGCGGCGCGCTCCGCCGAGGCGGCGGAGTTGGGCGGGCGTCCTCCCCCGCGCCGGAGGGCAGAGGCGGCGCGCCCTCATCCCGGCCGGGGCCCAGAGCGAGGGAGACGCATGACCCGGAACGCTACCGCCTCAGGTCCAACGTGCGGGGGTGCTCGTGGCCGACCCTGACGACCGGCTCGGGCATCGGTCCGGGCGTGTGGCCGAAGGGTTGGAAACGGGCGCGGCGGCGTGCCTCGGCTTCGTTCGCGTTGACCGGGAACGTGTCGTAGCTGCGGCCGCCCGGGTGGCTGACATGGTGGGTCAGGCCGCCCAGGCTGCGCCCGCTCCAGCGGTCGTAGATGTCGAACACCAGCGGGCCCTGGGCGCTGACCGTCGGGTGCAGCGACGATGGCGGGTTCCACGCCTTGAAGCGCACCGCGCCGACATGTTCCCCCGCAGTCGGCGTCTGGCTGAGCGGGACGCCCACGCCGTTGCAGGCGAGCACGAAGCGTTCGCTGGCCCAGCCGGTGACCCGCACCTGAACGCGCTCGGTCGAGCTGTCGACGTAGCGCACCGTGCCGCCGGAAGCGGGCTCCTCGCCGAGCACGTGCCAGGGTTCCAGCGCGTGGCGCAGCTCCAGCGTGGTGCCGTCCACGCTCACCTCGCCGATCCTGGGAAAGCGGAACTCCAGATGCGGCGCGAACCAGGAACGGTCCAACGGAAAACCGAGCTGCGCCAGTTCTTCCAGCGCGCCGGCAAGGTCCTGTTCGACGTAGTGCGGCAGCATGAAGTCGTCGTGCAGCCTGGTGCGCCAGCGCACCAGCGTGCGCTCGTAGGGCGTCTGCCAGAACGCAGCCACGGCCCCGCGCATCAGCAGCATCTGCGCCAGCGACATGCGCGGGTCGGGCGGCATTTCCAGCGCGCGGAACTCGACCAGGCCGAGCCGGCCGGTGCTGTTCTCGGGCGCGTACATCTTGTCGATGGAGAACTCGGTGCGGTGCGTGTTGCCGGTCAGGTCGGCCAGGATGTTGCGAAACAGCCGGTCGGTCAGCCAGGGCGGCGTCTCGGTCTTCGGGCTTATGCGGGAGAACGCGATCTCCAGCTCGGTCACGCTGTCCATCCTCGCCTCGTCGATGCGCGGATGCTGGCTGGTCGGGCCGATGAACAGGCCGGAGAAGCCGTAGGACAGGCTCGGGTGGTTGTGCCAGAAGCCGAGCAGGCTGCGCAGCAGATCGGGACGCCGCAGGAACGGGCTGTCCTTCGGCGTCGCCGCACCCATCACCACGTGGTTGCCGCCGCCGGTGCCGACATGGCGGCCGTCCAGCATGAATTTCTGGGTGGCCAGGCCCTCCTCGCGGGCGGCGCGATAGAGCTGGGTGGTGCGCCCGACCATTTCGGCCCAGTGCTCGGCGGGGTGTATGTTCACCTCGATCACGCCCGGGTCGGGGGTGATGGAGAACTGGTTCAGCCTAGGGTCGCGCGGCGGCGGGTAGCCTTCCAGCACCACCTGGGTGCCGAGTTCCTCGGCCGTGTCCTCGACGGCGGCGGCAAGGTCCAGCCAGTCCTCGGCCGTGTAGAGCGGCGGGAAGAACACGTGCAGCTTCCCGTCCCTCGCCTCCACGGCGAGCGCGGTGCGGACGAGGTCGGGCTCCTCGCGGCCGATTTCCGGCAGGCGCTGCGGGGCGATGCCGGCATAGCCGTCCTCGGCACGGCTTGCGCCGGCAGGACCCCAGGGTTCGGCGCCCGGCACGGCGACGGAAGTTTGGCGCGCCGATGTCCTGCGTGGGGGCAGCTCCGGCAGCGGCGCGAAAGGGTCTGCCGGCTGGTCGAACTCGATGGATTGCGGGTCGGCCCAGGGCAGGCTGTCGAGCGGCAGGCGAAAGCCGACCGGCGCGTCGCCAGGGATCAGGAACATGACGCCGTCCCGGAAGAACCAGCGGCCGGACTGCCAGCGCCTGCCGCCATTGGTGCCGCGGCGGCGCAACGGCAGCACGCTGCCGACGGGGCTTGCCAGCCCCTGGCCGAACACGCGCCGCAGCCGGTCGCGGGTCTGCGGGTCCTTCAGCCTGCTGCCTTCGGCCAGGACGTTGGCGGGCAGCCGGCCTTCCTTCCACAGGAACCAGTGGACGTCCTCGTAGGCCGGGTTGATGTAGCCCGGGGGCACCTGCAGCCGTTCGGCCAACGCCGTGCAGAACCGCTCGGCGTCCTGCGTGGTGGCGTGGCCCTCGTCCTGGTCGGCGGCCAGCAGGCCCAGGTCGCGCCAGACCGGCTCGCCGTCGCGCCGCCAATGCGCGTTCAGCGCCCAGCGCGGCAATTGCTCGCCCGGGTAGTGCTTTCCGAGCACCTGGGTGATTGCCGCACCCGGCGACCAGAGCGGCAGCAGGCGGCGCAGCAGCCGGCCGGCGATGCCGCGCTTGGTCGGGCCGAGCGCGTCGACGGTCCATTCGGCGCCTTCCATGTCGGTGGCGCTGACGAAGGTCGGCTCGCCGCCCATCGTCAGGCGGACCTGGCCCTCCTGCAGCGCGTGGTCCACGTGGCGGCCGGCGGCCAGGATCGCCTGCCACTGCGCCTCGGTGTAGGGTTTGGTCACCCGCGGCGTTTCGAGCACGCGGGCGACTTTCATCTCGACGTCGAACGTGACCTCGGCTGGCTCCACGCCGCCGCTGATCGGCGCGGCCGAGAGCGGGTCGGGGCTGGCGGCGAGCGGGATGTGGCCCTCGCCCGCCAGCAGGCCGGAGGTCGGGTCGAGGCCGATCCAGCCGGCGCCCGGCAGGTAGGCTTCGGCCCAGGCGTGCAGGTCGGTGAAATCGGCGGCAGGCCCGGCGGGCCCGACCAGCGGCGCCTCGTCGGCCACGAGCTGGATCAGGTAGCCGGACACGAAACGGGCGGCAAAGCCGAGATGCCGCAGGACGTGGACGAGCAGCCAGGCGCTGTCGCGGCAGGAGCCCCGCCCCTCCTCCAGGGTCTTCTCCGGCGGCCAGGTGCCCGGCTCCATGCGTACGATGTAGGCGATCAGCGACTGGACCCGGCTGTTGAGGTCCACGATCATGTCGATCGTGCGCGTCTGGCGGCGCGGGATCCCCGCCAGGAGGGCCGCGAGCTTCGGCCCCGGTTCGGTCAGGCGCCGGAACGGGGCGAGTTCCTGCTCCAGCACCGGGTCGTAGCCGAAGGGCCAGGTCTCCGCGTCCGGTTCGAGGAAGAAGTCGAACGGGTTGATCGTTGCCATGTCGGCGACGAGGTCGACGGTCACCTGGAAGTGGGTGGTGCGCTCGGGCACCACGATGCGCGCCAGGAAGTTCGCCTGCGGGTCCTGCTGCCAGTTCAGGAAATGCGCCGCCGGCTCCACCGCCAGCGAGTAGGCGATGATGGGGGTGCGCGAATGCGGCGCGGGCCGCAGCCGCACGATCTGGGGGCCGAGCGCCACCGGGCGGTCGTAGCGATAGCTGGTGCGGTGCGTCAGCGCGACGTGCAGGGTCATGGCAGGCGGCGGGTGTTCGTCATGCCGATGTGGTTAGCAAGAAGCGTGTCGGTTGTCAGTTTTGCGCATGGACGGCGGGGCGCCAGGCAACCTCCTTCCGGCCATGCGTTTCGGGGGCACCCGATCGGGATCAACGCCCATGCGCCTGTTCACCTGCCCGGCCTGCCACCAGGCGCTGTATTTCGAAAACACGCGCTGCGAGCGTTGCGGGCGCGCGCTGGGCTACGATCCCTCGACTTTCTGCATGCGCGCGCTGGAGCGGCAGGGCGAGACCTGGAACGACGCCGGCAGCGGCGATGCGGGACCTTGGCGGTTCTGCGCCAATGCCGGCCAGGCCGCCTGCAACTGGCTGATCGGGGCGGAGTCGGACGGCGATTACTGCGCCGCCTGCCGCCACAACCACGTCGTGCCCGACCTGTCGGACGAGGAGAACGTGTCGCGCTGGCGGGCGCTGGAGGCAGCCAAGCACCGGCTGATCTACACGCTGATGCGCCTCGGCCTGAAGCTGGCCACGCGGGCCGAAGACCCGCAGCACGGGCTTGCCTTCGATTTCCTGGCCGAAACGCCGCTGCAGCCCAAGGTGCTGACCGGCCACGACGACGGGCTGATCACCATTGCCCTGAAAGAAGGCAACGATGTCGAGCGGTCGCGCATGCGCGACCAGATGGGCGAGGTGTATCGCACGCCGCTCGGGCATTTCCGCCACGAGATCGGGCACCATTACTGGGACCTGCTGGTGCGGGGGTCGCGCTTCCTGGAGCCGTTCCGGGCGCTGTTCGGCGACGAGCGAGAGGACTACGCGCAGGCGTTGAAGCGGCATTACAGCCAGCCGCACAAGCCTGGATGGCAGGCCAATTTCGTCAGCGTGTATGCGACCAGCCATCCTTGGGAGGATTTTGCGGAAACCTGGGCGCATTACCTGCACATCGTCGACACGCTGGAGATGGCGTCGTCGTTCGGGATGTCCGTGCATCCCAGGATGACCCGAGAGGCCGCGATGGAGACCGACATCGACTTCGACCCGTACAGCGAGCCGGAGATGCCGAGGATCATGGATGCCTGGCTGCCGCTGGCTTTCGCCGTCAACAGCCTGAACCGCTCGATGGGCCAGCCCGACCTGTACCCGTTCGTGCTGTCCGAGCATGTGGTGAAGAAGCTGGCCTTCATCCACGAGGTGGTGCGGGCGCGCGACTGACGCGTCCGGCGAGGCCCGGCACGGGTGCCGCTTCGTGACGGCTGCCGATTGACGCGAGCCGCTCGGCACGGGACGGTGCGCGAAACGAGGGGGAGCGGCACATGCAGGCAACGGGGAATCCACGGAGCGTGGTTGCGGCGTGCTACCTCGGATGGACGCTGGACGCGTTCGACTTCTTCATCATGGTGTTCGTCTTCAAGGACGTGGCCCACGAGTTCGGCATCAGCGTCACCGCGGTCACCTTCGCCGTCACACTCACCCTGGCGATGCGGGCACTCGGCGCCTACCTGTTCGGGCGTCTGGCGGACCGGTACGGGCGCAGGCCGGCGCTGATGGCGAGCATCCTCGGTTTCTCGCTGCTCGGCTTCTGCACCGGGCTTGCTCCCAACGCGACCGTGTTCTTCATCGTGCGTGCCCTGTTCGGCCTGGCGATGGGCGGCGAGTGGGGGGTGGGCGCCTCGCTGACGATGGAGAGCATTCCCGCCAGCTGGCGCGGACCGGTCAGCGGGCTGCTTCAGGCCGGCTACCCGAGCGGCTACCTGCTCGCCTCGCTGCTCTACCTCGCCTATCCGTGGCTGCACTGGCGCGGCATGTTCATGGCGGGCGCGGTTCCGGCCCTGCTGGTGCTCTACATACGCAGCGCCGTGCCGGAAAGCCCGGACTGGTCGGCGCGTGCGCAGACCACGGCGAAGGAGCGCCTGGTCGACGTGGTCCGGCGTAACGTAAAGCTGACGCTGTATGCCGCCGGCATGATGGCTTGCTTCAACTTCTTCAGCCACGGCACGCAGGACATCTACCCGCATTATCTGCAGACGCAGCACAACATCGCGGGCCCGCGTCTGACCACCATCGTGGTGATCTACAACATCGGCGCCATGCTGGGGGGGTTCATGTTCGGCAGCCTGTCGCAGCGCATCGGCCGCCGCGGCGCCATCGGGCTGGCTGCGGCACTGTCGCTGCCGGTGCTGCCGTTCTGGGCCTTCTCGTCGCAGCCGCTCTGGATCGGGGTGAGCGCGTTCCTGATGCAGGTCTGCGTCCAGGGCGCCTGGGGCGTCGTGCCCGTGCACCTCAACGAACTGTCGCCCGCATCGATCCGCGGCACGTTCCCGGGGCTGACCTACCAGCTCGGCAACTTCCTGGCCGCCATCAACCTGCCGCTCCAAAGCAACTGGGCCGACCGCATCGGGCACGATTACCGCTGGCCGCTGGTGGGCGTTGCCGGCGCGGCCGCCGTGCTGATCATCCTGCTGATGATGTTCGGGCGCGAGGCGAAGGACGTGCGCATGGGCAAGTTCGGCTCGGCCGAGCCGGTGGTGGGGTAAGGGTCCATTGCTGCACACCACCCGCAAGTAGCAACCATTACCTTTGTTACGGTCTTGTCGCCTTGTTTTTGCGTTCAT
>CALMVI010000063.1 GCA_937873095.1 uncultured Acetobacteraceae bacterium | reverse complement strand
TGGCGGAGGGGATGAGATTCGAACTCACGGTACGGGTTGACCCCGTACAACGGTTTAGCAAACCGCCGCCTTCAGCCACTCGGCCACCCCTCCGCCGGGATGCAACACGACGTTTGCCCTGGCGTTCTACGGGGCCGGCGTGCCGCGGTCAAACCGACAGGCGGGCGCGCAGGGCCTCGTTGACCAAGGCGGGGTTGCCGCGGCCCGCCATCGCCTTCATCACCTGGCCCACGAAGAAGCCGAACAGCTTGTCCTTGCCCGACCGGTACTCCGCCAGCTTGTCGGGGTTGGCAGCCAGCACGGCGTTCACCGCATCGTCGATGGCGCCGGTGTCCGTCACCTGACGCAGGCCGCGCTGCTGCACGATGTCGGCGGGTGCGGCGCCGGTGTCCACCATCGCCTCGAACACCTCCTTGGCGATGCGGCCGTTGATCGTGCCGTCCGCCATCAGGTCAAGCAGGGCGCCCAGCGTCTCGGCGGTCACCGGGCTGGTCTCTATGGTGCGGCCGGTGCGGTTCAGGGCGGCAAAGAAATCGCCGGTGATCCAGTTGGCGGCCAAGCGTGCGTTGCGGCCGCTTGCGACCGTCTCGAAGAAGGCGGCGATGCTCTGCTCGGCGACAAGCACGGCCGCATCGTAGGGGGTCAGGCCATAATCGCGCACGAAGCGCGCGCGCTTGGCGTCGGGCAGCTCGGGCAGGCTCGCCTTCAGGCGCGCAACCCAGCCTTGCTCCAGCACCAGCGGCAGCAGGTCGGGGTCGGGGAAGTAGCGGTAGTCATGCGCGTCTTCCTTGCTGCGCATGCTGCGCGTCTCGTTGCGTGCCGGGTCGAACAGGCGCGTTTCCTGGTGCACCTCTTGGCCCGCCTCCCAGATCTCGACCTGGCGCCTCGCCTCCGCCTCGATGGCCAGCATGACAAAACGGATCGAATTGACGTTCTTCACCTCGCAGCGCGTGCGGAACGGCTCGCCCGCGTGCCGGACGGACACGTTGACGTCGGCGCGCATGCTGCCCTCGTCCATGTTGCCGTCGCAGGTGCCGAGGTAGCGCAGAACGGTGCGCAGCTTGCGCAGGTAGGCGCCGGCTTCTTCGGGCGAGCGTATGTCGGGCTCGCTGACGATCTCCATCAGCGCCACGCCGCAGCGGTTGAGGTCGATGAACGAGCGCGAGGGATCCTGGTCGTGCAGCGACTTGCCCGCGTCCTGTTCCAGATGCAGGCGGGTGATGCCGATGCGTCGCGCAGAGCCGTCCGGCAGCTCGACCTCCACCTCGCCGCGGCCGACGATCGGCTGTTCGAACTGGCTGATCTGGTAGCCGCTGGGCAGGTCGGCGTAAAAATAGTTCTTTCGGTCGAACCGGCTGTTCAGGTTGATCTGCGCGTTCAGGCCGAGCCCGGTGCGCACGGCCTGTGCCACGCACTCCTCGTTCAACACGGGCAGCATGCCTGGAAACGCCGCGTCCACCAGGCTGACCTGGCTGTTGGGTTCGCTGCCAAAATCCGTGGCGGCGCCCGAAAAGAGTTTGGAGCGGCTGATGACTTGGGCGTGCACTTCCAGGCCGCAGACGATTTCCCAGGTGCCGGTGCTGCCTTGCAGGGTGTAGGTCACGCGGCGCCTCCTGTAGCAAACCGCTCGAACACCTTTGCCTGTTGAGCGCTTATGAAAGCATCCTCGTCGTCAACCTCGAACCCCATCGCACGTGCAGCCTTGATGAAGCCATCCTTCGCTTTGCCGGTCATTTTTCCAGTTTCGACCTCCTCGACTTTGACGATGATTGCCGACAGTAGCGGGAGATTCTTGCTTAAGCCGTAATCACAAAGTTCACGAAGATGATCGGGCAAACGTAAAAACGCTTTTGTCATAGACACGTCGCTAGCTTCAGCTACCTGCTTGTAGCTTACAAAGCTGCGCGCTTTGGCCGCGGCAACGACGCAGGTCAGGGTCTTCTCGAGATCAAGCCCCTTGCTGCGTCTAAGCTCAAGTGCACGCAGGATACCGCGATAGGTCTCCGATGAGGTCTGACCGCGACGTCGATAATTTTCGATAAACGTCGCCAGTTCCTTCTCGCTCTTTTCAGCATAGTCCAAGTTCATCTCACGACTCCCGCCCGCAAGGCCGGCAACACCGAAAACCCCGCCGCGTCCTCGATCACCTGCGCCACGGCAAACACCGTCTCCTCGTCCCACGACCGCCCGATCACCTGCAGGCCGAGCGGCAATCCCTGACCGTCCAGCCCTGCCGGCACCGACATCGCCGGAACACCCGCCATGTTGGCCGGCACCGTGAAGACGTCGTTGAGATACATGGCGACAGGATCGTCCATCTTCTCGCCCTGTGCGAAAGCCGCGTTGGGCGTGGTGGGGGTCAGCAGCGCGTCCACCTCGGCAAACACCTGGTCGAAGTCGTGCAAGATCAACGTCCGCACCTTCTGCGCCCGCAGGTAGTACGCATCGTAGTAACCGGCCGACAGCACGTAGGTGCCGATCAGGATGCGGCGCTTCACCTCTTCGCCGAAGCCGGCGGCGCGCGTGTGCTCGTACAGCTCGGTCAGGTCATGGCCCGGCTCGCGATGGCCGAAGCGCACGCCGTCGTAGCGAGCGAGGTTGGACGAGGCTTCGGCCGGCGCCACGATGTAATACGTCGCAAGCCCGTATCTTGTGTGCGGCAGCGAAACGTCCACGATCGTGGCGCCGGCCGCGCGCAGCCAGTCGAGCCCCTGGCGCCACAGCCGGTCGACCTCCTCGGGCATTCCGTCGGCGCGGTACTCGCGCGGCACGCCGATGCGCAAGCCGCGCACGCCACGCCGGCACGCGGCCGCGTAGTCCGGGACCGGCCGGTCCACGCTGGTGCTGTCGCGCGGGTCGAAACCCGCCATGCTTTGCAGCAGCATCGCGCTGTCCTGCACCGTGCGCGCAAACGCGCCGGGGTGGTCCAGCGAAGACGCGAACGCCACCACGCCCCAGCGGCTGCATCGCCCATAGGTGGGTTTTATGCCCGCCAGGCCGCACAAGGCGGCAGGCTGCCGGATCGAGCCGCCGGTGTCGGTTCCCGTCGCACCCATGGCGATGCGCGCCGCAACGGCCGCCGCGGAGCCGCCAGAAGATCCCCCGGGCACCAGCACCGCGCCTGGGTCCCCTGCCCGCTTCCACGGATTTTCGACCGGGCCGAAAGCCGAGGTCATGTTGGACGAGCCCATGGCGAACTCGTCCAGATTGGTCTTTCCCAGGAACACCGCCCCGTCACGCAGCAGGTTCGCCGTCACCGTGCTCTCGTAGGGCGGCACGAAATCGTCCAGGATGCGGCTGCCTGCGGTGGTGCGCACGCCCTTGGTGCAGAACAGGTCCTTGATGCCCAGCGGAATGCCGGCGAGCGGGCCGGCGCTGCCGTCGCCCAGGGCCGCGTCGGCGCCCGCGGCCTGGGCCAGCGCCAGCTCGGGCGTCAGCGTGATGAACGCGTTCAGCCGCGGGTTCAGCGCAGCCGCCGCATCGACATGCGCCTGCACCAGCTCGACCGCGGAGAAATCGCGTGCGTCCAGCCCGGCGCGCGCCTCTGCGATGCTCAACCCGGTCAGCGTCATTCGACCACCTTGGGCACCGTGTAGAAATCGCCGACCCGGTCCGGCGCGTTGGACAGCACGGCGTCGGCAATGTGGCCGTCGGTCACTGCGTCCGCCCGCAGGCGCAGGGCGATCTGCGCGCCCCCGGTCAGCGGCTCCACCCCGTCCACGTTCACTTCGGACAGCTGCTCGATCCAGCCCAGGATGCCGTTCAGCTCTCCTTGCAGGCGCGCAACGTCGCCCTCGGCAACCCCGATGCGGGCGAGCTTGGCAATGCGCCGGACGGTCGCGGGATCGAGCGACATGTGCGGGACCTCTGGCCTGACTGCAGGCGGCGGACCATAAACGCGCCCATGCCCGTCATCAACATGGCCGCGCTGCGCGCCACGCTCAGCCCCGGCCAGCGGCTGATCGGGCTCGATGTCGGCACGCGGGTGATCGGGGTAGCACTTTCGGATGTCGGGCTGATGCTGGCCAGCCCGTATGGCGGGATCAGGCGGGGCAAGCTGGCGGCGAACGCGGCAGAGATCGCGGCGATCGCGCGGGCACAGGATGCGGGCGGCCTGGTCGTTGGCCTGCCGCTCTCTATGGACGGCACGCTGGGGCCGGCGGCACAGGCGGCGCGCGATTGGGCGCGCGCGCTGTCCGACGCGGCCGCGTTGCCTGCCGCGCTGTGGGACGAGCGGCTGTCCAGCGCCGCAGTCAACCGCTTCCTGATCGGCGCCGACATCACGCGCAAGCGCCGCGCCGCGGTGGTGGACCAGATGGCCGCGGCCTACATCCTGCAGGGCGCGTTGGACGCCCCTGCGGCGGCGCCTGGATAGGCACGCGAACGGGTCGTCGAACGCAGGCGTGTCGAAGGGGCCTCGCGAGCCGGCGCTACCCGCGCAGCCTGAACGTCGTATCGTCCAGACGCTCGACCCGGCCTTCCCGCTCCAGCTTCTCCAGATGCGCCATGACCGTCCGTTTCGCAGCACCCAGCAGGTGGCTCTCCAGCCCGGCATACATCGCCGCGGTCAGCTCATCCACGCTCGCCGTGCCTCGCGCCAGCACGGCCAGGATGGAAGATTCCCGCCCGGCCCGATGCGCCAGCATCCCGCGCACCATCGGCCGCGGGTCGGGCAAGGGCGGCCCGTGGCCGCACAGATAGAGCGTGTCCTCGCGGCCCAGAAGCAGCCGCAGGCTGGTCATGTAGGCGCCCATGTCGCCGTCCGGGGGGCTGACGACCGTGGTTGACCACGACATCACGTGGTCGCCCGTGAACAGTACGCCCGTGCCGCCCAGGGCGAAGCACACATGATCGGACGCATGACCGGGCGTGTGCAGCGCCGTCAGCCGGCCCAGCTGCGCGCCGTCCTCAATCGCCACGTCCGGCACGAACCCCTCGGCCCAGGGCGCTCCCCAGCCATGAATGGCGGCCCCGGTGGCGGCACGCAGGGCTGGCGCGCCGGCCACATGATCCGGATGGGTGTGCGTCAGCACGATGCGAGCCACGGGACCGCTGGCGGCGATGGCGCCGATATGGGCCGGGTCGTCCGGGCCGGGGTCGATGACGGTCAGCCCGTCCGGCTCGTCCACCAGCCAGGTGTTGGTGCCGTGATAGGTCATCGGACCGGGATTGGGCGCCACCATGCGGCGCACGCCCGGGTGCACGGCGATTGCCACCAGCCGCGCGGGTTCGGGTTCGGTCAAGGCCATGGCGCTCCGCCTGTCACGCCGCGGATGGCGCGTCCAGTCTGGTCAACCGCGGACGCCTGACGCATGGTGCTGCCGTAAACGTCAATTGCCCGGAACGGGCTCGGCTCAGGGGGGATGCGTGAGGGCGGTCGTCTGCAACGAGTTCGGACCTATCGAGCAGCTCACCCTGGAAGACCGCCCAGACCCGGCCGCCGGCCGTGGCGAGATAGTGGTGGAGGTGCACGCGGCCGGGGTGAACTTTCCCGACGGGCTGACGGTTCGCGGCGAGTACCAGGTCAAGCCGCCCTGCCCGTTCACACCGGGCAGCGAGGTGGCAGGCATCGTGCGTCAACTGGGCGAAGGCGTGTCCCGCCTTGCCATAGGCGACCGCGTGGTGGCGCTGTGCGGCATGGGCGGTTTTGCCGAACAGGTGACCGCGCAGGCGGACCGGGCGATGCGGCTGCCGGACAACATGGATTTCGAGACCGCGTCCGGCTTCATGCTCGTCTACGGCACCTCCCTGCACGGGCTGCAGGAGTGTGGCCGGCTGCAGGCGGGCGAGACGCTGCTCGTGCTCGGCGCAGCCGGCGGCGTCGGCCTGGCCGCGGTCGAGGTCGGCCGGGCGATGGGCGCCCGGGTGATCGCTGCTGCGTCGTCGGACGAGAAGCTGGCGCTGGCGCGCACGCATGGCGCCGAGCTGACGATCAACTACGCCACGGCGGATCTGAAGACCGAGCTGAAGCGGATTGCGCCCGCTGGCGTGGACGTGGTGTACGACCCGGTCGGCGGCGCCTTGACCGAGGCCGCAGTGCGCGGTCTGGCCTGGGGCGGACGGTTGCTGGTGGTGGGCTTTGCCGCCGGTGACATCCCGAAGCTGCCGCTCAACCTGCTGTTGCTGCGTGAGGGCGAGGCGAAAGGTGTGTTCTGGGGCACCTGGACACAGCGCGATCCGGCGGCACATGCACGCAACGTGAAGCAGCTGTTCGACTGGTTTTCCGCCGGCGCGGTCAAACCGCACGTCTCGGCCGCCTACCCGCTGGAGAAGACGTCGGACGCGCTGGCCGAGGTGATGGGCCGGCGTGCACAGGGCAAGGTGGTCGTCGTGCCGACACGATGAATGCGTTTGGGGCCGGTTGGTCCCATCGAGGTCAGGGCGGCGCCCGGGCCTGTTTCTTTGGAGGCTTTAGGTGAACTTCGAATTTTCCGAGAAAACCCGCGAGTACCAGGACCGGGTTGGCGCGTTCATGGACGAACACGTCTATCCGAACGAACATCGCTTCCACAAGGAAGTCGGCACCGGCGACCGCTGGCAGCCCGTGCAGCTGATCGAGGAACTCAAGCCGCTGGCGCGCCAGGCCGGCTTGTGGAACCTGTTCCTGCCCGACTCGCATCGCGGTGCCGGACTGAAAAACATCGAATACGCACCGCTGGCCGAAATCATGGGCCGCGTCGAGTTCGCCTCAGAGGTGTTCAACTGCTCGGCGCCCGACACCGGCAACATGGAAACCATCGAGCGCTACGGCACAGAGGCGCAGAAGCAGGAATGGCTCGAGCCGCTGCTGAACGGCGAAATCCGCTCGGCCTTCGCGATGACCGAACCGGGCGTGGCCTCCTCGGATGCGACCAACATCGAAAGCACGATCGAGCGTCAGGGTGACGAGTACGTCATCAACGGCCGCAAATGGTGGACCAGCGGCGGCGGCGACCCGCGCTGCAAGTTGCTGATCTTCATGGGCAAGACCGACCCGAAGGCGCCGCGGCACAGCCAGCAATCGATGATCCTGGTGCCGCGCGACACGCCCGGCGTCGACATCATGCGGCCGCTGACCGTATTCGGCTACGACGACGCGCCGCACGGTCACATGGAGGTGGATTTCCACAACGTCCGCGTGCCCGCCTCCAACATCCTGCTGGGCGAAGGCCGCGGTTTCGAGATTGCGCAGGGGCGGCTCGGGCCTGGGCGCATCCACCATTGCATGCGGCTGATCGGCAAGGCGGAGCGTGCGCTCGAAGCGATGTGCAAGCGGGCGAAGTCCCGCGTGGCGTTCGGCAAGCCGATCTCGGAGCAGACCGTGACTCTGGAACGCATCGCCGAGGCGCGATGCATGATCGAACAGGCCCGGCTGCTGACGCTGAAGGCTGCGCACATGATGGACACGGTCGGCAACAAGGCCGCGCGCACCGAGATCGCGATGATCAAGGTCGTGGCGCCATCGATGGCGTGCCAGGTGATCGACTGGGCGATGCAGGTCCACGGCGGCGGCGGCGTCTGCCAGGACTTCCACCTGGCCTACCACTACGCAAGCTCGCGCACGCTACGCTTCGCCGACGGACCCGACGAGGTGCACCGTAACCAGATCGGCCGGCTGGAACTCGGTAAATACAACTAGAGCATGGTCGGTTCAGGTGGAATCACTTGAACCGACCATGCTCGCCCAACGCAAAAAGTAGAGCATGTTCGGTTAAACTTGAACCGAACACTCTCTAGCAATGGCGGCGGTGGGATGCGGCGGCGTGTCTCACCGGCGGGGGCAGCCGTCCGCCTGGACCGCCTAATAGCGGCACCATCTGCGTCCGCCCGCATTGCCGCGACCGTCTCGACGCATAAGCCCCAATGATGAAGCTCTAGCGGAAGCTTCCCGAGCACGCCTCGCAACACCGCTCGCCCATGTGCCGGGGATGCCGCTTCCTTGCGCGCGTTTACGCGCGGGCGGTTG
>CALMVI010000062.1 GCA_937873095.1 uncultured Acetobacteraceae bacterium | reverse complement strand
CGCAGGACGGCGGCCAGGGCGGGGGGCGAGGCGGCAAGGGCTGCAGCACCCAGCAGCAGGGTCCTGCGGTTCATCCCGGCCGCCGTCCTGCGCGCCGCATCACGCGGCCTGCATGCGTCGCGCCATGGCGTTGGTGACACGGTCCAGGATCACCGCCAGCACAGCGATGGCGATGCCGGCCTGGCATCCGCGGCCGGTCTCCAGCCGCTGGATGGCGGTCCACACCTCTCGGCCCAGGCCGCCGGCGCCGATCATCGCTGCGATCACCACCATCGAGAGCGCCAGCATGATCGTCTGGTTGATCCCCGCCATGATGGTCGGCAGCGCGTTCGGCAGCTGCACCTTCACCAGCTTCTGCCAGGCGGTGCAGCCGAACGCATCGGCGGCCTCCGTCACGTCGTGCGGCACCTGCAGGATGCCCAGCGCGGTCAGGCGCACGGTGGGCGGGGCGGCGAAGACGACGGTGGCAAAGCAGGCCGACACCGCGCCCAGGCCGAAGAACGGAATGGCCGGTATCAGGTAGACGAAGCTCGGCATGGTCTGCATCAGGTCCAGGCAGGGCGAGGTCAGCCGCCAGACGCGCCGGCTCAGCGCCGCGGCAATGCCGAGCGGCAAGCCGACCAGCACGGCGGCCAGCGTGGACAGCACCACGAGCACCAGCGTCGCCAGCATCGGCGTCCACAAGCCGAGATCCCACAGGAACAGCAGCCCGCACGCCGTCAGCAGCCCCAGACGCCAGCCCGCCGCGCGCCAGGCCAGCACGGCTGCCACGGCGATGAGAAGGAGCGGCGGCGCGGCCTGCAGCGCGCCCGTCAGGCCGCCCACCCAGGCAGAGACGACATGGCTGAGCGCGCGCGTGGCGCCGGAGAGGTTCGCCGTCAGCCAATCGAGGACGCGGTCGCATAGCTCGGCGAGCGGGAAGCGGGGGATAGAGACGGCCACGCAGGCTCCTCCTTGAGCGGCTGGCGCGCCAGTGCGGCCAGGGCGGCGCGACGGGACAGCACCCCGATGGTGCGGCCGGCCTCGTCCTGCACCGCCAATCCGTCGGGTCCTTCGGCCAGCAGCGGCAGCGCCTCGCGCAGCGTCATGTCGCCCTGCAGCACGGGCCAGGAGCCGCGCGGCGGAGTCGCGGACCGGTCGGCCAGCGTGGCGACCCTGAGCACGGAGGAGACGTCGATATGCGCCACGAAGCGCTTCACGTAGGGGGTTGCCGGCGCGGCCAGGATGCTCTCCGCCGTGCCGTCCTGGACGATGGCGCCGTCCATCATCAGGGCGATGCGGCCGCCGAGCGCCACGGCTTCGTCCAGGTCGTGGCTGACGAAGACGATGGTCTTCCGCAGGCGCCGCTGCAGGGCCACCAGCTCGGCCTGCATGTCGTGGCGGATGAGCGGGTCGAGCGCGCCGAACGCCTCGTCCATCAGCAGGATGCTCGCATCGGCGGCCAGCGCACGGGCCAGCCCGGCACGCTGCTTCATGCCGCCGGAAAGCTGGCCAGGGCGCTTGTCCTCCCAACCCGCAAGGCCCACCAGATCCAGGGCCTGCTCGGCGGCGCGCCGGCGCTCCCTGCGGGCGACGCCCTGGATTTCCAGGCCGAACTCCACGTTCTGCAGCACGGTGCGGTGCGCCAGCAGGGCGAAGTGCTGGAACACCATGCCGAAGGTACGCCTGCGGAACCGCCGCAGCTCACGGCTGCCCATCGCCATCACATCCTGGCCCGCCACCCGTATGCTGCCCGACGATGGGGTGACGAGGCGGTTGAGGCAGCGCAGCAACGTGCTCTTGCCGCTGCCCGAGAGCCCCATGACGACGAGCAGCTCGCCCTCGTCCACCCGCAGTCCCACATCGTCCAGGGCGACGACCGTGCCGGTGCGCTCCATGATCGCGGTGCGGCTCTCGCCGGCGCGCAGCATGGACAGCGCCTCGCGCTCGCGGGCGCCGAACACGCAGCGCAGGCCCTCGGCCAGGATCATGGGTGCGGTTGTCAGCGGGGACCCCCAAGGCTCACGCGAGCGTAACACCAGCCTGGTGCGACCTGGAAAGCCGTTTTTGCGACGCAATGCGGCCTTGTCGTAATTCAGGTAAAGCCTGCCGGTTTGTCGTTAGCGGCGGCTCCCGCGATCAGGCAATCATGCGCTGGCAACCGAAGGGCGCTGACTTGTCCGAAAGCCTCCCCGCCCTGCTGGCGTCCCGCCGCGCCGGCCACAGCCTGGATGCCGCGTTCTACGCCGACCAGGCGGTGTTCGAGGCCGACATGGCGCTGATCTTCGGCCGCCACTGGATCTTCGTGGGCCAGGAGCCGGACGTCCCCGAGCCTGGCGACCTGATGGCCATCCGCATCGGCCGCGCGCCCGTCGTCATCCTGCGCGACAGGTCCGGCGAGGTGCGCGCCTTCCACAACGTCTGCCGCCACCGCGGCGCGCAGCTCGTGCCGGACGGCAAGGGGCGGGCAGGCAACCTGGCGTGCCGCTACCACAGCTGGACCTACGGGCTGGACGGCGCCCTGCTGTTTGCCGACCACATGGGGCAGGATTTCGACGCGTCCTGCCGCGGTCTGCGCCCGGTGGCGCTGCGCTCGGTGGCCGGCCTGCTGTTCATCTGCCTGGCCACCGACCCGCCCCAGGACATCGCGGACATGGCCGCCGAGATGGAACCCTATCTGCTGCCGCACGGCCTGCGGGACGCGAGGGTGGCCAGGCAGGCGGACCTGGTGGAGCACGGCAACTGGAAGCTGACGATGGAGAACAACCGCGAGTGCTACCACTGCGCGGCCAACCATCCGGAACTGACCGTGCCGCTGTTCGCCCAGGGCTTCGGCTTCGCACCGGACTCGCTGGACCAGGACGGGCTGGCCCAGGCGGCGCGCTACGACGCGCTGGTGCGGGAGCTGCACGCGAGCTGGCAGCAGGCCGGCCTGCCCTCGCGCCGGATCGAGAAGCTGACCGGGCGCGCCACCGGCTTCCGGACCGAGCGTCTGCCGCTGGACCAGGCAGGCGAGAGCCATACGCGCGACACCCGTGCGGCGTGCCGCATGCTGCTGGGCGGCCTGAAGGATGCGCGCTCGGGGGGGCTGACCTTCTGGACCCAGCCGAACTCCTGGCACCATCTGATGGCCGACCACGCGGTCACGTTCTGCGTGCTGCCGCTGGGCCCGGACCGCACGCTGCTGCGCACCACGTGGCTGGTCCACAAGGACGCGGTCGAGGGCGTGGATTACGACCCTGCCAACCTGGTCGCGGTCTGGGAGGCGACCAACCGCCAGGACGCCGCACTGGTCGAGATGACCCAGGCCGGCGTCGTCAGTCCCGCCTACGCGCCGGGCCCTTACTCGCCCTTCACCGAAGGGTTGGTGGAGGATTTCTGCCGATGGTACGTCGAACGCATGCGCGCCGGACTTAAGGTGCGCAGCGAGGCGGGTGCGCCGGTCGAACCGCCGCCGCGGGCGACGGTGCTGGCGCCGGTGCAGCCGGAGGCCGAAACGGCCACGTTCACCATACGCTTCGCACGCCAGGACCGGGAGGTCGCCTGCAGCGGTGCCACCACCGTGCTCGCAGCCGCGCGAAAGGCCGGGATGCGGCTGCCGTTCGCCTGCTGCAAGGGGGTCTGCGGCACCTGCAAGAGCCGCATCCTCTCCGGCAGCGTCGCGATGCGTCACGGCGGCGGCATCCTGCAGAGCGAGATCGACGACAACTTCGCCCTGCTGTGCTGCTCGCGGCCGACCAGCGACCTGACCGTCGACCAGTAGCGCATGGATCTCGGCAGCCTGCACAGCCTGGCGTTCCTGACGCTCCCCCGCTACTCGATGATCGCCTGCGTCAACGGCATCGAGGTGCTGCGCATGGCCAACCGGCTCAGCGGCCGCGACGCCTATGCCTGGGATGTGGTGACGCCGGACGGCGCGCCTGCGCCCGCCAGCAACGGGCTGACGCTGCAGCCCACGGTCGCGCTCTCGGCCATCGCGCGGCCCGACCTGCTGCTGGCCTGCGGCGGCGTGGACGTGCGCGAGTCGGTCGATGGCCGCGTCATCGCCGCGCTGCGCCGGCTGGCAAGGGAGGGCGTGCCGCTCGGCAGCCTGTGCACGGGCGCCTTCGCGCTTGCCTCGGCGGGGCTGCTGCGCGGCCGACGCTGTGCGATCCACTGGGAGAACCTGACGGCGATCGAGGAGGAGTTCCGCGAGATCGAGTTCACCGGCGAGCTGTTCACCGTGGACCGCGACCGGGTGACCTGCACCGGCGGCATCGCACCGACCAGCCTGATGCTGGCGATGGTCGAGGCGCGCCTGGGGGCGGCGCTGGCCGCCGAGGTGGCGGCGCAGTTCCTGGTGGAACGGGTGCGCGCCGGAAGCGAGCGGCAGCGCAGCGCCGGCGTGGCGGCGCCCGAGAAGCTTGAGGCCGCGCTGCGCATGATGCGGGACCCGGACGCGTGGCCGTTGCAGGCGGCCGCCATCGCCCGCAGCGTCGGGCTGTCGGCGCGGCAACTGGAACGGCTGTTCCGCAGGCATCTCGGCCAGACCCCTGCCGCCTACGCGTCGGGCATACGGCTGGACCGGGCACGCACGCTGCTGCGAGAGACCGCGATGCCGGTGACCGCCATCGGCGCTGCCTGCGGCTATGCCACGCCGTCGCGGTTCAGTGCCGCCTATCGCGGCCGCTTCGGCCTGCCCCCCAACCACGAGCGGCGTTCCCGCCCGGTCCAAGGAGCGCACGATGCGCGCGAGTCCCACGCCCATCAGCCGTGACCCGCTGCTGCAGCCCTACACGCTGCGGCACCTGACTCTGCGCAACCGGGTGATGAGCACGTCGCACGAGCCGTCCTACTCGGAGGACGGCATGCCCAAGGACCGCTACCGGCTCTACCACGTCGAAAAGGCGCGCGGCGGCATCGCACTGACGATGACGGCGGGCTCCGCAGTCGTCTCGCCCGACAGCCCGCCGGTGTTCGGCAACCTGCTCGCCTACAAGGACGAGATCGTGCCCTGGCTGCGCCGGCTGTCCGACGAATGCCACGAGCACGGCTCGGCGGTGATGATACAGCTGACCCATCTCGGCCGGCGCACCGCGTGGAACAAGGCGGACTGGCTGCCGGTGCTGGCGCCCTCGCGCGTGCGGGAGGCGGCGCATCGCGGCTTTCCCAAGGCAGCCGAGCGGTGGGATCTCGACCGCATCGTGGCCGACTACGCGGCGGCGGCGCAGCGCATGCAGGCGGCCGGGCTCGACGGGTTGGAGATCGACGCCTACGGCCACCTGCCAGACCAGTTCTGGTCGCCCGCCACCAACATGCGCGACGACGAATACAACGGCACCCTGGAGAACCGCATGCGCTTTTCGGTGCGCGTGCTGCAGGCGATGCGCGACGCGGTGGGGCCGGACTTCCTGATCGGCGTGCGCATGGTGGCCGACGAGGACTGGGAGTTGGGCCTCAGCCGCGCGGACGGGGTGGAGATCGCGCGGCGTTTCGCGCGCGGCGGCACGGTCGACTTCCTCAACATCATCCGCGGCCACATGGAAACCGACAACGCGCTGTCGCACGTGATCCCGATCCACGGCATGGGGACCGCGCAGCACCTCGATTTCGCGGGCGAGGTGCGCGCCGCCACGCAGTTCCCGACCTTCCACGCCGCACGCATCAACGATGTCGCGACCGCCCGGCACGCCATCGCCGAGGGCAAGCTCGACATGGTGGGCATGACCCGCGCGCACATCGCCGAGCCGCACATCGTGCGCAAGGTGATGGCGGGGCTGGAGGATCGCATCCGCCCCTGCGTGGGCGCCACCTACTGCCTGGACCGCATCTACGAGGGCAACGAGGCGCTGTGCGTGCACAACGCCGCCACCGGGCGGGAAGCCACGATGCCGCACGTCATCCCGCGCGCCGCCGGGGCGCGCCGGCACGTGGTGGTCGTGGGCGCCGGTCCCGCCGGGCTGGAAGCCGCGCGCGTGGCGGCCGAGCGCGGCCATCGCGTGACGGTGCTGGAAGCCACCGGGCGCGCCGGCGGGCAGGTGCTGCTGGCAGCGCGCACGCCGCGCCGGCGGGAGCTGATCGGCATCGTGGACTGGCGGCTGTCGGAGCTCGCCCGGATGGGCGCCGAACTGCGCTACGACACCTATGCGGAGGCGGCCGACGTGCTGGCGCTCTCGCCCGAAATTGTGTTCGTGGCCACCGGCGGCGTGCCGGACACCGCCGTGCTGCAGGATGGCCGCGACCTGGTCGTCTCGAGCTGGGACGTGGTGGGCGGCGCGGTCAGCCCGTCCGGCCGGGTGCTGGTGTACGACGACAACGGCGCGCATCCAGGGATGCAGGCCGCCGAGACGCTGGCGGAGGCCGGGGCCGAGGTGGAACTGGTGACGCCGGAGCGCATGCTGGCGCCCGAGATCGGCGGCCTGAACCACGCCGCCTATGCCCGCATCTTCCGCCGCCACGGCGTCCGGGTCACCATGAACACGCGCCTGCTCCGCGTCCGCCGCGAGGGCAACGGCCTGGTGGCGGTGCTCGGCAGCGATTACGGCCGCGAGCAGGAAGAGCGCCGGGTGGACCTGGTGGTGGTCGAACACGGAACGACGCCGCTGGACGAGGTGTACGAGGCGCTCAAGCCCGGCTCGCGCAACGGCGGCGAGGTGGACCACGCGGCGCTGCTGGGCGGCCGGGCGCAGGCCGTGATGCGCAACGCGGAAGGGCGCTACCAGCTGTTCCGCATCGGCGACGCGGTCGCCAGCCGCAACATCCACGCCGCCGTCTTCGACGCGCTCCGCCTGGCCAAGGATGTTTGAGGGGCCGAACCAGGCGCCGTCGCAATGATCCACGGCGCCAACTCCGTGCCGACGTCGCCGCTGGCAGGCAGGCGGCAGAGCCGTCTGCCGTACGCGCGCGACCTGCGCGCCGACCATCGGCATCTCCGGTCCCGGTGACAGCCGGAGCATCGGCCGCGTTCCGGCAGTCGGTCGCATAATCTCACCTCATGTGAGGAATGAATCTTTCTGGCTTGCGCGAAGTGCTGCCGGCCATCAGCCTTTCGTTTCGGCGGCGCCGGTGGGGGCGCCGGGCCGGATCGGGTCGTGTGCTGCGGCCGTGCGGCGACGGAACGGGGGTGGGTTCGATGATGGCGGAGACCCGGAACGCAACGGCTGTTTCAGTAAGCCCGAAGAGCGGTGTGGCGTGAGATCGCGGTGCCGGCGACCTTTCCGGCGCCGCCTGGCTGCCGGCACCGCTGCCTGGGTGTCATTTCTGCTGGCGCCACACGCGGGCGACGCGGCAACGCCGGACAGCACGGCGCCGGCCAAGCCCGCCGGGGCTCCTCACCGGAAGCCGGACGAGATCATCGTCACCTCGTCGCGCCGCGTCCAGCATGTCGAGGAAGTTCCATACGCCATCACCGTCATCGGCGCCAAGCAGCTCGCGCAGGCCAACGTCACCGACCTGCAGTCGCTCGCGACGCAGGTGCCAGGCCTTGCGGAATTCAACTACGGTGCGCGTGCGGCCGGCTCGGAAGCGCCCAACATCCGCGGCATCAACGCCACGGGCACCCCGACGCGGCTGCTGCGCACGTTCGAGCAGAACCCTGTCGGCACCTATATCGGCAACGCGCCGGTGGACGATTCCTATTTCCAGTTGTTCGACATCGACCGTGTCGAGGTGCTGAAAGGGCCGCAGGGCACGCTGTACGGCGCGGGCTCTCTGGGCGGCGCGGTCCGGATCATTCCCAACGAGCCGACACTGGACCGGGTATCGGGGAACGTGGAGGTCGGCACCTCGGTCTATGCGGGCGCGGGCTCCCTGGGCAACCGGGAGACCGGCGTGATCAACATCCCGCTGACCGACACGCTGGCGGTGCGGCTTGGCGCCTACAACAATTACGACCCAGGCTGGATCGACGTCTACGGCCTGTTCTCGCGGACCAACGACACGATCTCGGGCGTACCGTTGCCGGCCAACCGCGCCGACCCGATCAACAGCCCCGGCATCCCGCACCAGCGCGACAACTGGAACACGACTCGCAGTTTCACCACGCGCGACAGCATACTATGGCAGCCTGTACAGGACGTGCGCGCGGAATTTTCCTGGCTGCACACCAGGACCAACGGCGATGGCGGGCCGGAGGTCAACCCGGATTTCCCCGGCGGCCCGTACCCGATCGATCCGAGGCTGACCTATCCCGCAGGCAGCGAGCATCGCGAGTTTTCGCAGGTCGAGCAGCCGTTCTCCCGCGACTCGAACCTGTACACCGTGGACCTGTCCTACGACGCAGGCTTCGCCACGCTGTCCTCGACCACCTCCTACCACACCACGCGCGGGTCGACGATCACCGACTACACGTACGGCCTGGCGGGCATCGATAACGGTACGATTCTGCCCTACTACGCGGGCACGCCGACCAACCCGCGCTTCGTCCAAGACCAACTGTTCACCGACAACTCGTCGACGGTGGCAGAGGAGGTGAGGCTGGTCTCCAAGACAGGACCGGACAAGCCGTTCGACTACATCGTCGGCGTTTTCTATCAGAGCGACTCGCGTGTGGGCACCTGGACCATCGGCGATCCAGGTTCGCCGGAGCGCGCCGCCGAACAGGGCTGCCTGCCGGCCTGCGCCATCGCGGTCGCGCCGGGCGACATCACCTTCAACCTCGACGACCACCAGAACTTCCGCGACGTGTCGGTCTATGGCGACCTGACATGGCATTTCCTGCAGCATGCCCAGGCGACGTTCGGCCTGCGGCACCTGGAGCAGAGCTTCACCGACTCGCAGCTCTACGTGGACTACACCTTCCCGACCCTGGTGCCGGCGACGCAGCACAACCAGTCGGCGTCGAAGACCATCTTCAAGTTCGACACCTCCTACGAGTACGCGCACCGGCAATTCGTCTACGCGCTGTGGTCGCAGGGTTTCCGGCGCGGCGGTGCGAACTCGGAACCGTCGAGCGGGCCGTTCAAGGAAAGCTCCGTCCTGGACACCTACCAGCCCGATTCGACGAATAATTACGAGGTCGGGCTGAAAGGCCGGCTCGCCGGCGGGATGACCTACGCGGTGGCGGGTTTCTACATCGACTGGAGCAACCCGCAGATCTTCTCCAGCCTGCCCTCCGGCAATGTCGGCGTCTACAACGCCAACACCGCCGTGTCGAAAGGGTTCGAGGCCGAGCTGGCGGGCCCGCTGCCCCTGCCGGTGCCGGGGTTTTCGTTCTCCTTCGGCTACACCTACGCCGCGGCGGCGCTGACCAGCGACTTCTCGCTGCCCGCCAATAACGGCGCGGGCGTCATCGTCCCCGGGCTGCTGTCGGGGCGCAGCGGGCAGCAGCTTCCTGGCAGCCCGCGCAACAGCCTGCAGGTGTCTCTGTCTTACGGGACCGAGGTCGCGCCGGACTACTTCCTCGACCTCAACGTCAACGCGGTGTATCGCAATGCCGAGCCGCTCGATGTGGCGCCGACCTTGGGCAGCAGCTCGGTTCAGTTCTCGTCGGACTACAAGATCGTGAACCTTTCGGCGACGTTGCGCCACGATGCCTGGCGCGCCACCCTGTTCGTCGACAACGCGCTGAACAAGCGCGAGATCCTGGCCCCGCCATCGCAGCCCAACGAGCTCAACAACCTGACCGACGACTACCTGGTCAACCCGCCGCTCGAGGTCGGCGTGCGTCTCGGCTACGTCTTCTGACATGCAGGCGCCGCCTGGCCGCGCCCTGCTTGTCGTGGGCGCCGGCCTGCTGGCCGGCGCGGTGCCGGAAATCGTCTGGGCCAACATCCCGTCCGTCCTGACCGAGGTCGCATCCAGGTATGGGCTCGGTGCCGCGGGGGCGAGCCTGCCCGTGCTTGCATTCGCCGCGGGCTCGGTGCTGTCGGCGCCGCTTGCCGGGCGCTGCGTCGATGGGCGCGGCTACCATGTGGCCATCCGCCTCGGCCTCGTGCTGTCGCCGTTGGCCGCCATCCTGCGGCCCGGCGCGCCGTTCTGGCTGCTCACCCTCGCGCAGGCGATCGCGGGGGCGTCCTTCTCGCTGATCACCGCGGCCACCATGCCGCTCATCGTCGACTGGCTGGAGCCACGGCACGTGCCTGTCGCAACCGGCCTCGCTGTCACCTGCCTGCTGGCCGGCCTGGGCGCGTCCTTGGCCGCAACACCGCTCCTGGCCGGTGCGCTGGGTCTGACCGGCATGTTCACCGCGGTGGCGGTCTGCACCGTGGCGCTCTCGGCGCTGTGCCTGCCGCTGGTCCGGCGCGCGCGCGCCGGCACGCCGCCGGTGCAAGGCGGGGCTTCGCTGTGGTCGCTCTGGCGCGACCGTACGCTCTGCCTGCTGTTCGGCATGTCGTTCCTGCTCGGCGGTGCCGCCAGCGCGGTCTCCACCGTGCTGGAGCCGATCTGGGTCGCCCGCGGCCTCAGCATGGCTTCGGCGGGTTCGGCCAATGCGCTGCTGATGGTGGGGGGTGCGGCCGGAAGCTTTGCCCTGCCTTGGCTGCTGACCCGCGGCGTCAGCGCGCGGACCGTGCTGCTCGGCTGCTCGCTGGCGGTGCTGCTGCTGACCTGGCCGCTTCTGATGGCCGCCGACGCCGGCACCGGCAAGGCGGTCGCCGTGCTGGCCGGCGTGTGCTGGATCGGCAACATCCCGGTGATGCTCACCATGCTGGAGCAGGCCGCAGGCGCCGCGCGTGCCGGCAGCGCCACCAGCCTGTTCTGGGCGACGAACAATCTGGGCTCGATCGGCCTGGTCTGGACGGTCAGCGCGATCGCCGACGCCAGTTCCTGGCGCGATGCTGCTCTGGCCACGCTCGCCCTGCTGGCGCTGAACCAGGCGGTGACGTTCGGGCTGCCGCGCCGCCGCCCGGGCTGAGCATGCAGCCGGACACCACGGCGCTCGACCTGATGCGCGCCGGGCGCCTGGCAGAGGCGCTGGTCGCAGCCCGCCGCGCGGCCGGCCGATCGGCCAGCTGCCAGCCGTCGCACGGGCTGGTGGCGCTGATCCTGTCGCGGCTCGGCGAGCAGTCGGCGGCCGAGGCGGCGATCGGGCAGGCGCAGGGCCTGCCGGAGGGCCCCGCAGAGGCCTATGCGGCGCTCGCCTACGCGGCGCTGGACATGGCGTGCCACACGCTCGCCAACACGCTCTACCGCCGGGCCGCGGCCGTGGACCCGCTCAGCGCGCGGCACCATTACGATCTGGCCGCCAGCGAGCGCAGCCTGGGCCGGCTGGCCGACGCCGAACGCTCCTGCGACCGGGCGATCGCGTGCGACGCGCTGCATTACCCGAGCTACCTGCTGCGCGCCGAACTGGCGGTGCAGACGCCGCAGCGCAACCACGTGGCCGAGCTGGAGGCGCTGGCGGCACGTTGGGCGGATGACGACCGTGCCACGATGTTTCTCGGCTACGCGCTGGGCAAGGAGCTCGACGATGTCGGGCGCTTCGATGCGGCGTTCGGCTGGTTCGCCCGCGCCGCCGCCTGCCGCAGGCGCCACCTCGCCTACGACGTCGGAACCGACACGGCCAAGCTGCAACGGATCGCGGCCAGCTTTGCGGAACCCGCTTCGGGCAAGCGTCCAGCGCGCGCGCGGCATGTGTTCATCGTCGGCTTGCCGCGTTCCGGCACCACGCTGCTGGAACGCATCCTGTCGGCGCTGCCCGGCGTGCGCAGCAATGGAGAGACAGAGAATTTCGCGAGCGCACTGTTCGCCGCGGCGCCGGCCGGCGGCGACGCGTTCGCACGCGCGGCCCTGGCGGACTGGGCCGGCGTCGGCCGAGCCTATGAACGCAAGGCCCGCGCCATGCCCGGCATCACGGTGGTCGAGAAGCTGCCCCTGAACGCGCTGTACGCCGGCGCGATCCGGCGCGCCCTGCCCGACGGCGTGCTGGTGCACGTCACGCGCACGCCGCTCGATAGCGGGTTCGCCATGTTTCGCACCTTGTTCGGCGCCGCCTACCCCTACTCCTACAGCTTCGACGACCTGGCCGCCTACATGGCGGCACATGCGGCGCTGATGCGGCATTGGCGCGCCACGCTGGGCGAAGGCTTCCTGGAGGTGGCCTACGAGGATCTGGTGCGCGATCCCTCGGCGACCGGGGCGGCGCTGGCAGCCGCGCTGGGCCTGACCTGGCGCGAGGAGGCGCTGGCCGTGGAGGCGCATGGCGGCGTGTCGCTGACTGCCAGCGCAGCGCAGGTCCGCCGCCCGATCTACGGCACATCGTCCGGCCGCTGGAAGCACTATCGCCAGCATCTGCTTGGATTCTCCGCCAGCCTGCAGGCGCTCGGCCTGCCGACGCCGGACGAGACGTGACCCGGACCGCCGAAAGGGGGCAGAACAGATTTCTGTTCCCTTTTTTGGAAAACCGGGCCTTCCTTTCCCATCCCAGATGACGGGGGCGGGCATGTCCTACTTCAAGCGCAGCATCCCCTCGGTGAACGCGCTCGTGACGCTGGAGGCAGCGGTCAGGCTCGGAAGCTTCACCGCCGCGGCGCTCGAACTCAACGTCACCCAGGCGGCGGTCAGCCGTCAGATCCATGCGCTGGAGGCCGACCTGGAACAGCGTCTGTTCGTGCGGCGGCACCGCCGCGTGGAGCCGACCTCCGCCGGCGCCATGCTGGGCGCCACGATCAGCGGCGCGCTGCATTCGATGCGCGAGGCTGTCGAATCGGTGCGGCAGAAGCCCGGGCGGTCGGTGACGGTCGGGGCCACGCTGGCCATGTCCTATTTCTGGCTGATGCCCAGGCTGTCGGATTTCCGCACCCGCCATCCGGGCGTCACGATGCGGGTCGTCTCCCAGGACGAGCCGGTGGCGCTCGGATCGGGCGAGGTGGACGTGCTGGTCCGTTTCGGCGAGGCCCCGTTCGCCGACGGCGTGTCGGTGGCGGCCTGCCAGGCGGAGTTCTTCCCGGTCTGCGCGCCCTCGCTGGCGCAGCGCATGGGCGTGCCGGCGGCCACGTCCGCCCTGCTGGACATGCCGTTGATCGAGCACGCCGCACCCGACCCGAGCTGGATGCGGTGGGCCGACTGGTCGGAGCAGGCGGGGCTGGGCCGGCGCACGCCGCGCGCCGTGCTGCAGTTCAACCGCTATGCCGACGCCGTCGCAGCCGCGGTCGGCGGGCAGGGCGTCGTGCTCGGCTGGAACCTGATCACCCGCGACGCGCTCGCCAGCGGCCAGCTGCGCCAGATCGGCAGGCGCGTCAGGGTCGCCAGCAGGTTCAATGCCGTGCGGCCGCTCCGTCCGCGCCACAACGCCGCCGCAGACGCGTTCGTGACCTGGCTGGCCGAGAAGTTCGATGAGGAGGCATGAGACACCGCTCCACGCCCGCTTGCCCTGCTTGCTTGCCCTGCTTGCATGCCCCTCTTGCATGATCGCGTGTTATCGCTGGCGCGCTATTTTGTGCCGTTGAGCCGGCGTGCCGCCGGATGCGACACATCGTTCCCCTTCATCCCGGTGAGAGTCTTTCGCCATGCGCCACGACGCGCCTGCATCGATCAGGGCCTTGCTCGGCAGCCGCGTGCCTGGCCATGGTTTCCCGCCTGCGGTCTACGCCGATCCCGGCCTGTTCGACGCCGAACTGGAGATCATCTTCCGGCGGCACTGGATTTTCGTGGGCCTTGCCTGCGAACTGCCGCAGCCCGGCAGCGCGCTGGCGCTCGATGTCGCCGGCGTCGGCCTGCTGATCGTCCGAGGCGCCGACGGCGTTTTGCGCGGCTTCGTCAACGCGTGCCGGCATCGCGGCGCTCGGCTGGTCGCGCCGGGCCAGGCCACGCTGCGCCGTATCTTGTGCCCCTACCACCACTGGGCCTACGACCTCGAAGGCCGCCTGGTCGCCGCCCGCCAGATGGGCGCGGGCTTCGACCCGCGGGCGCATGGCCTGACGCCGGTTCACCTGCGCGACGTCGCCGGCCTGCTCTACGCCCACATACGCGACGATCCGCCGGCCGACATCGACGACCTAGCCGATGCCATGACGGCCCGCCTCGCACCCTACAGGCTTGATGACGCCAAGGTGGCGCATGAGGAGGACGTGGTCGAACAGGCCAACTGGAAGCTGGTCATCGAGAACAACCGCGAATGCTATCACTGCGCGGCCAGCCATCCGGAGCTCTGCGCATCCTTCGTCACCTATGATTTCGGCTACGATCCGGCCAGCCTGACGGCCAGCCAGCTTGCCGAGGCCGAGCGCCACGAGGCGCGCATCGCGGCGGCGACACAGGAGTGGGAGGCGGGCGGCCATCCCTCTGCCGCGATCGAGCATCTGACCGGCCATCCCACGCATTTCCGCACGCAGCGCCTGCTGATGGCGGGCGATGGAGAATCGCAGACGCGCGACGGGCGTGCCGCGTGCACGCTCAAGCTCGGCCGGCTGACCCGCTCGGATCTCGGCGACGTTCATCTGTGGGGCCATAATTGCTGGCACCACGTGATGGCCGATCACGCCGTGTGCTTCATGATCGTGCCGCTGTCCCCGACCGAAACTCTGCTCAGGACGAAATGGATCGTGCATCGCGACGCGGTCGAGGGACGCGACTACACACTCGACCGGCTGACGGAGGTCTGGAAGGCCACGAACCGGCAGGACGCGGCGCTGGTGGCGCTTGCACAATCGGGCGCGGCCAGCCCCGTCCACGTCCCAGGCCCCTATTCGCCGCATACCGAGCGGCAATGCGAGGCGTTCGCCGCCTGGTACGAGCAGCGCATGCAGGCGCATCTGGGGGCAAGCGGCAGCACGCCGCGCCTCGTCGCCCGGGACGACGGCCGCAGGGCGTTCGCCTGAGTGCGCCGCCCCAGGGCGTCGGGCAGCTGGAACGGCCGGAGTGAACGCATTGCCCGTCGGGGCCGGACGGGTCTGATGTCCGCCCGCGCGCGGACGCATGATGTGGGACCGGCTTGTCGGCGCTGACCTTCCTCGGCCAGCCGGCCGCGCTGAGAACCCTGTTCCTGACCGAGATGTGGGAGCGCTTCACCTATTACGGGATGCGTGCGGTGCTCATCCTGTTCTTCGTCGGCAGCGCATCCGGCGGCGGCATGGCGCTGGACGACCGCACTGCCAGCTCGATCTACGGCCTCTACATCTCGGGCACCTACGTGTTCGCCCTGTTCGGCGGCTGGGTGGCCGACCGCCTGATCGGACCGCAGCGCGCCGTGATCGCCGGCGCATGCCTGATCCTGGCGGGCAACCTGCTGCTGGCGCTGGGGCGCACGGACGTCTTCTTCTGCGGCCTGCTCGTCATCGTCCTGGGCGTAGGGCTGCTCAAGCCGAACATCAGCGCCATGGTCGCGCGGCTGTACCCGGACGGCGGCTCGCGCCGCGACGCAGGGTTTTCGATCTTCTACGTCGGCATCAGCGTGGGCGCGCTGCTCGGGTCCCTGCTGGTGCCGGCCTGCGCGGCGGCGTTCGGCTGGCGGGCGGCGTTCTGCGCGCCAGCCGCGGGCATGGCCGTCGGGCTGGGCATCTTCCTGTCGGCACGCAGCCAGCTTCCATCCGCGAGCGCCGTGCGCGCGACGGCCTGGATGTGGAGCCCGGTCTTCGCGCTGATTGCGGGTGTGGCGCTGCTGGCCGGCCTGTGCGTGGCCGGCCGGCTGCGCATCGACCCGGCCAGGGCGGCCGACGCGTCGTCATGGCTGATCGGGTTGGCGGCGGGCGGCTACTTCCTCTATCTGCTGCTGGGAGCCGGGCTTTCGGCCGGCGAACGGCGGCGGGTGGTGGTGATGATCGCCCTCTTCGCCGCCTACACCGTCTTCTACGCCGGCTTCGAACAGGGCGGCGCGTCGATGAACCTGTTCGCCGAGCGCTACACCGAGCGCACCGTCGGCGGCCTCACCATTCCAGCGGGGATGCTGCAGGGCACGACCGCGCTCTACACCATCCTGCTGGCGCCTCTCTTCGCACGGTTGTGGGTCGTGCTCGGCAGGCAAGGCCGGGATCCGCCCTCGCCGGTGAAGTTCGCCGCCGGCCTGGGCCTGCTGGGGCTCGGCGCGCTGGTGATGGTCGCCACGATCCAGCGGCTGGCCGTGTCGGGTCACAAGGTGCTGCCGACATCGCTGCTGCTGACCTACTTGCTGGAGGAGTGCGGCGACCTCTGCCTCTCGCCGGTCGGGCTCTCCTCGATGACGAAGCTCGCGCCGCCGAGATTCGTGGGCCAGGTGATGGGCGTCTGGTTCCTGGCCGTCGCCCTCGGCAACAACCTGGCGGGCCAGCTGTCAGCCTCGTCGCAGGTGGCCGACATGGCATCGCTGGCCGCGCTGTTCGGCAACGTCGCGGCCTGGAGCTTCGGCGCCGCGTTGGCGCTCGCCGTGTTCTGCCCATGGCTGGCGCGGCAGATGAGAGGTGCCGCGTGACCGCCGCGGCATGGGACGGCCCAATGAGCGCATGACGGTGGGCGCATGACGGTGAGCGCATGACGGTGAGCGTCGAAGAGAATGTCTGGATCACGCTCAAGGACGGTTGCCGCCTGGCGGCCCGCCTGTGGCTGCCGGCCGGCGCGCACCGCCCGGCGCCGGCGATCCTGGAATACATCCCGTACCGCAAGCGCGACGGCACGCGCGCGCGCGATGCGGCCATGCACGGCTACTACGCCGAGCACGGCTACGCCGCGGTCAGGGTCGACATGCGCGGGTCAGGAGATTCGGGAGGGCATCTGGCAGACGAATACCTGCTGCTGGAACAGGAGGACGCGCTCGAGGTGATAGCCTGGATCGCCGCCCAGCCCTGGTGCGACGGCGCAGTCGGCATGCAGGGAAAATCCTGGGGCGGCTTCAACGCGCTGCAGGTGGCGGCACGGCGGCCGCCGGCGCTCAAGGCGATCATCACCGTCTACTCGACCGACAGCCGCTACACCGACGACATCCATTTCATGGGCGGCTGCCTGCTGAACGACAACCTGTGGTGGGGCAGCATCATGATGGCCTACCAGGCACGCCCGCCTGATCCGCAGATCGTGGGCGACGGGTGGCGGGCGCAGTGGCTCGAACGGCTGCACGCATTGCCGTTCTTCCCCGCGCTGTGGCTGCGGCACCAGCGCTTCGACGCCTACTGGCGGCACGGTTCGGTCTGCACCGACTGGGCCGCCATCGCCTGTCCCGTGCTCGCCATCGGCGGCTGGGCGGACAGCTACACCAACGCGGTACCGCGCCTGCTCGCAGGCCTCGGCGGCCCGTGTCTCGGCATCATCGGACCCTGGGGGCACGTCTACCCGCATGACGGCGTTCCCGGACCCGCGATCGGCTTCCTGCACGAGGCGGTGCGCTGGTGGGACCACTGGCTGAAGGGGCGCGACACCGGCGTGCTGCGCGAGCCGAGGCTGCGCGCCTACCTCCAGGACTCCGTGGCTCCTGACGGCACCAGGTCCGACATGCCTGGACGCTGGGTGGGGGTGCAGGAGTATCCCTCGCCATCGGTCGCGGCCCGGCGCCTGCACCTTCAGGCCGATGGCAGCCTCGCCGCGCATCCTGCGGCGTGCCGGGACTTCACGATCTGCTCGCCGCAGAGCCACGGCAAGGCGGCCGGCGAGTGGATGGCCACCGGCTGCCCTGGCGAACACCCGACCGACCAGCGCCTCGACGACGGTGGCGCGCTGGTCTTCGAGACCGCACCGCTCGAGCGGGAGCTTGCCGTGCTGGGCTGTCCGCAGCTTGACGTGACGGTATCGGCGGACGCGCCGGTCGCCTATCTGGTGGCCACCCTGTCCGACCGCGCACCGGACGGCCGCGTCACGCGCGTCAGCTACCAGGTGCTGAACCTCACTCGCCGCGACAGCGACGAGCATCCCGCGCCGCTGCAGCCCGGACGGTTCTACGACGTGCCAGTCCGGCTGAACGCCTGCGGCCATCTTTTCCGGCACGGGCACCGCATCCGGCTGGCAATCGCCACCTGCTCCTGGCCGATGATCTGGCCGGCCCCTTGCCGGGCAACCCTGACGATCCGGACCGGGCAGAGCAGCCTTGCCCTGCCGGAGCTGCAGGATGACGGCGTCCCTGCCGGTTTTCCGCCCGCCGAGCGTGGCGAGCCGGCGCCCGCCACGCAACTCGACCCCGGCACGGTCAGGCGCGTCTCGCTGCAGGACCACGTTACGGGCGAAAACAGCTACGTGACGGAGGGCATCGGCGGGCTGTTCGGCGAAGGCGTCATCCGCCTGGACGAGACCGGCACGGTCATGTCCCACAGCCTCAGGCGCGACCTCACCATACGCGACGACGATCCGCTCTCCGCCCGCTACGTCCTGACCCAGCGTCTCGACACCGGGCGCGACGGCTGGCGTACACACACCGAAACGATCAGCGAGATGCGCAGCGCCGCCGCCGCCTTCCACCTATCCTGCCGGTTGCGCGCCTTCGAGGACGGCCAATGCGTGTTCGAGCGGCACTGGAGCGAAGACATCGGCCGGGATCTCGTCTGAGCGGATGCAGGCTCTACGGACCCGCCGCCGAGGACCGACTCCACGGCCAGTTCGAGGCTGGCATCGTCCTGACGGACATGTTCGCAGCGTGTGTCGCCGATCGTCTGGTCGCGATCTCGCGCCAGGTGAAGGCCACGGTGGGACCAGACACGGAGAGGAACGTCACGATGATGTCCACGAGGGTGAAGCTGGCGTCGGAAATGTTGGCGTAGGCCGGTATGAAGTTCAGCACCCGCAACGTGATGAACGTGAACGTCACGGCATAAGAACGGATCATCCACTGACGATGCTGCACCAGGCAGCCGTATCTGGCGGTGACGAAGGCCAGGAGCGTGCAGAGGAACCAGGCGCCCGCCTGGACGATCGTTGCCAGAAAAAGAGGACGGCCCCAAGAGATCGCGAGGGCGGTAAGGCTGGAAATCAGCACCGAGCAGACGTAGGCGCGGCCGAGATAGCAGTGCAGGTGCGGGCGCCGGCGTCGTAGCCGAGAGGAGAACTGCACGGGCCCGATCAGCATGGCAAGCACACCCGCGAGTGCGTGGGGTACGAACAGGTAGCGGTCACGTATCAGCAGGAGGAAGAACATGTGGTTGTTGCCGGTCTTGTCGAACAGGATCGGCAACTCGGTGGAGAAGATGACGGAGATGCCCGCAAGCGCCATCAAAGACCACAGGAGAGGTTTTTTCCGAAAGCGGACTGCAGAAACCGCAAGGGCAAGCGGCGAACTGCCGGGGGCGCGGGTCACGCTCAATGGCCTCGCCGGTCGGGTGACGCGCACGAGAAAGCCGACGAAGACGGCGCCGGTCAAAGCGGTGCTGATGGGAAGGCCCAGATCGGGACTATGACCAAGCACGTCGTCTGGGAATGCCAGCCAGTCGCCTGCCGTCGTTCCCGCCGCCCGTATAGCCACGATCGCCGTCCAGTACGACGCCTTCGACGTCCAGCGCGACGCGTAGCCAGAACTCACGACGACGGCGGACAGCGCGGAGAGCAGGAGCGTGCCGGCGCCGGTGCCGAGATGCAGTTGTTCCGACACGCCATCGCCAATGACAGTGCCCAGACTGCCCGCCATCAGCAAGGAGGCCCAATACCAGAGATCTGCAGCAGGCCTGCCACGGCCATCGTCTGCCGGATCTCGACGTCTCGGCAGGACCGGCAAAACGAACAGTACCTGAAGCAACGACATCCCGAAGATGGTGGTGGTGTAAGGCCAGTCGAAAGTGTGGGTCAGCAGGTCGGCCACGTTCGTCGCGGCCGCCCGCAGCACGATGACGACTGCCCAATACCACGCCTCTGTCGCCGATGCGGATCGGCGTTCCCCATACAGGAGTGCGGCAAGGATGGCCGCCAAGGGCAGCAGCCCGACCCAGTGGTTCCAGTGCAGGGGAGAGGATATGATGTCGCCCGAATTGCAGCCGAAAATGCTGGCCAGGCTGATGGCCGCCCAGTAGCGTCGATCCACGACAGGTACGTGGTCGAACCGCATGAGCGGCACTATCGACAGTCGCGCCCACGCCGTTGAGCCTTCACGCACGCCTTGGCCCGGCACTGGTTCACCCCCCGGACGAGTGGATTGCTGGTCGTCGAAGTCCATGAACATCACCGGTCCTCGGAGTCGTCGCCATGTCCATGGCCGCCGTGACCGTGCCGACCGTGATCGCGGCCGCCCTCTTCGGATGCGCCCTGGATTTCCGAAGCATGTTGCTTGTCGGGTCCGATGACATCGGCCGCGATGTTGCGCCCGAGCGCGTTGCTGATGCCGGCGCCGCGCACGTAGATGGTCTGGCCAGGCGTGAGCTGGGACGCAATGCGGGCAGCTTCGGGGTCGGGCAGGTCCACCGTCGTGCCGTCCTCCAGCAGCACGCCGTCGACGTCGCCGTCTTCGTCGTGCAGCTGGGCCTTTATCTTGCCCTGGTCCTGCATGTTATCGTTCCGGTCGCGTCCTCCTCGCCCGCCTTGGGTGACGATGGTGAGGTGCGTCGCGTCGTTCGTGATGGACATCGCCTGGATCATCGGTACCTGGCGCGCTTTCAGTCCGTGAACGGTCACGACGTCGCCCGGCCGGATGGCGAAGACCAGTTCCAGCGACTCGCGGGACGAAACCTGCACCTCGGTGCCGTCGTCCAGGATCAGGCCGTCCACACCGCCACGTGGCGTGAGCGTGTATTGCGCGACCTTGCCCGTGACGGCCGGAAGTTGCGCCGGGTCGAAGGTGGGGTTCTGTGCAGCAGCGATGCTGGCCGCCGTCCACGTGGTTGCGGCCAGCAGGGCGGCTTTTCCGTATGACATTCTACGTCCTTTCGAGGAGTGTTCGGGATGATCGGCGGCTTCCACGAGGCGTCTCCGAGTCCGGAAGGGTTCGGACACCGCAAGGCATGTGCCAGAATGCAAGCCGTTGGAATCGTTCTGCGTTGCCGGACGCTGGGCTCCGTCGTGAGTCTGTATCCCAGACACGCCCGTCTGGTTTTCGGACGCCCAGGCGCGAGCAGCTGCGCAGGACCCCTCCCTCGATACGGTCGGTCGAGGGAGGAGAGCCCGGCTGCGTGCCGACACCTGATGCGATCGTGCCGGCAGCGCTCTGATCAACGGCGGTCCGCGCTGGCCAGACGCACGCGGCGGTCGGCCGCGACCATGACGGCTTGGATCTGCTGGCGGGCGTCTCTGATCGCCTCGCGGCGGCACGCGTCCCATGCGTCACCGAACGCCGGCCCCACAGCCTGCGTGCACAGGCGGCTCGCTGCGGCGACGACCCGGTGATCGAGAGCCGCCCGGCTTTCAGCCGATTGTGCAACGAGATCGCCGGACGGGATCGCGATCGTCACGTCAACGGATGGCGGCGCGCCGGAGAGGGTTTGCTGCGCGAGGGCAAGACCGGAAGGAATTGAAAGAGCGGCGGACAGGACTGCGAGTTTCGCGAACGACATCATAGGACTCCATCACCGGGCCGGGATGACCCGCCGTGTTGAATGGCAAGTCCCATGCCAGCAGCGCACCTGATCTTTATCAGGTGGTTACGCTACTTGCCCGGGTTCAGCGTGTCTGCGGCACCGACATCGTCCGTCTGGTTCGCGGACGCACCCAGGTCGAAACGGCGGATTTTCTCGTAGAGCATCTGGCGATGGATGTTGAGCCGGCGCGCGGCTTCCGCGCGGTTGCCGTTTGCCGCGGCGAGCGCCTTCTGGATCATGGCGCGTTCCAGCCGCGCGACAGCGGTCGGCAGGTCGCCGTCCAGCCAGCTCGCCGACGTCGCTGCATCGGCGTGGCTGTCTTCGGCCTTGGCGTGCGGCGTGAGGAAAGCGAGATCCTCCGCTGTGACGACGTGGCTCCTGGCCAGAGCTGCCGCCCGCTCCATGGCGTTGCGCAGTTCGCGCACGTTGCCGGGCCAGGGATGCGCGAGCAACAGCACGGCGGCCTCGGGCGAAAGCCGCTTCGCCATGGCCGACGCCGTGGCTTTCGCCAGGAAATGGTCGGCCAGCTGCACGATGTCGGACAGGCGCTCTCGCAGCGCCGGCAGGTGCACCGGCACCACGCGCAACCTGTAGAACAGGTCTTCCCGGAAGCGTCCTTCGTGCACCAGGGACAGCAGGTCGCGATGGGTGGCCGCGATGATCCTGACATCGACGGGCACGCCGCGTCCGCCGACCGGCATGACGACCCGCTCCTGCAGGACGCGCAGCAGCTTCGCCTGCATCGGCAGGCTCATGTCGCCGATCTCGTCGAGGAACAGCGTGCCGCGGTCGGCCTCACGGAACGAGCCGAGACGGTCACCGACGGCCCCGGTGAAGGCGCCGCGCGCATGGCCGAACAGCTGGCTTTCCAGGAGTTCGGACGGGATTGCCGCGCAGTTGACGGCCACGAACGGTTTCGGCGCACGGCGGCCGTGGCGGTGGATGGCCTGCGCCACGACTTCCTTGCCCGTGCCGGTCTCCCCCGTCACCAGCACGGTGGCATCGCTGTCGGCCAGCATGCCGATGGCTTTTTGCACCTCTCGCATGGCGGGCGACGCGCCGACCAGATCGTCCTCGGCGCTCACGGCCGCCCCGGCGGGCGCCGGCCCGGAGCCCGGCAGCATGCGTCCGATCAGCGCCGCCAGGTCCCCGCGTCCCACGGGTTTGGTCAGGTGGTCCACGGCGCCCAGCCGCATGGCCTCGATCGTGTTGCCGGCGGTCGCCACAGCGGTCAGCACGGCAACCGGCACGGGCGGGCCCGCGCCCTGCTGGCTTCTCATGCGCCGCAGCACCTCCAGCCCGTCCAGCCCGGGCATGCGCAGGTCCAGCAGCACGGCGTCGATGCGGCCGCGGGCAAGACGCCGCAGCGCCCTCTCCCCGTCCGCCGCCTGTTCGACCTGGCAGCCGAGGTCGGCGAGCGTTTCGGCCATGCTCTCGCGCAGGCCGTCGTCGTCGTCCACGACCAATATCACCGGCACACGCGTTCCCCCGGCAGTTCGATGACGAAACACGCGCCCGCGTCGCTGTCGCGCAGCTCGAGGGTGCCGCCATGCGAGCTCGCCAGTTCGCGCGCGATGGCCAGACCAAGGCCGATGCCGTCGGCCCTGCCGGTCACGAAAGGTTCGAACAGGCGCGCGCGCAGGCCACCGCCGATGCCTGGCCCGTCATCGCTGACGCTCACGACGATCCTGTCGGCGGTCGCGTCGCCTGCGACCACCACATGCCCACCGACGGGCGCTGCATCGATGGCGTTCTGCACGAGGTTGCCGACGGCCCGTCCGATCATCGCGGGGTCCAGATACACCATCGTCCCGGCGGGTGCGTCCACGCTCAGCTCGACCTGTCGCCGTTCTGCCGCGGCCTCGTACTCGCGCACGGTCCTGCGCAGGACGTCGGCCAGGTCCAGCGCCACCGGTTCCGGCGCGCGCCCCTGGGTCATCGCAAGCAGCTCGGTGATCAGCCGGTCGAGGCGGAAGACCTGCTCCAATATGGTGCCGAGTGCGGCGCGGCGGCGCTGGTCGTCGCCGGCCAGGGCGTTCTCCGCCCGCAGGCGCATCGCCGCGATCGGGTTGCGTATCTCGTGCGCCATGCCGGCCGCCACCCGCCCCAGCGCCGCCAGCCGCTCGGACGCGGCGACGCGAACGGCCAGCGCGGAGGACTCGCGCTGCGCCGCGTCCAGCCGCTCGCTCGCCATGTTCAGCGCCGCCACGATGCGGTCGAGCTCCCACTCGCCGGTCGCCGGCAGAAGCGGCAGGGCGCGGTCACCACCAGCGGCGTAGCCGGCCAACGCCGTCTCGATACGGCCGACATGCCGCGACCACGACGCAATCAGCCAGGACAGCATCACGGCCATGCCGACGACCAGGGCCAGCAGCACGACCAGGCCCAGCCGCATCTCGGTCAGCCCGGTGCCGCTCTGGAGGCGGCGGGCCGCCCAGGCGACAAGCTTCGGGACCGGCCCGCCGAGCCTGCAGGCGGCGACGACGACCGGATCGCCAGCCTCCGCCGCCTGGACGGCAGCGTCCTCGTCCCGTTCGGCCGACGCCGCCGCAGCCGCGCGCCAGGCCGGCGTCGGCGGCAGTCGGGACGGGTCGGCAGGCAGGCTCGCCAGCAGGCCACGGTCCGGCTGCCAGATGCCGCCCACGATCCCGGCTTGCCCGTCCAGCGCGGTGGCGAGCACGGCGCGCAGATCGGCCCGGAAACCCGCATCCGCGACTGCCGTCGCAGGGCCGGTCCAGCCGCTGCCATAGTAGCGCCAGGCAGCGCGGATGTCCTCGCACGCGCCGCTCACCTGATCCCTCGCCCGGGCGAAGCTCTGCGTCGACGAGTGCGCGTAGAGCTGCACCATCAGCACCGCAACCGCCACCGACGCCGCAACCGACAGGAGCAGAACGGCCGCCAGGCGAGCGCGCAACGATCTGATGGCTCGGGTCCCCTCGACGCCGGACGGTGTGCCGACACTCGCCAGCGTCCCGGTGCAGCCGGCGTGCCACCCGGGCGAGGCGCTGATCTGACTGGTGGCGGTCCGAAAACCCTGCGCCAGGTGTCCGGATCGCCGACGTCCTGTGTCCGGAGTCAGAACACGTCCGGAGTCGCCACAGCCAGCGCGGCCAGCCGCCGGCTCAGTGCGGCGGCATCTGGGG